>JAJXUO010000011.1 GCA_021782815.1 Pseudomonadota bacterium
TCAGCGGTCCCGCCGCCAGTTCGCCGGACCCTTTTTCGGCGGCGCCTTGCGCCGCCTCATTCTCCCTCGCCGGGCGGGCGCCTCCGCGCCCTTGGCCGCCGCCGCCTCCGGCGGCTGGACGATCCGGCGAACCGTCAGCGGTCCCGCCGCCAGTTCGCCGGATCGTCGTCCCACGGGAAAACCATCCAGATGTCCTGGTCGATGGGGATGACGGTGGTGTCCACCGTGTCCTGACCCTTGGGCTTGACGTAAACGGTGGCGTAATGGGCTTTCGGCAGCATGCGGCGCAGATGGCGGAAGGTATTGCCGGAATCCACCAGATCATCGACGATCAGCCAGCCGCTTCCGTCGCCCTCCACCGGTTTCAGCACCAGGGCCTCGCCGTCGCGCTGCACCTTGTCGTCGTAGCTGACGATGCACACCGTATCCACCAGGCGGATATCCAGCTCGCGCGCCACGATGGCCGCCGGCACCAGGCCGCCGCGCGCCACGGCGATGATGCCCTTGAACGGCCCCTGATGGCGCAGCTTCTGCGACAGGATGATGGCGTCGCGGTGCAGGGCGTCCCAGCCGATGCGGATGGCGGCGTTCTCGGTGAAATCCTGGGCCATGCTCAAACTCTCTTGCAAAACGGAACAGCGGCTTTTAGCACCGGCCGGCGGCGCGCCGCAATCCTTTGGGACACCGGTCATGTCAAAATCACTGTCCCGATTTCCCGGCCTGTCCTATCTTCCCGCTCTGGACGAGACAGGGTGAATGCCGCAAAATCCCCCGGCAGAGGATAAAGGATCGCAGCGAATGCTTTACACACCCATGGCGACCCGCGGCATGGTCAGCGCCCCCAACCATCTGGCCGCGCAGGCCGGTCTGGCGGTGCTGCGCGACGGCGGCAACGCCATCGAGGCGGCCATCGCCGCCGCCGCCACCTGCGGCGTGGTTTATCCCCATACCTGCGGTCTGGGCGGCGACGGTTTCTGGCTGATCGCCGAGCCGGGCAAGGCCCCCATCTCCATCGACGCCAGCGGCGCCGCCGGGTCCGCCGCCCGGGCCGAGCTTTATCTGGGCCGCGGCCTCGCGGCGATCCCCACCACCGGGCCTTTGGCCGCCGCCACCGTGGCCGGCGCCGTCTCGGGCTGGCAGGCGGCGCTGGAGATCAGCGGCCGCTGGGGCGGCGCCCTGCCGCTGACCCGTCTCTTCGCCGACGCCATCCACCATGCCGCGAACGCCTACCCCGTAACCCGCTATCAGGCCGATTGCGCCGCCCGCCTGGGCGAAAGCCTGGCCGCCCCCTATGCCGGTTACGCTCCCGGCCAGCTCATGCGCCTGCCCGGCCTGGCCTCGCTGCTGGAACGGCTGGCCAAAAGCGGCCTCGACGATTTCTACCGTGGCGCCATCGGCCACCATCTGGGAGCCGAGCTGGCCCGCTCCGGCAGCCCGCTGGGCTCCGAAGATCTGGCCCGCCACCGCTCGGTGCGCCGCCGCCCGCTGTCGCTGCCCCTGAAGGACGCCACCGCCTACAACCTGCCGCCGCCCACGCAAGGGTTGGCGGCGCTGATGATCCAGGGGCTGTTCGAACGGCTGAATGTGAGCCAGGCCGAGGGCTTCGCCCACATCCACGGCATTGTCGAGGCCACCAAGCAGGCCTTCATCGTGCGCAATGCCCATGTGACCGATCCGGCCTACATGACCATCCATTCCACCACCTATCTCAGCGAAACCCTGCTGGACCGCCTGGCCGATTCCATCGCGCCGCGCCGCGCCCTGCCCTGGCGCCGCGACGCCCAGGACGGCGACACCGCCTGGATCGGCGTGATCGACGGCCAGGGCCGCGCCGTCAGCTGCATCCATAGCCTGGCCGCCCCCTTCGGCGCCGCCCAGGCGGTGGGCGAGTTCGGCCTGCTGTGGCACAGCCGCGCCGCCAGCTTCACCCTGAACGAGGCCGGACAGAATTTCCTGAAGCCGGGCCGCAAGCCGTTCAGCACCCTGTGCCCATCGCTGACCCGCTTCCGCGACGGCCGCCTCCTGGTGCACGGCAGCATGGGCGCCGACGGCCAGCCGCAAACCCTGGCCGCCATCTATTCCCGCTACGCCCAGTTCGGGCAATGCCTGCAAGACGCCGTCACCGCGCCGCGCTGGCGCCTGGGCGCCGGGCGGGGCGAGGCCGCCTCCGACCTCAAGATGGAAAGCCGCTTCGATCCCTCGCTCATCCGCGCCCTGCGCGAGGCCGGACACGAGGTGACCCTGGTGGACGCCTTCGACCATCAAATGGGCCATGCCGGCGCCGTGCTGCGCCACGACAACGGCCTGCTGGAAGGCGCCTTCGACCCGCGCAGCGACGGCGCGGTGGCGGGATATTGAAAAAAGACCCGCCCCTGGACTTTTCCGCCCCTCGCTCCTATATTAGAGGTTCGGAGACGACCCGGAGGCCGCCGCCATGTTTGCAGATAACACCTTAACGCCGAAAGAAGCCGTGCGCCTGTGCGCCCTGGGCACCCTGGCCGACCAGACCATGCGCTACAGCGATCTGGCCGGATCGGTGCGCCATTTCTGCAGCCGCATCATGGGCCCCTCCCTGGATCTGATGGGGCTTTCCATCGAGCTTCTGCGCTACGAGGGCCTGCTGGACGCCGTGGACGGCAAGGGCATGGAAGACGATGCCCTGCTGGCCATTTCCGAGAGCGGCCGACGCGAGCTGAAAACCCTGCTGACGGCGCGGCTGCGCCCCTCCTCCGACCTGTCGAAGCTGGTGATCGCCCTCAAATTCCGCTTCCTGCATCTGCTGGACGACGCGGAACGGGCCCGGCAGATGGACATGCTGCTGGACCTGGGAGAATCCGAACTGGCCCGCCTGGAGGATCTGCGCGACGCCAGCCAGCAGGAATCCCCGGCTTTGCGCGCCTGGCTCGACCACGATATCCACCAGCTGCGCGAACGGCTGGACTGGCTGGAAAACATCCAGCGCGGCTGATCCACCCCCCCTCTCACGGAAAAGCCCCTTGCTCCGGCGGAGCAAGGGGCTTTTTCATGGCGTGCGGGGATCAGTGTTTCCCCTGATGGATCTCCGCTTCCAGGCTGGCCAGGGCCGTCAGCACGTCGGCCTTGGCCGCTTCCATGCGGGCGGCGGCGGCCTCGGCGCCGGCCTGATCGCCGGCGGCCAGGCAGTCCAGGGCCTGGCGCCCCGCCTCGTGCACCCTTTGATGCGGATCGGCGATCTGTTGGAAGGCCGGGCGCCCGCTCAGGCTCTGATCCGTCACCGCGTCGTACCATTTGCCGAAGCGGCAGCTATGGTGCGTGGTCAGTTCGGCGGCCTTGAGAGCGCTTTTGCCGTCCAGCGCCGCGCGCACCCGCTCGACGAAGGCCTTGTGATCGCCCATGGCGCCCTTGACCATGGCCAGCCCCTCGTCGCCCGAGGACTGGCGCACGCCGATGAGGAAGCCGTCCACCACCGTGCCCAGGCTCTCCGACTGCCGGCCAAGATCGCGGGCCATGCCCAACAGGGTGCGGGCCGCCGCGCTGCTGTCCTGCGCCCCCTCCGATACGCCGCCGATATTGCGGGCCACCTCCGAGGTGCCGGTATAGGCTTCGGCGATATTGCGGGCGATCTCCTGGGTGGCCGCCTCCTGCTGTTCCACCGCCGCGGCGATGACCCCGGAAATTTCGCTGATCTGCCCGATGGTCCGGGTAATGGCGTCGATGGCCTCCACCGCCTGACCGGTCTGCTGCTGCACTCCGGCGATATGGGCGGAAATCTCGTCGGTGGCCCGCGCCGTCTGGTTGGCCAGGGTCTTCACCTCGCCCGCCACCACGGCGAAGCCCTTGCCGGCCTCGCCGGCCCGCGCCGCCTCGATGGTGGCGTTCAGGGCCAGAAGATTGGTCTGGCTGGCCACGTCGGTGATCAGGCTGACCACATCGCCGATCTTCTCGGCGGCCTCGGCCAGCCCGCGCACCAGTTCGTCGGTGGTGGCGGCCTGCCGCGCGGCGTCGCGGGCGATATCGTTGGCGCGCAGCACCTGCGCGCCGATCTCGCGGCTGGACGCCGACAGTTCCTCCGAGGCGGCCGCCACCGTTTGCACATTGGCCGCCGCCTGCTGGCTGGCCGCCCCCACGGCGCCGGCCTGGCGCTGGGTCTGATCCGAAACGCTGGACAGGCTTTGCGCCGCCTGTTCCAGGCCGTCGGCGGCGCGCGACACCACCCCCAGGGCCTCGGCCACCTTGCGGTCGAAGGCGTCGGTCAGGCCGCTGATGGTTTCGGCCCGCTTTTCCTTGGCCAGCCGCTCCGCCTCGGCGGCCTGCTCCAGCGCCCGCCGGTCCACCTCGTGCCGGAACAGAATGGCGGCGGCACGGGCGATCTCGCCCACCTCGTCGCCCCGCTCCTGCCCGTCGATGCGATGTTCAAGATCGCCCTTGGCCAGCAGATCGAGGGCATGCACGATGGCGGTGAGCGGCCGGGAAATGCCCCGCCCCACCCGCGTCATCAGCCCCAGCACCGCCAGGGCCACCAGCAGGGTTCCGGCCAACAGGCCCCAGGTGGTCAGATGATCCAGCCCGGCGGCATCCTGCCGCAAGGCGCGGCCCCGCGCCTCGTGCGCCTGCAACAGCCGCCCCTCATCGGCCTTCAGGGCCTCGAACAGCGGCCCGCAGCTCTCCGTCAGATGCGCCGCCAGGGCCTCCGCCGCGCCGCTCCGGGCCAGCGCCACGCCCTTGTCCAGGCATTGGCCGGTGAAGGCCCGGTCGCGCGCCGCCACCTGGCGGAACAGAGTGGGATCGATGACGTATCCCGCCTGGTAGGCCGCCTCCAACGCGGCAATTTGCCGCAGATCGCCGTCGATGATGTCGGGATGGAAGGCGGCATGATCGGTCACGCCGAACAGCTGGCGCAGGGCATCCTCCTGCGCCGTGGCCAGGGCGCTCAAGGTGGCGGCGGGCTCGCCGGCCTCGGCCTCCAGGCGGGTATTGAAGCGGTTGAGGCTCATGCTGGACATAAGCCCGATGGCCCCCACCAGCACCGTTCCCGCCAGGGCGATCGCCGCCACGGCATGCAGTTTCGTGGTGATTTTCGTCGCCGCCGCCATTCGCGCCTCCCCGGTCCGCATGTTTCGGGGCGCAGTATATGTCAGCAACCTAATTAAGAGTCATGATATATTTCGTCACGATTGACGGATCGAAACGAAACGGAGACGGCCGCGGCCTCAATAGAGGTGCTGCCCACCGGTAACGAAGATCTCGGTGCCGGTGACATAGCCGAAGTCGTCGGAGCACAGGCGATAGACCACCCCGGCCACATCCTCGACGCTGCCCATGCGATCCAGGGGGATGCGCGGGATCAGGGCCTCGTATTCCGGCGAGATCATGTCGGTTTTAATCTCGCCGGGGGCCACGGCGTTGACCCGCACCCCCAATTGCGCCATTTCCGCCGCCATTTCCCGTGTCAGCCCCGACAGCGCCGCCTTGGAGGTGGAATAGGCCGACCCGGCGAAGGGATGCACGTAATGCCCGGCGATGGAGGTGATATTGACGATGGAGCCCTTGCCCCGGTGCAGGGCCGAGGCGAAACCGCGCGCCAGCCGCAACGGCGCGAAGAAATTGAGGTCGAACACCTCTTTCCAGCCGCTGATGGAGCCGTTCAGCACCCCCAGCCGTTCCTTGTAAGGGGTTTTCGGACTTAAACCGGCATTGTTGACCAGGGCGTGCAGCGGCTGCCCTTCCAGCACGGCGTTGGCCTCGCGGATGAAGGCCTCCAGACTGTCGTCCCGGCTGAGATCGGTGGGGATGTGGTGGGTCCACAGCGGATCGCGGCGGCAATGCGCCGGCACATCCTGGCGGGCGCAGGTGATCACCCGCCAGCCCTCCCGCATGAAGCGCTGCACGGTAGCATGACCGATGCCCTGGCTGGCACCGGTCAGAATAACGGTTTTGGCCTCGTCGCTCATGACCCGACTATAGGCCTTTCGCCACAGGCGCTCAATGCGCCTGTGACCGGGAGCGGGGACGGCGGGCGCCGCCTACATGTAACGGTGATGCCGGGTGAGGAACTGATCCAGACCGGCCTGATAGACGGCACGGCGCACATTGTTGCCGTGCGTCTGGCAATAGGCCACCTCGTCGTTGAGGATGGCTTCCACCAGGGCCACGCCCTTGGGGCTTTCCAGCAGATTTTCCGCCAGTTCGGCGGCAAGGATCATCGAGAGATGTTCGTGATGCGCGATGGCTTCCACTTGCTCGGACGTCAGTCCGCTGAAACCGATGCAATCTTCCAGCGTCAACATCTTACCCCCTTCCGGCGGGCCGACCGCCTGGGCGATGCTTTTCAACTGGTGATCAGTCTATCACATTCTTAACCATAAATTGAATAAGGCTTAGCCCCACCCCCTCTTTTTTCGATGGGGCGGGGCCTTGCCCCGGTTTATACCAAGTCGCGATGAGTTTGACTCATCGCGACGCCGGTTAGGAGCAAGGCGACGCGCGCCTGATGGCGCGGTGAGGCAAAGCGCGCCATCAGGCACGGTGAGGCAAAGCGCGCCATCAGGCACGACGCCAAGGGTTTCGGAGAAACCCGCCCGGCGCATGAGGGGGCAGTGATCGGTTCCGATCACTGCAATTTGGTATTAGTGGCACATCAGAACCGGCAGGGTGGCGTGCAGCAGGATATGCCGGGTCACCCCGCCCAGAATCAGCTGGCGCAGGCGGCTATGGGTATAAGCCCCCATCACCATCATATCGGCGCCGGCCCGTTCCACCTCGGCCAGCAGGGTGGTTTCCACCGTGCCGCCCGACGGCATGACGCGGGTTTCGGCCTTGATGCCGTGGCAGCCCAGATATTCGGCCAGGGCTTGCGGTTGGGCCAGGGAGCGGGCCTCGCTGGCCGAGAAGATGCTGACCTTGTCGGCCGCCGTCAGGAACGGCATGGCGAAGGCCACGGCGCGCGAGGCTTCGGCGCTGCCGTTCCACAGCACCGCCACATGCCGCCCCACCGCGTCCACCGGACGCTCCGGCACCAGCAGCAGCGGGCGGCCGCTTTCCATCAGCACCGCGTTCAGGGCCAGCAGCGGCGCGCTTTCGCTGTCGGTGCCGGGGCGGGCCATCACCACCAGATCGGTCAGGCGGCCCACCAGGGCCAGCAGATCCTCCTCCTGCCCCACTTCCTCGACCCACACGGCATCCGCCGGGGTATCGGCCAGGGCCTGCTCGAAAATCCCGTGCAATTCGGCGGCGCGGTTGGCGGCCCGGGTCTCGGCCAGGGCCAGCATTTCCTCCACCATGGCGCCCGACATGCCTTCCCCCACCAGGGGCACGGCGTTGGTGGCGTCGGGGCGCACATGCAGAACCCGCAGCCGGGCGGCATGGGCGACGGCCACTTTCAGGGCCAGCGACAGGGTCTGCCGGGCGGTGGCGGCATCGCACAGGTAGGCCAGAATGGATTTATAGGCAGTCATGTCAGTCTCCGAGAAAACTCCCGCAGGGGATCGTTTTTGCACCGATGCCCCGCCTTACCCCGATTCATTATGGCCCTGCGCAGCAGGGACGGACAGCCCCAATTTCCCCAAAGCGTTGCGGAAGGTTTCGGATTTGCTGCCCGAACTGTCCTGGCGCATCCAGGTGACGGGGCCGGGGCCGGCGGCCAGCTGCTTTTCCAGCACGCTCAAGGTGGCATCGGAGGCATTGCGTTTGCGGCCCTGGATGCGGGCCCGCATCACTTCGGGCGCCGCCTCCAGCCACAGGCCGTCGAACGAAACGCCGGCGGCCCGGGCCGCCGCCTCGATCCCCGCCCGCTGCGCCGGTTGGGCGAAGACGGCGTCGGCCACCACCGCCTGGCCCGCCGCCAGCGCCCGCCCGGCCAGGGCCGCCTGTTCGGCATAGGTGCGTGCGCTCATCTCGGCGCTATAGCCTTCGGGCGGCAGCCGCGTCAGCGCCTCCACCCCGGCCAGCCGCTTGCGGATCACGTCGGTGCGCAGCACCACCGCCCCCGGCGCCGCGCCCAGCAGCGGCGCCAGATCCCGGGCCAGACGGCTTTTGCCGCAGCCGGAAAAGCCGCCCACCGCCAGCAGGCGGGGCGGCGCCGGCGCGAGAAAGCCTTCGGCCAGGGCGAAATACTCCCGCGCCCGCGCCCGCAGGGCCTGGGCGCCATCGCCCGCCCCCCGCGCCATCTGCGCCGCGACATGGGCGCGGATGGCGGCGCGCATCGACAGCATCAGCGGCAAGGCAGCCAGCCCCTCCACATCGGGGCGGCACTCCAGATAACGGTTGAAGATCAAGCTGGCCAGCTCGCGCAGCCCCCGCGCCCACAGATCCATGAGCAGGAAGGCCAGATCGTAAAGCACGTCGATACAGGCGAAATCGTCGTTGAACTCGATGGCGTCGAACAGCAGCGGGCGCCCCTCGAAGCGGCAGATGTTTCCCAGATGCAGATCCCCGTGGCACTGGCGCACCAGCCCCTGATCGCGGCGGCGGTCGAGCAGCGCCGCCTGGGTCGCCAGGACGGCGCGGCTCTTCGCCGTCAACGCCTCGGCGGCGGCGCGATCGAAGGTGCCCTCGGCGGCGTGATCGAGGAAGCAGGCGTGGTTGGTCTCCAGGGTATGGGCCAGACCCGCCGCGCCGCCCCAGCCGGGGCGCGGCGGCGCCGCCTCGTGGAAAGCGGCGATGGTCTCGGCCAGGGCCTCGGCCTCCTCGCGCGGGATGGCGCCGGCCGGGGCCAGGCGGTCGAACAGCCCCTCCTGGTCGAAGCGGCGCATCACCACCAGCCAGTCCACCACCGCGCCCGTGCCGCCGAGGCCAAGGCGGCCATCGGCGCCGCGGCGCACCGCCTCCACCCCGAGATAAAGGCCCGGCGCGGTGCGGCGGTTCACCGCCAGTTCGGCCCGGCAGGCCGCCTCGCGCGCCGCCAGGGTGGAGAAATCGAGAAAAGGCAGACGCACCGCCCGTTTCAGCTTGTAGGCCCGATCGCCCACCAGGAACAGCGCCGAGATATGGGTATCGATGCGCTGCACCGGGTCAACGGCGCCGAAGGCCGCCGGATCGGAGAGACAGGCGATGATCTCGTCCTGGGCGGCGGGCGCGGCCATGGCTTACTCCTCGTCGAAATCCTTGCGCGGTTCCACCAGGCCGTCGGGATCCTGATGAATGATGATGTCGGCGCGGGGAAAGGCGGCGCGGATCTCGGCTTCCACGGCATCGCTGATGTCGTGGGCGCGGCGCAGCGACATTTCGCCGTCCAGCACCAGATGCAGCTGGATGAAATCGGCCTGCCCGGCCGAGCGGGTGCGCAGATCGTGCATGTTGCGCACCAGGGGATGGGCCTCGCAGATGGCCTTGATGCGGGTGCGATCCTCGGGCGCGAACTCGCGGTCCATCAACAGGTTGAAGGACCCCCAGGCCAGTTTCCCCGCCCCCCACAGGATATAGACGGCGATGCCCATGGCGAACAGCGGATCGATGAAGGTCCAGCCCAGATGGGCGCTCAGCAGCAGCGAGACGATCACCCCGGCGTTCATCATCAGATCGGAGGCGTAATGCAGGCGGTCGGCGGTGATGGCCACCGATTTGGTGCGGGCGATCACCCGCTTCTGGTAGGTGACCAGGGCCAGGGTCAGCACCATGGACAGCCCCATCACCGCGATGCCGCCGACGCCGTGGGTCACCGGCTGCGGCTCCCACAGGCGTTGCGCCGCCTCGCCGATCAGCAGCAGCCCCGAACCGCCGATGAAGGCCGATTGCGCCAGCCCGGCCAGCGGTTCGGCCTTGCCGTGGCCGAAGCGGTGTTCGGCGTCGGCCGGCGACAGGGCATGATGCACCGCCAGCAGATTGACCAGCGAGGCGATGCTGTCGAGGGTGGAATCGATCAAGGTCGAGAGCAGCGCCACCGAGCCGGTGCCCAGCCACGCCGTCAGTTTGGCCACGATCAGGATCAGCCCCACCGCCACCGCGAACACGGTGGCGCGGCGCATCATGCGCCCGGCCTTTTCCTTTTCGGCGAAATCGTCGCTCATGTCCCCTCCGCTCACGGAAAGAGCTGTTCGGTGCGCCAGCCCTCGGGGGTGGCGATGAACAGGGTGCGCTCATGCAGGCGGAAGGGGCGGTCGGCCCAGAATTCGATGCGCTCCGGCACCACGCGGAAGCCCGACCAGTGCGGCGGACGCGGCACCTTGCCCAGGCCGAATTTGGCGGCGAACTCGCCGATGCGCCGTTCCAGCTCGAAGCGCCCCTGCAGGGGCCGCGACTGCCGCGAGGCCCAGGCGCCGATCTGGCTGCCCCGGGCCCGGCTAGCGAAATAGGCGTCGGCCTCCTCCGGCGCCACCGGCTGCGCCGCCCCCTCGATGCGCACCTGGCGGCGCAGGCTTTTCCAGTGCAGGCACAGGGCGGCGCGGGCGTTGGCGGCCAGATCCCCGCCCTTGCGGCTTTCCAGATTGGTGTAGAACACGAAGCCCCGGGCGTCGGCCTCCTTCAGCAGCACCATGCGCACCGAAGGACGGCCCTCGCCGTCGGCGGTGGCCAGGGCCATCGCGTTGGGATCGTTCACTTCGCTCTTTTCCGCCTCGGCCATCCACTGATGGAACAGCTCCAGGGGATCCTTTTCACTCGCAGCCATTGCAAATCGCTCTTAATATCTTGGAAAATCAGCTTATTACCGACTTTAAGAGCCATTACATAGTCTGGCCGATGTCGAAAGCAAATGGGCAATCGCATGACAAAATTCGCGACACCGGCCACGGCGACGCTGGAAAGTCACGCCGGAACACTTTATTCCTTTGTAATTCAGAGCCTTGCCGTTCCAAATTCCATCGAAGGTTTTTTCCGTGGCGGATGATCCCTACAAGATCCTGGGCGTTGCGCGCGACGCCACCCCCGAACAGCTTAAAAGCAGCTACCGCAAGCTGGCGCGCACCCTGCATCCCGACGTCAATCCCGGCAACGCCGCCGCCGAGGAGAAATTCAAGAAGGTCACCGCCGCCTACGACCTGTTGAGCGACGCCGCCAAGCGCGCCCGCTTCGATGCCGGCGAGATCGACGGCCAGGGCAACGAGAAACGCGGCCCGCGCCGCAATCACGGCGGCTACAACAACAAGGGCCAGGGCTTCGGCGGATTCGGCGGTTTCGGCAATGCCGACGACATTTTCGCCGAAATGATGCGCCGTCGCGACAAGGGCCGGGCCCGCAGCGGCGGCAAGGCCTGGTTCGAGGAAGAGGACGAGCCGGGGCGCAAGGGCGCCGACGCGCAATATTCCCTGAAGGTGCCCTTTACCGAGGCCGCCCTCGGCACCACCAAGCGCATCACCCTGCCCACCGGCAAGAGCCTGAACGTGAAGGTGCCCCCCGGCACCCGCGACGGCACCCATCTGCGCCTGAAAGGCCAGGGCCATGCCGGACAGGGCGACGGCCCGGCCGGCGACGCCCTGATCGAGATCAAGGTGGAGCCCCACCCCTATTTCAGCCGCGAGGACAACGATATCCTCGTCGCCCTGCCGCTGACCCTGGCCGAGGCGGCGCTGGGGGCCAAGGTGACGGTGCCCACCATCGACGGCAAGGTGGCCCTGACGATCCCGGCCGGGGCGCAGGGCGGCACGGTGATGCGCCTCAAGGGCAAGGGCGTGCCCCACGGCAAGGAGCGCGGCGATCAGCTGGTGACCCTGAAGATCGCCCTGCCCGAGAAGATCGACGCCGAGCTGGAAGGCTTTTTGCGCGGCTGGGCCGCCAAACACCCCTATAATCCGCGCAAGGGCATGGAGTAATCCTCCAGAACCTCCGCCAGCGACAGATCAAGGGCCTCGGCCTGCGCCGCCGCCGCCCGGCCGAGGCGGTCGGCCAGCAGCCCGGATCCGACCCCCTCCGGGCCGAGGCCGAGATCGAGATGGGCCACCAGATCGGCCAAACGCACCCGGCCCAGATCGCGCACCAGCACATAGCGTCCCGCCGCCGTGCGCGCCAGATAGCCCCGCGCCAGCAGCCGGGTCAGCACCTCGAACAACGCCGCCTCGCCGGCGCCGGTGCCCTCCAGCAGGGCGGGGCGCCCCAGCCCGGCGGCGCCGACGCGGGCATCGGCGCGCAGCAGGGCCAGCAGGGCCAGGGCCAGATCCAAACGCCGCCGGGGCGATAACGGACCATCATCCTCGGGCCGCGCCTGCCGCCATTCCGGCAGCGCCGCCGTCAGTTCGGCCCCGAACAACACCACCACCCAACTGAGATAGGTCCAGAACAGAAAGATCGGCACCGCCGCCATGGCGCCGTAAACATTGCGGTATACATGGGCCCGGGCGATATAAACGCCGAAGGCCAGCCTGAGCAGGGTAAAGGCCAGACCGGCGGCGATGCCGCCGGCCAGGGCGTCGAGCACCGCCACCCGGCGGTTGGGCACGGCCAGATAGAGCAGGGCGAAGGCCAGCATCAGCAGCAGCAGGGGCAGAAGGGCGGCGCCAAGACGCACCAGGGCGGCCAGCCCGGCATGTTCGGCCCAGTCCTGCAGCGGCAGCAGCCAGACCGACAGGGAAACGCTCACCCCCACCAGCAGCGGCCCCAGGGTCAGCGCCGTCCAGTAGACCAGCAGCCGCGACAACCGCGGCCGCGCCGTCACCACCCGGAAAATGCCGTTCAGCGCGCTTTCGATGGTCATCAGCAGGGTGACGGCGGTCACCGCCAGCCCGACCACCCCCACCGCCGTCAGCCGCCCGGCATTGGCCACGAAAATGGCGATATGGCGATCCACCTGCTCGCCCACCTCGGGCACGAAATTGTGGAACACCAGGCTTTCCAGCTGGCCGCGCACGCCGTCGAACACCGGAAAGGCCGCCAGCATGGCCAGGGCGATGGCCAGCAGCGGCACCAGCGACAGCAACGTGGCGTAACTCAACGACGAGGCGCGATCAAGAGCGCGGTCGGCCTTGAAACGCCGCCCGACATAAAGCCCCAGATCCAGCCAGCGTTTATCCATGGGTGAGTGTCTTTTTGTTAGTCCCTCAGGCGCCGGGCGCTGGCGTGCCGCCAGCTTGGCTTGTCCTCGCTAATGCCTGCGCTGGCGCTGTCCGCCTTCGGCGTTCGTCTGCGACTCCCGGCAACGCTCCGGCGCGCGAGAAAGCGCTAGTCAGCCGCATAAAGCGGCTTCCAAATTCTGTCCCTCAGGCGCCGGGCGCTGGCGTGCCGCCAGCTTGGCTTGTCCTCACTAATGCCTGCGCTGGCGCTGTCCGCCTTCGGCGTTCGTCTGCGACTCCCGGCAACGCTCCGGCGCGCTCAATGCGCTAGTCAGCCGCATGCGCGGCTTCCAAATTTATGCCTCTCGGGCGCCAGCGTGTCCCTCTCAGGCGCCAGAGAGCCCCCCTTTATAACGCCGCCAGCCCGCGCCGCATGTTGCATTTTTGCGGCGAACGATTGACCCCTCGCCCATCGCGCCCCATAACCATAACGCACTATCCGTCGCCCACACCTCAAGAGAGGGGGAGCCTGATCATGCGGCTGTTCGGTCGCGTCGCCCTGATTGTTCTGGCCGTTGTCGGCTCACTCACCCTGCTGCTGGCCGTCGCCATCGGTCTGTGGACCGCGCGCCAGGAGGCGCCGCCCCTGCCCGCCCATATGGTGCTGAGCCTCGATCTCAATCATGGTCTGGCCGAAACCCGGCCCGACTCGCCGTTGGCCCGCCTGCAGAACGACGACGCCCCCACCGTGCTCGAAGTGGTGCGCGCCCTCGACCGCGCCGCCGACGATCCCCGGGTCGGCGGCCTGCTGGCCCGGCTCGACGGCGCCCGCATCGGCATGGCCCAGGCCCAGGAGCTGCGCGCCGCCGTGGCCCGCTTCCGCGCCAGCGGCAAGCGCACCCTGTTCTATAGCAGCGGCCTCGGCGAGGGCAGCGCCGCCACCATCGGCTATTATCTGGCCAGCGCCTTCCAGCAGGTGTGGCTGCAGCCCTCGGGCGATCTCGGCATCACCGGCTTCATGGCGGAAAGCCCCTTCCTCAAGGGCCTGTTCGACAAGCTGGGCATTACCGCGCAGTTCGGCGCCCGCTGGGAATATAAATCGGCCATCGAGATCTTCACCCGCGACGGCATGAGCAAGGCCAATCAGGACTCCTTAAGCCGCCTGGTGCGGGGTTGGACCGGCCAGATCGTCGCCGCCGTGGCCCATGACCGCGGCCTCACCCCCGATCAGGTGCGTCAGGATATCGACCAGGCGCCCCTGATGGCCGACGAGGCCCTGAAGGACAAGCTGGTGGACAAACTGGCCTACTGGGACGAGGTGCAGAAAAGCCTGCTGCCCCTGGGCCAGAAATTCGTGGCCGTCGACGATTACGCCGCCCGCCTGAAGGACGAGCCCAACGCCGTCAAGGTGGCCCTGATCATGGGGGTGGGCACGGTGCAGCGCGACGGCGGCGAGGCCCTGTCCGACGGACCGGTCTTCTCCGCCCGGCGCCTGGTCAAGGCGTTCGAGGACGCCGCCAAGGATCCCAAGGTCAAGGCCATCCTGTTCCGTATCGACAGCCCCGGCGGCTCCTATCCCGCCGCCGACGCGGTGTGGCGCGCCGTCGGCCAGGCCCGCGCCGCCGGCAAGCCGGTGGTGGTGTCCATGGGCGATGTCGCCGCCTCGGGCGGCTATTTCGCCGCCCTGCCCGCCGACCGCATTTTCGCCGATCCCGGCACCATCACCGGCTCCATCGGCGTCTTCAGCGGCAAGTTCGTCGCCGCCGACCTGTGGAAGAAGGTGGGGGTGAGCTGGGGCGAGGTGCCGGGCGGCGCCAATGCCGGCATGTGGAGCAGCAACCAGACCTTCTCGCCCGCCGCCTGGGCCCGGCTCAACGTCATGCTCGACCATGTCTACGCCGATTTCACCGGCAAAGCCGAACAGGCCCGCCATATCGCCCCCACCGCCATGGACGCCCTGGCCCGCGGCCGCATCTGGACCGGCGCCGACGCCGCCCAGCGCCATCTGGTGGACGGTGTCGGCGGCTATGACGCCGCCTGGGCGGCGATCCGCGACCTGGTGCATGTGCCCAGCCAGATGCCCCTGGCCCTGGAGCCCTTCCCCCGGCCGCGCGATCCCATGGAGGAACTGCTGGACATCCTGCGCACCGGCCACGTCCCCGACGACATGGCCGCCTCGCTGGCCGCCGGCAGCCGCACCGCCGTCCTGCTGGAGCGCCTGCAGCGCCTGACCGCGCCGCTGACGGCGCTGATGGCCGATCCGGCCCCGCAAACCCGCATGCCGCCGCTGGCGGTGCACTAACCCGAAGCCTTTAAGGAAGTGTCCGTCATCGTGACCGATTATGCCGCATTGCTGCCCGCCCTGGGGCTCCTGGCCCGCAAGGCCGGGGCCGCCATTCTCGAGGTCTACCGCTCCGATTTCGAAGTGCGGAACAAGGAGGACGCCTCGCCGGTGACCGAGGCCGATCTCAAGGCCGAGGCCATCATTCTGGCCGGTCTGGCCGCCCTCACCCCCGACATCCCGGTGGTCTCCGAGGAGGCCGCCGCCGCCGGGGCCCGTTTCGACGTGTCGCAGGGGCGCTTCTGGCTGGTGGACCCCCTGGACGGCACCAAGGAATTCGTGGCGAAGAACGGCGAGTTCACCGTCAATATCGGCCTGATCGACAACGGCGTGCCGGTGGTGGGCGCCCTGTTCGCCCCGGTGCCCGACCGCCTGTTCCTGGCCGCTCCCGGCCGGGCCACGGTGGAAGACCGGGGGGCGCCGCCGCGCCCCATCTCCGTGCGTCCGCGGCCCGAGGCCGGGATGGTGGTGCTGTCCAGCCGCTCGCACCGCGATTCTGAACGCTTCGACACCTTCATCGCGCCGCTGCCGGTGGCCGAACTGCGCCACTCGGGCAGCTCGCTGAAATTCGCCCTGGTGGCGGCGGGCGAGGCCGATCTCTATCCCCGCTTCGGCCGGACCATGGAATGGGACACCGCCGCCGGCCACGCCATCCTGCGGGCGGCGGGCGGGTGCATGACCCTGCCCGACGGCAGCCCCCTGCTTTACGGCAAGGACGGCTTCCTGAACCCGCCGGTGGTGGCCTGGGGCGCGCCGCAGCCCTGCCGCATCCTGCAAGACGCGGAATAACCCCGACCAACCCGATCCCGGGCACGGGATCCTTAAGACAAGAGAGAACCGGCCATGGCCGCCATTGCGAAGATTTTGCTGCTGGGCTCGGGCGAACTGGGCCGGGAGTTCGTGATTTCCGCCAAGCGCCTCGGCGCCCATGTCGTCGCCTGCGATTCCTACGCCGGCGCGCCGGCCATGCAGGTGGCCGACGAGGCCGAGGTCTTTTCCATGCTCGATGCCGCCGCCCTGGGCGCCGCCATCGACAAGCACCGCCCCGACTATATCGTGCCCGAAATCGAGGCCATCCGCACCGAGGTGCTGCAGGACTACGAGGCCCGGGGCTTTTGCGTGGTGCCCTCGGCCCGGGCCACCCTGATGACCATGAACCGCGACCGCATCCGCGAGGTGGCCGCCGCCGAACTGGGCCTGCCCACCTCGCGCTACCGCTATGCCGAAAGCCTGGAGGAGATGCGGGCCGCCGTCGAGGCCATCGGCCTGCCCGCCGTGGTCAAGCCGGTGATGTCCTCCTCGGGCAAGGGCCAGAGCGTGGTGCGCGACGCCGCCGGCGTGGCCGCCGCCTGGGACTATGCCGTGGCCGGCATGCGCGGCGACCGCCGCCGCGTCATCGTCGAGGCCTTCATCCCCTTCGATTACGAGATCACCCTGCTGACCATCCGCACCCGCGACGGCGTGCTGTTCTGCGATCCCATCGGTCATCGCCAGGAACGCGGCGACTACCAGGAAAGCTGGCAGCCGGCGGCCATGTCGGCGGCGGCGGTGGCCGAGGCCCGGCGCCAGGCCAAGGCCGTGGTGGACAATCTGGGCGGGTACGGCCTGTTCGGGGTGGAATTCTTCGTCCAGGGCGAGGAGGTGATCTTCTCGGAACTGTCGCCGCGCCCGCACGATACCGGCATGGTGACGCTGATTTCGCAGAACCTCACCGAGTTCGATCTGCATGCCCGCGCCGTGCTGGGCCTGCCCATTCCCACCCTGACCCAGTTGGGCGCCGCCGCCTCGGCGGTGATCCTGGCCGAACACGACGCCGACGATTTCTCGGTGGCCGGACTCGAGGCCGCGCTGCGCCCGGCCCGGCCCGGGGTGGAGATCGATGTGCGCATCTTCAATAAACCCACCACCCGGCCCTACCGCCGCATGGGGGTGGCCCTGGCCCTGGCCCGCGCCGGCGACACCGACACCGCCCGCGAGGCGGCGCGCGACGCCGCCGCCAAGGTGACCCTGAGCTACGCGCCATGAGCCTCGTCCTTTACGGCATCCCCGCCTGCGATACCATGAAGAAGGCCCGCGCCTGGCTGGACGGGCACGGCGTGGCCTATCGCTTTCACGATACCCGCAAGGACGGCCTGACCCGCGCCGACCTGGAACGCTGGTGCGCCGCCCTGGGCTGGGAGACGGTGCTGAACCGCTCGGGCACCACCTTCCGCAAACTGCCCGAGGCTGACCGCGCCAATCTCGACAGCGCGCGCGCCATCACCCTGATGCTGACCCAGCCCGCCATGATCAAACGCCCCCTGCTGGAAGGCCCCGGCCTGCTGGAAGCCGGCTTCAAGCCCGACCGCTACGCCCGCCTGCTGCAAGGCTGAGGGCGCCCCCCCGGGCGTGCGGACACCAAACCGTTTGTAGTCAGACTCCGCCGTCCGGCCTATCATGGCCGCACCCTCCGGGATCTTTCCGGAGGGCCGAAATAAGATCAAGGGGGAGACGGTCCATGACGCTGATCACCACCGCCTGGCAGGAATTGCGGCGCCTCGAGTCCGACCAGAGAAGCGCCGTCATCGCCAGTTTCCTGGGCTGGATGCTGGACGCCTTCGACTTCTTCATCATGATCATGATTCTGGACAATGTGGCCGCCGACTTTCACACCACGGTCAAGGCGGTGGCCTACGGTGTGACCCTGACCCTGGCCATGCGCCCCGTCGGCGCCTTCATCTTCGGCGGCCTGGCCGATCGCTATGGCCGACGGCCGGTGCTGATGATCGACGTTTTGCTGTTTTCCGCCCTGGAACTGGCCTCGGGCTTCGCCCCCGACCTTGAAACCCTTCTGCTGCTGCGCCTGCTGTTCGGCATCGCCATGGGCGGGGAATGGGGCATCGGCTCGTCGCTGGCCATGGAAACGATCCCGGCCTCGGCCCGCGGCATCGTCTCGGGCCTGTTGCAGGAAGGCTATGCCGTTGGCTTTCTGGTGGCCACCATCGTCTATTGGGCCCTTTTCAAGACCGTGGGCTGGCGCGGCATGTTCATCGTCGGGGCCGTTCCGTCGCTCCTGGTGCTGTTCATCCGGGCCAAAGTCAAGGAAAGCCCCGCCTGGGCGGCCAGCAACAGCCACTCCCTCAGGGACATGGTGTCGTCGATCACCCGCAACTGGAAAATGTTCCTCTACATCGTGGTCCTGATGTCCTGCTTCAACGCCTTCAGCCACGGCACGCAGGATCTCTACAAGGTGTTCCTGGCCAAACAGATGAAGTTCGATACCGCCAGCATTTCCCTGCTGCTGATCGTCGCCAATATCGGGGCCATCGCCGGCGGGCTGTCGTTCGGCGCCCTGTCCGAGCGGATCGGCCGGCGCAAGGCCATCCTCATCTCCTCCCTGCTGGCTTTGCTGGTGGTGCCGCTCTGGGCCTATTCCACATCGCCCGCCATGCTGGGCCTGGGGGTTTTCCTGATGCAATTCATGGTGCAGGGCGCCTGGGGCGTGGTGCCGGTGCATCTGAACGAACTCTCTCCGCCGGAGGTGCGCGGCACCTTCCCCGGCTTCACCTATCAGCTGGGCAACTTCGTCATTTCGCTGGCCGCGCCCCTGCAGGCCGGCATCGCCGAAAGCCATGGCAACGACTATGCCCTGGCCCTCGCCTCCACCGCCGCCGTGGTGGCGCTGGCGGTGGCCGCCGCGGTATTTTTCGGCCCGGAACGCAAAGGCGTGGCCATGCACCAGCGCCAGACCTGACGCCCCGCGCGCCCCACCGGCGAACGCCGTTTTTCTTGACTCGGAGCAAGAAGAGGAACACTATAATACCCGTGAGTGACCAAGTTCACCCACTGATTAGCCGCCGCACATGCCTTTGCGGTGACTTGGCTCCGGGTCATATGATCAGTGGCCCGATCCTAGAGCGAAGCGAGACAAGGGCCGCCCCTCCGTTAGGGCGGCCCTTTCCTATGCTGCGCTTGCGGAAATACTTTCACCCTCTGTTTTTCTTCTATTCCGGTCTTGGCTATTGTGTCGTCCCTGATCCTTCCCGCCGATGAAATCTCCATCGCCCGCGCCGCCCAAATGCTGCGCCAGGGCGGACTGGTGGCCTTTCCCACCGAAACGGTGTACGGCCTGGGCGGCAACGCCACCCTCGACCGGGCGGTGGCCGGTATTTTCGCCGCCAAGAACCGCCCCAGCTTCAATCCGCTGATTTCGCATCTCCCCGATGTGGCGGCGGTGGAGCGGCTGGTGGAGATGGACCGCCGCGCCCGGCTGCTGGCCGAGCGTTTCTGGCCCGGCCCCCTCACCCTGGTGCTGCCGCGCCGCGCCGATTGCCCGGTCTCGCTGCTGGCCTCGGCCGGGCTCGACAGCATCGCCGTGCGCATTCCCGCCCATCCGGTGGCCCTGGCCCTGCTGCGCGCCGCCGCCTGCCCGGTGGCCGCGCCCAGCGCCAACCCCTCCGGCGGGGTCAGCCCCACCACCGCCCGCCATGTGGCCGAGGGTCTGGACGGACGGCTGGAGATGATCCTGGATGGCGGTCCCTGCGCCGTGGGGGTGGAATCCACCGTGCTGGATCTGTCCACCGCCACCGCCACCCTGCTGCGCCCCGGCGGCGTGACCCGCGAACAGTTGGAAGCGCTTTTGGGCCCGGTCGCCCTGGCCGACGGCCAGGGCGAGAGCGGCCCCAAATCCCCCGGCATGCTGGCCAGCCATTACGCCCCCGGCCTGCCGGTGCGGCTGGAGGCCGCCGCCCTTCGCCCCGGCGAGGCGCTGCTGGGCTTCGGCCCCACGCCCGGCGCCACCCTGAATTTGAGCGACGGCGGCGATCTGGCCGAGGCCGCCGCCCACCTGTTCGCCATGCTGCGCGCCCTGGACCGCCCGGAGTTCTCCGGCATCGCCGTCGCCCCCATTCCCCGGCACGGCCTGGGCCTGGCCATCAACGACCGCCTGCGCCGCGCCGCCGCGCCGCGCCCTCTTGCGCCGTCCGGCGGATAAGGCTAAATCCTTGCTCATGACCCAGGACATTCTCACCCAGATCGCGTCGGTCGTCGGGCCCAACGGCCTGCTGACCGCTCCCGCCGACAAGGCCCCCTTCGAAGAGGAGGAGCGCGGCCTTTATCACGGCAAGGCCCTGGCGGTGGTCCGCCCCGCCTGCACCGCCGAAGTGGCGGCGGTGGTCAAGCTGTGCGCCGCCGCCGGCGTGGCCATCGTGCCCCAGGGCGGCAATACCGGCCTCTGCGGCGGCGGCGCCCCCGACGACAGCGGCCGTCAGATCGTGCTCAGCCTCGGCCGCATGAACCAGGTGCGCGCCCTCGATCCCCTGAACTTCACCATGACGGTGGAGGCCGGGGTGATCCTGCAGACCATCCAGAAAACCGCCGAGGAGGCCGGCTGCTTCTTCCCCTTGAGCCTGGGCGCCGAAGGCAGTTGCGTCATCGGCGGCAACATCTCCACCAATGCCGGCGGCTCGGGCGTGCTGCGCTACGGCAACACCCGCGAATTGGTGCTGGGCCTCGAGGTGGTGCTGCCCGACGGCCGGGTGTGGGACGGCCTGCGCGCCTTGCGCAAGGACAATACCGGCTACGACCTGAAGCAGCTCTTCATCGGCGGCGAGGGCTCCCTGGGCATCGTCACCGCCGCCGTCATCAAGCTGTTCCCGCGTCCGCGCGATGTGCAGACCGCCTTTTGCGCCATGGCCGATCTCGATTCCGTGCTGGCCCTGCTGGCCCGCGCCCGCGCCGCCGGCGGCGATCAGGTCACCGCCTTCGAGCTGATCGGCCGCTCCGGGCTGGTGCTGGATGTGGAAAACCTGCCGGGCATCGCCGATCCCTTCCCCGAGGCGCACGACTGGTACGTGCTGATGGAACTGTCCACCTCGCGGCCCGAGGGCAGCCTGCAGGAAAGCCTGGAAAGCCTGCTGGGCGAGGCCCTGGAGGCCGGCGAGGTGGTGGATGCGGTGATGGCCCAGTCCCTGGACCAGCGCAACGCCCTGTGGCGCATCCGCGAAGGCGTGCCGGAGGCGCAGAAGAAGGCCGGCGGCAGCATCAAACACGATGTTTCGGTGCCGGTCTCGTCAGTGCCCGAGCTGATCCGCCGCGCCACCCCGGCGGTGGAGGCGGCCCTGCCCGGCGTGCGGGTGATCCCCTTCGGCCATGTGGGCGACGGCAACATCCACTACAATCTGAGCCAGCCCAAGGGCGCCGACAAACAGGCCTTCCTGGCGGAGTGGGAAAACATGAACCGCATCGTCCACGATATCGTGGTGGGTTTACGCGGCTCCATCAGCGCCGAACACGGCATCGGCAAGCTGAAAAAGGGTGAGCTGGCCCATTACAAGGAACCGCTGGAACTGGAGCTGATGCGGAAAATCAAGGCCGCCCTCGACCCCATGGGACTGATGAATCCCGGCAAAATCCTCTGACGGACCGCCGTGGCGGACCGGGCCCGACGGGCCCGGTCTCAAATTTTCCTCATAAATTTCGGTGCCGTCATGCTTTGCCCTGTTCAAGCCCGGTCCCCCCGGTCATAATCCGCGCAAATGTTGGGGATTGATCGCTATATTCTGCGCCAGCTCGCTGTTGCCATGGTGCTCGTCACCATCGGGCTCTCGGCGATTCTGTGGCTGACCCAATCCCTGCGCTTCATCGAGATGACCGTCAACCGCGGCTCGTCGGTGGGAATGTTCGTGGAACTGACCCTGCTGGTGCTGCCCAACTTCATGTCGTTCATCCTGCCGGTGGCCCTGTTCGCCGTGGTGCTGTTCACCTACAACAAACTGATCACCGACCGCGAACTGGTGGTGATGCGCGCCGCCGGCATCAGTCACATGGCCCTGGCCCGCCCGGCCCTGCTTCTGGCCTTCGCGACCATGCTGTTCAATCTGCTGCTCAACGTCTGGCTCATCCCCCTCAGCGTGCAGCGGTTCCACCTGTTGCAGACCGAGCTGCGCAGCGCCACCTCGTCGCTGCTGCAGGAGGGCGCCTTCAATCAGATCGCCCCCAATCTCACCGTTTATGTCGGCGCCAAAAGTCCCAAGGGCGAGTTGCTGGACGTCATCGTGCACGACCGGCGCAATCCCCGCCGCACCGTAACCATCATGGCCGAGCGCGGCGCCCTCCTGAAAGGCCCCACCGACGACAGCCCCCCCAAAATCCTGCTGATCAACGGCACCCGCCAGCAGGTCGCGCCCAATTCCACGCGGCTGTCGTTGCTATATTTCGACAATTATGCCATGCAGTTCTCCAACGACAGCAAGCAGGATGCCTCGCATGAACACGATCCGCGCGGCTGTTACCTGGACGAACTGTTCGGCGCCACCGAGGCCAGCCTCGGCCCCGTGACCTACCGGGAATATCAGGTGGAGGGACATCAGAGATTGGCGGCGCCGCTTTATCACTTCGCCTTCGCGCTGCTGGCCTCGGCCTGTCTTCTGGCCGGCTGGTTCAACCGGCGCGGCCAGGGCGACCGCCTGATCCTGGCCATCGGCCTGATGATCGGCGTGCAGGCCTTGAGCCTGGTGATCTCCAATCTGGCGACCCGCCATCTGGCGCTGGTTCCGTTGCTCTATATCACTCCCGTCGTGGTGGCGCTGGGCGCCCTGGCCGCGCTCACCACCCTGCGCGACGGCACGCCCCTGTGGCGCCGTTTCGCACCGCGCTGACGGAGCCCGGCCCGATGCGTCCTTTCCGTCTGACCGTTTCGCTGCTGGCCCTGTCCTTGGGCCTGGGGCTGCTGCTGACCGCCGCCGATCCCGCCTGGGCGGCCAAGAGCAAACAGAAGCACAAGGACAAGGATCAGCCGGTTTCGCTGACCGCCGACCGCGTGGTGCAGGACCGCGATCTCAGCACCGTGACCGCCTCGGGCCATGTGGAGCTGGATCAGGCCGGCCGCATCCTGCTGGCCGACAACATCTCTTACAATATGAAGCAGGACGTGATCATCGCCACCGGCAACATCAGCCTGACCGAGGCCGATGGCGAGGTCACCTTCGCCGATTACATGGAACTGACCGGCGACATGAAGGATGCGGCGGCGCACAGCCTGCGCACCCGCATGATCGACGATTCCACCTTCACCGCCCGCCAGGGCCGCCGGGTGGACGCCGAGCGCACCGTCATGAACGACGCCACCTACACCGCCTGCCGCCCCTGCGCCGAGCATCCGGAAAAGCCGCCGCTGTGGCAGGTGAACGCCGACACCATCACCCACGACACCCAGCGCCATCTCATCGAATACCAGGACGCCTGGTTCACGTTCGACGACGTGCCGATCTTCTATACCCCCTATCTGTCGCACGCCGATCCCACGGTGAAGCGCGAAAGCGGCATCCTGCCGCCCAGCATAATCAACAACAACGTGCTGGGCACCTCGGTGCGCATGCCCTATTTCCAGGTGGTCAGCCCCAACGAGGACATCACCCTCACCCCCATGCTCACCAGCAAGCAGGGGGAACAGCTGGACGTCCTCGACCGCGAACGCACCATCGACGGCGAAAGCAAGATCAATTTCAGCGTCGCCAACATGTCGGCGGGCGGCGTCACCGGCACCGAGCCCACCGGCTGGCACATCAACGCCTTGGCCCAGTACGATCTCGATTCCACCTGGCGGGTAGGCTATCAGCTGCAGCGCGCCTCGGATATCTATTATCTGCAGGATTTCAACTACCGCGTCACCGATCCCTACCTCACCAGCAAGGGCTATCTGGAGGGCTTCGGCTACCGCAGCTACGCCTCGCTCACCGCCTATTCCTTCCAGAACCTGACCGACACCAGCAGCTATTACTATCTGTCGCCGCTGACCCGCAACGAACCGCTGGCCCTGCCGGTGCTGACCTACAGCTATGTGGGCGATCCCTCGCGCTATGGCGGCTATTGGAGCTTCGACGGCCAGTCCGCCGCCATCACCCGCCAGGGCGGCGGCACCAACAGCCGCCGCGTCAATACCCAGACGGCGTGGAATCTGGCCACCACCACCTCGGACGGCGAGGTCATCAAGTTCAGCACCTCCATGCGCCTCGACGCCTACGACAGCAGCAACGTGTTCTCCACCACCAGCGGCGAGACCGACGTGGCCCGCGGCATACCGCAGATCGCCATCGACTGGCGCTACCCCCTGGCCAATGTCGGCACCGCCAGTTCGCAGACCCTCACCCCCATCGTGGTGGCCTCGGCCACGCCCTATGGCGGCAATTCCAGCAAGATCCCCAACGAGGACAGCCTGGATTTCGAACTGGATGACGTGAACATCTTCAGCCCCGATCCCTATCTGGGCTACGACCATATCTTCACCGGACCGCGCGTGGCCTATGGCGGCGAATATGCCGTGACCAGCCGGGGCATGCCCGCCTTCGACGCCCTGGTGGCGCAAAGCTATCAGGCCCACGCCGACAGCAATTTCATCGTCGGCGACGGCATGGATCAGAACCTGTCGGACATCGTCGGCCGCCTCAACGTCACGCCGTCGCAGAATTTCGGCGTGTCCTACCGCTATCGCCTGAACAAGGACGATTACGTGCTGCGCCGCAGCGAGATCACCGCCAATGTCGGCCCGCGTCCGTTCAACGTGCAGGAAACCTACGTCTTCTACGACAAGCTCTCGGCCAACAGCCCCTTCAATGCCCGCGAGCAGATGATCACCACCCTGTCCGCCCAGGTCAGCCGCTATTGGTCGACGCAGATCTACAACACGGAAAATCTCGGCTACGACGTCGGACCGCTGCAAACCGGCGCCCGTCTGATCTATGATGACGAATGCTTCCAGTTCATGATCGATGGGGGCGACAACCACACCGTGGCGACGACGGCCGTCAACGGCACCTACCTGATGTTACGTTTCGTCTTCAAGACCTTGTCCCAATTCCCAGTGAGCTTGATGTGACCATGGCGATCTCCTCTGCTTTCCGGCGCCTTCTGGCCCTTTGTTTGCTCGGCATGGTGCTGGTCCTCGGCATCGCCGCCTCCGCCCAGGCCGAGGAGGTCGAACGGGTGGCGGCGGTGGTCAACGATCAGGTCATCACCCTGCGCGATCTGGAAATGCGCATCGGCATGGTGCTGCTGTCGTCCAACCAGCCCGATACCGCGGAGAACCGCAGCCGCGTCGCCAGCCAGGTGCTGCACCGCCTGGTGGACGAAGATCTGCAGCTGCAGGCCGCCAAGCGCGAAAAGATCGGCGTTTCCGACGCCGACGTGGAAAACGGCTTCGCCACCATCGAGCAGCAGAACAACATGCCGCGCGGCGCCATGGTGCGGCTTTTGGAAAGCAAGGGCATCGACCCCGACACCATGCGCCAGCAGATCCGCGCCGAAATCGCCTGGGCCCGCGTGGTGCGCCGGGTGATGGCCGCCAATATCAAGGTGGGCGAGGAAGAGGTGGACGCCCGCCTGCAGACCATCAAGGAAAACATGGGCAAGCCGGAATATCTGGCCGCCGAGATTTTCCTGCCCATCGACAATCCCGCCCATCGCGGCGAGGTGGAGGCCCTGGCCTCGAAACTGATCGATGAAATGCGCCAGGGCGCCCCCTTCCCGGCCCTGGCCCGCCAGTTCAGCCAGACCGGCGGCGGCTCGGGCGGCGATCTCGGTTGGGTGTCGCAGGGCATGCTGGACGACAAGCTCATGGCCGCTCTGGCCGGCACCGAACCGGGGCATCTGGCGGTGGTGACCCTGCCCGACGGCATCCATATCCTGCTGCTGCGGCAAAAGCGCATCGTGGGCGCCGGCAAGTCCGAGCCCATCCTCGATCTCGGCGTGGTCAGCCTCACCACCCTGCCCAGCGCCAGCCCGACCGAGCGCCAGGAGCAGGAGGACCGCCTGCGCAAGGCGGTGGGGGCCGAGAAAAGCTGCGACAACTATCCCAACGACCTGAAGGCTCTGCCTTCGGCCGACTGGCGTCGTCCCGGCAAGCTGAAGCCCTCGGAAATTCCGCACGATATTCTGGATCTCATCACCGATCTGCCGGTGATGCAGCTCAGCAAGCCGCTGGTGACCCAGGACGCCCGCCGCTACTACGTGATCTGCGGCCGCGACGATCCCCAGCCGGGCGGCCTGCCCTCGCGCGACGAGATCCGCCAACGCCTGGAGGAAGAGCATCTGGAGGTGGAAGCCCGGCGCTATCTGCGCGATCTGCGCCGCTCGGCCTTCGTGGAGATCCGCCTTTAAATGACCGCCGTCCCGCCCCTGGCCCTGACCATGGGGGAGCCCGCCGGCATCGGCGGCGAGATCACCCTGGCGGCCTGGAAAAACCGGGACGGCCTGCCGCCTTTCTTCGTCATCGACGATGCCGGGCGGCTCGCCGCCCTGGCCCGGCATCTGGGCTGGGATCTGCCCATCGCCGTCCTCGACGATCCAGCCGAGGCTCCAGCCCTGTTCGCCTCGGCCCTGCCGGTGCTGCACCGCCCCCTGGCCGCGCCCTGCCGGCCGGGGCGGCTTGATCCGGCCAACGGACCGGCGGTGATGGCCGCCATCGAGGAGGCGGTGCGCCTGACCGGAACCGGGCAAGCCGGCGCCGTGGTGACCAACCCGATTCACAAGAAGGCGCTTTATGACGCCGGCTTCCGCTTTCCCGGTCATACCGAATTTCTCGCCGCCCTGGCCGGGGTGGACAGGGTGGTGATGATGCTGGCCTCGCCGCAGCTGCGGGTGGTGCCGGTCACCATTCATGTGGCCCTGCGCCAGGCCATCGCCGACCTCCGCGCCGTGGATATCGTGGAAACGGCCCGCATCACCGCCCGGGCCCTGACGCGGGATTTCGCCATCGCCGCGCCGCGCCTGGCCATCACCGGCCTCAACCCCCATGCCGGCGAAGGCGGCGCCATGGGCCGCGAGGATCTGGAGATCGTCGCCCCCGCCGTGGCCGCCCTCCGGGCCGAGGGCATCGACGCCCGGGGACCGCTGCCCGCCGATACCCTGTTCCACGCCCGCGCCCGCGAAAGCTACGACGCCGCCTTGTGCATGTACCACGATCAGGCGCTGATCCCCATCAAGACCCTGGATTTCGACGGCGGCGTCAATGTCACCCTGGGCCTGCCCTTCGTGCGCACCTCGCCCGATCACGGCACGGCGCTGGATCTGGCCGGACGCGGGCAAGCCCGGCCCGACAGCCTGATGGCCGCCCTGCGTCTGGCCGCCTCCATGGCCGCCGCCCGCCGCGAGACCGGCCATGACTGAGCTGCCGCCCTTGCGCGAGGTCATCGCCGCCCATGGCCTTGAGGCCCGCAAATCGCTGGGTCAGAACTTTCTGCTGGATCTCAACCTCACCGGCCGCATCGCCCGCCAGGCCGGCGATCTCAGCCAGGGCACGGTGATCGAGATCGGCCCCGGCCCCGGCGGTCTGACCCGCGCCCTGCTGGACAACGGCGCCCGCCATGTCATCGCCATCGAGCGCGACGACCGCGCCATCGCCATCCAGCAGGAGATCGCCGCCGCCTATCCCGGGCGCCTGGAGATCATCGCCGACGACGCCCTGGACATCGACGCCGCCGACCTGGGCGAGACGCCGCGCCGCATCGTGGCCAACCTGCCCTACAATATTTCCACCGTGCTGCTCATCGCCTGGCTGCGCCGGGCCGAAGCCTTCGCCAGCCTGACCCTGATGTTCCAGAAAGAGGTGGTGGACCGTCTGGCCGCCCCGCCGAGAAGCCCCGATTACGGTCGGCTGTCGGTGATCACCCAGTGGCGCTGCCGGGTGCGTCCGCTGTTCAACGTGGCGCGCGAGGCTTTCACCCCGCCACCCAAGGTCACCAGCACGGTGGTGCATCTGGAACCCTATGCCGCCCCCCTGGCGCCGTGCCGCATGGAACGGCTGGAACAGGTGACCGCCGCCGCCTTCGGCCAGCGCCGCAAGATGCTGCGCTCGTCGCTGAAAAGCCTGGGTGATGCCGAAGCCCTGCTGGCCGCCGCCGGGCTCGATCCGACGCAGCGGGCCGAGGAGGTGCCGGTGGAAGGCTTCTGCGCCCTGGCCCGCGCCCTGGAGGCGCAAACATAAGCCTCATCGCCGACGTGCGCGATGAGGCAAAAATAATCAGGCCCGCCGGGTGGCCAGGGCGATGCCGACGAAGATCAGCGCCATGCCGGTGCCGTGAAACCAGTGAAAGCCCTCGCCCAGCAGCGGCACCGCCAGCAGGGCGGTGAACACCGGGATCAGATTGGTGTAGAGCCCGGCGATATTGGCGCCGAGATCGGCCACCCCCTTGTTCCACAGACCGTAGGCCACCAGCGAGGGCAGCACCGCCACATAGGCGATGAGGCCGACCGCCTTGGCGGTCACGGCGAAACCGTGGCCCAGGGCCAGTTCCCCCAGATAGAGCGGCAGGATGAACAGGGTGCCCAGCCCCACCTGCACGGTCAGCAGCGCCAGCGGCGCCAGGCCTGTGGGAAACCGGCGCAGGGTGACGGAGAACAACGCCCAGCTCACCACCGCCGCCAGGGCCCAAAGGTCGCCTTCATGCAGGCGCAAGCCCAGCAGGCTGGTCAGCTCGCCGTGAGCGATCACCAGCAGCACCCCGGCCAGCGACAACAGAATACCGCCGCCCTGCACCGGGCCGATGCGCTCTTTGAGCCACAGCCGCGACAGGGCGACGATGGCCACCGGAATGGCGGCGCTGACCAGGGTGGCGTTAACCGCCGTGGTGGTGGTCAGCGCCACATAAAGCAGGCTGTTGTAGGCGGTGACGCTGGACAGGGCCAGCCAGGCCAGAAGTTTCCACTGCCGCCGCACCAGCGGCCATTGCGCCCGCACCCGGGGCCAGCCCCAGGGCAGCAGCAGCAGGAAGGCGAAAAACCAGCGCCAGAAGGCCAGGGCCAGCGGCGGCACCGATCCGGCGGCCATGCGCCCGGCCACGGCATTGCCGCCCCACAACAGCGGCGGCACCAGCATGATGAGATAGGGCGAGAGCAAAAAGCGGCGGACGGGCAAAGAGGCGATGCTCCCCAAAAACAGGACAGCGCCACCCTACCCCTGCCGCCACCGCGGGATCAAGCTCAGCCGCCGGTACGCTTCATCACGCCCACGATCCAGCGGGGCAGCAGCACGAAGGACAGGGCCACGAACACCCCCAGCGAGCCCAGCACCGCCACGTCGCCGGTGGAAAAGGCCGAGGCGCTGCTTTTGATCACCAGGGTGTTGATCAGGGTCCAGATGACGATGGGCAGGGCCATGAAGCCCACCAGAACATAGGGAAGAAAACGCATGGCATAACCCCAGAAATATTAAGATTATAATGATTACAACAATCATTAGCGCCATACATGGAAAGGGCGGCGCCCCGTGTCAATCTTGTTAAAACCTTAATATTTCTGGGACTTATACCAAATTGCAGTGCTCGGAACCGATCACTGCACCCTCATACGCCGGGCGGGTTTCTCCGAAACCCTTGGCGTCGTGCCTGATGGCGCGCTTTGCCTCACCGCGCCATCAGGCGCGCGTCGCCTTGCTCCTAACCGGCGTCGCGATGAGTCAAACTCATCGCGACTTGGTATTACTCCGCCAGCCGGGCGAAGGACTGATCCAAAAGCCGGTGCAGATCGGCGGTGTCCTCCCGCCCCAGCCGGGATTCGATCTCGGTCTGGGCGGCCCGCCACAGCGGCTTGGCCCGCTCCCACAGCGCCTGCCCGGCCGGGCTCACCGCCACCTGGCGGCTGCGGCGGTCGGCCCCGGCCTCCAGGGTGAGCAGGCCGCGGGCGAGCAAGGGTTTCAGGTTGCGGGTGACGGTGGTGCGATCCATGCCCATGAGCGCCGCCAGGGCATGGACCGACGGCGGTTCGCGCCGCACCAGATTGGCCAGCAGGGAATATTGCGTCAGGGTCAGCTCCACCTGGGCAAGGTGGCGGTCGTAGACCTGGGTCATCCGCCGCGCCGTGCGGCGCAGACGAAAGCAGGTGCAGCCCTTCAGCCAATTGTGCCCGGCCTCCGCTTCGGTCACGGCGCTCCTTACCCCTGACTGGGCCGCGCCGGCACCAGCATGCGGCACAGCATGGTTTGAGCCACCTCGTCGCGCTGGTTGAGCGTGGTGACCTTAACGCGGATCATACCGCGATCGGGGCGCGAACGCGACGGAATCACCTCCAGAACCTCGGTCTCGGCACGCAGCATGTCGCCGGGATAGGTGGGGCGCGGCCAGTGCAGTTCCACATCGCGGCCGATCAGCCCCCCGGCGATACCGAGGCCGCTTTCGGCAAAGAGCCGCATGGTCAACGCCGCCGTCATCCAGCCCGAGGAGGCCAGGCCCTTGAAGAAACTGTCTTCCGCCGCCACCGGATCGGTATGGAAGGGCTGCGGATCATAGCGGCTGGCGAAGGAGATCACCTCCTCCTGGGTGACCTCGACCGGCCCGGCGGTAAAGAGCTGGCCCGGCTCGAAATCGGCAAGGTAACGCATCGACCTCTCCTGTTCGTTTATTTTAGAGCGGATTTCGCTCCGCATTTATGTGTATATACACCTTAACACCTCTCAGACAAGGCTCGACCATGTCCCACGCCGTTCCCCGCCGTCTCGCCGGCCTGCTCCAGGGCCGCCTGCATTACGCCTGGGTGGCGGCCGCCGCCACCTTCCTGGCCCTGCTGGTCTCGGCGGGCGTGCGCGGCATGCCGGGCGTGCTGCTGGTGCCGCTGCAACGCGACATGGGCTGGGACCGCGCCACCATTTCCTTCGCCATTTCGGTGGGCATCGCCCTTTACGGCCTCACCGGCCCTTTTGCCGGGGCCATCATGCAAAGCATCGGCATCCGCCGCACCACCCTGCTGGCCCTGGCGCTGCTGGCCCTGTCGGTGGCCTCCACCACCCTGGTGCATCATCCCTGGCAGATGGTGCTGACCTGGGGCCTGCTGACCGGCCTCGGCACCGGCATGGTGGCCGGCGTTCTGGGCGCCACCGTGGTGGGACGCTGGTTCCGCAAGGATCGCGGCCTGGCCATGGGCATTCTCACCGCCAGCACCGCCACCGGCCAGCTGGCCTTCCTGCCGCTGCTGGCCCTGCTCATCGAGCATTTGGGCTGGCGCGGCGCCACCTTGTGCGCGGCGGCGGCCACGGCCCTGGTGGTGCCGGTGGTCTGGCTGCTGCTGCCGGACCGCCCGTCCGACCTCGATTTGCCGCCTTACGGCGCCGAGGCCGTCGAACCGCCGCGCGCCACGCTCGGCAATCCCCTGCTGCTGGCCTTCGCGGTGCTGGGACGCGGCCTCAGGCACCCCACCTTCTGGCTGCTTTCCAGCAGTTTCTTCGTCTGCGGCATGTCCACCAACGGACTGGTGGGCACCCACCTCATCCCCTTGTGCGTCGATCACGGCCTGCCGGAGGTGAACGCCGCCGGACTGCTGGCCGCCATGGGGGTGCTGGATCTGTTCGGCACCACCTTTTCCGGCTGGCTGTCGGACCGTTTCGACAACCGCTTCCTGCTGGCCTGGTATTACGGCCTGCGCGGCCTCAGCCTGATCTATCTGCCCTATTCCGATTTCAGCTTCGCGCAGCTGTCGCTGTTCGCCCTGTTTTACGGCCTCGACTGGATCGCCACGGTGCCGCCCACCGTGCGCCTGACCGCCGACACCTTCGGCGAGCACGATGCCCCCATCCTGTTCGGCTGGATCGCCGCCGGGCATCAGTTGGGCGCCGCCACCGCCGCTCTGGGCGCCGGTATCCTGCGCAGCGAATATCAGAGCTACCTGCAATCCTTTCTGATCGCCGGCGCCGCCTGCGTGCTGATCGCCGCCGTGCTCAGCGCCGCCGCCACCCTGCGCCGTCGCGCCCAGCCCGCCTGATCAAAAGGCGATGGGCTGGGTCTTCACCTCCTGGCAATGGCCGTGGGCGGTGACGTTGCGCGGCTCCACATCGGTGCCGATCACCCCCAGGGTCAGGGTCATGTCCCCGGCCGGACGGGTGATGGCGATGTTCAGCACCGTTTTGCTGAGATAGCTGGCCCCCACATAGCGGCGGTTCTCCAGGGTGTAGGCGCCGGGCGTGATGGACCAGTCGTCGGTCAGGGTGAACATGAAGTCGCTGCCCGTGGCCACGCTGAAGGCGGTGTCGTTCAGCTTGAACGGCGCCTGACAGGCCGCGCCGCCGTCGCACTGGCTGATCACGCAGCGCAAGTGCGGAGAGGGGCCGTCGTCGGCGCGGGCGGCCTGGGCCCCTACCAGCAGCAGCACGGCCGCCATGGATGTGAACAGCGTTTTCATGCCTCCCCCTTTCGTCCCACGATCAGGAACTCGATATTGCCTTCCGGCCCCTTGATGGGGCTTTCCACGATGCCGTCCACCCGCCAGCCCGGCTGGGCGGCCAGCCAGGCCTCGATGCGGGCGCAGACCTCGGCGTGCAGTTCGGGCTCGCGCACCACGCCGCCCTTGCCCACCCGGCCCTTGCCCACCTCGAACTGCGGCTTGATCAGCGCCGCCAGCCAGGCCCGGGGTTTGGTCAGGGCCAGGGCGGCGGGCAGCACGGTTTCCAGGCCGATGAAACTGGCGTCGCACACCACCGCGTCCACCGGCTCGGCGATGATCTCGGCCGTAAGATGGCGGGCATTGGTTTTTTCCAGCACCACCACGCGGGGATCGGTGCGCAGTTTCCAGGCCAGCTGGCCATGCCCCACATCCACGGCATAGACCCGGGCGGCGCCGTGGGCCAGCAGCACGTCGGTGAAGCCGCCGGTGGAGCAGCCCACATCCACCGCCACCAGTCCGGCGGGATCGAGGGCGAAAGCCTCGATGGCCTTGGCCAGTTTCAGGCCGCCGCGCGACACCCAGGGGTGATCCTGGCCGCGCAACTCCAGCGCCACATCCCCGGCCAGACTCTGCCCGGCCTTGTCCAGGCGGCGCTCGCCGGAATAAACCAGCCCGGCCATGATCAGGGCCTGGGCGCGGGCGCGGCTTTCCGCCAGGCCGCGGTCCACCAACATCTGATCCAGTCTCATCTTCGTCATGGCCGCATCTTGCCCAACCCCGCGCCGCAAGGCCAGCAGAGATGGATGGCAGCCTTGCATCCACGGATTTCTTATTGAAAATTTCCCACATATCTCTATTCAAGCATCTTTATTTCCCCGCTATCCTCCGGGACGCCGCAAATGACCACCGCCCTTTTCACCCACCCCGCCTGCTTCGGCCACGATACCGGGGACTACCATCCCGAAGGCGTCGAACGGCTGCGGCGGCTGCTGGCGGCGCTGGACGGCGAGGATTTTCAAGCCCTGGAGCGGCGCGAGGCGCCGCGCGCCACCCTGGCGCAGCTTTTGCGCGCCCACGATGCCGATCACCTGGATTTCATTCAGAACAACCTGCCGGACGGCGACGAGCATATTTATCTCGACCCCGATACCGTGGTGTCGTCGGGCTCGTGGGAGGCGGCGCTGCGCTCGGCCGGGGCGGCCATCGCCGCCGTGGACGCGGTGATGGAGGGCCATGTCCGCAACGCCTTCTGCGCCACCCGCCCGCCCGGCCATCATGCCGAAAGCCGGGCGGTGCTGGGCTTCTGCCTGTTCAACAACGCGGCGGTGGGCGCCCTGCACGCCATCGCCGCCCACGGCGCCAAACGGGTGGCGGTCTATGACCTCGACGTGCATCACGGCAACGGCACCCAGGACATCTTCCAGTCCCAGCCCGATCTGCTCTATGTCTCGACGCACGAGGAGGACTCGTTCCCCGGCACCGGCCTGGCCGAGGAAACCGGGGTGGCCGGCAACATCCTCAACCTGCCTCTGCCGCCCGGCACCGGCTCGGAGGACTGGCGCCGCGTGGTGGAGGACAAGGTGCTGCCCGCCCTGCGCGCCTTCAAACCCGATCTTCTGATGATCTCGGCCGGGTTCGACGCCCACAAGGACGATCCCATGGCCCACCTCGCCCTCACCACCGAGGATTTCGCCTGGGTCACCCGCGCGCTTGCCGCCGTGGCCGACGATTGCTGCGGCGGACGGCTGGTCTCGGTGCTGGAGGGCGGCTACGATCTGAAATCCCTGGTCCAGGCCTGCGCCGCCCATGTCCGGGCCCTGATGGCGGATCAGGGGGCGCCTGTCGGCTGACGGCGGCCCTTTTCCCCGCCGGATTAGTTTGCAGCTCCCGGCCCTTGCGCGTAAACTTGCCGCCTTTGCAAAGGAGCCGCCCGCCTTGTCCGATCTGCCCGCCGATATCGCCGCCTTGAGCTTCGAGGATGCCCTGGCCGAGCTGGAACGCATCGTGCGCCAGTTGGAGGAGGGCAAGGGCCGCCTGGACGAGGCCATCGAGGCCTATGCCCGCGGCGAGGCCCTGAAGCGCCATTGCCAGGCCAAGCTGGCCGAGGCCCAGGCCCGGGTGGACCGCATCGTTCAGGCCGCCGACGGCAGTCTGTCGCTGACCCCCGCCGAGATCGGGTGAGCGGCGACATGACCCTGGCGGAGGCCCTGGCCGATCTGGCCCGGCTGATGAACGACGAACTGGCCCGCCTGCTGCCCCTGCCCGAAGGGACCGAGGCGCGGCTGTTCGAGGCCATGCGCTATTCCAGCCTGGACGGCGGCAAGCGGCTGCGCCCCTTCTTCGTGCTGCAGGGCGCGCGGCTGTTCAACGTGGCCGGGCAGGCGGCGCTGCGGGTGGCCGCCGCCCTGGAAATGGTGCACTGCTATTCGCTGGTGCATGACGATCTGCCGGCCATGGACGACGACGATCTGCGCCGGGGCCGCCCCACCACCCATCGCCGCTTCGACGAGGCCACGGCCATTCTGGCCGGCGACGGCCTGCTGACCAAGGCCTTCGAGGTGCTGGCCGGCCCCGCCACCCATTCCGATCCGCAGGTGCGCTGCGAACTGGTGTGGGAGCTGGCCGTCGCCGCCGGCCCCGCCGGCATGGTGGGCGGGCAGATGGTGGATCTGCTGGCCGAGGAGCGGGAGATGGACATGATCGCCGTCACCCGCCTGCAGCAGATGAAGACCGGCCGCCTGATCGGCTTCGCCTGCGAGGCCGGGGCCATTCTCGGCAAGGCGCCCTATCCGCAACGCCAGGCCCTGAAGGCCTATGCCCACGATCTCGGCCTGGCCTTCCAGATCGCCGACGATCTCCTGGATGTGGAGGGCGATCCCGCCCTGGTGGGCAAGGGCCTGCACAAGGACGAGGCCGCCGGCAAGGCCACCTTCGTCTCGCTTTTGGGGGTGGACCGCGCCCACGCCCAGGCCGAGGCCCTGGCCGCCCAGGCCATCGCCCATCTTGACGTTTTCGACGACAAGGCCGATCTGCTGCGCGAGGCCGCGCGTTACGTGGTGGAGCGCAAGCTCTAAGGCGCCGCCGCCGCTTTTCCTGGTTCTGGTGATGTAATGACCCGTTTTCCGCTGCTCGATACCATTCAATCCCCCGCCGATCTGCGCCGCCTTGCCCCCGAGCAGTTGCGCCCCCTGGCCGACGAATTGCGCCAGGAGCTGATCGAGGTGGTGTCGGTGACCGGCGGCCATCTGGGGGCGGGTCTCGGCGTGGTGGAACTGACCGTGGCCCTGCATCACGTGTTCAACACCCCGGACGACAAGCTGATCTGGGACGTGGGCCACCAGGCCTATCCGCACAAGATCCTGACCGGACGGCGGGCGCGCATGCGCACGTTGCGCCAGGGCGGAGGGCTGTCGGGCTTCACCAAGCGTTCGGAAAGCCCATACGATCCCTTCGGCACCGGGCATTCCTCCACCTCCATCTCGGCCGCCCTCGGCATGGCGGTGGGCCGCGATCTCAAGGGCGGCAAGAACGCCGTGGTGGCGGTGATCGGCGACGGCGCCATGAGCGCCGGCATGGCCTTCGAGGCCCTGAACAATGCCGGCTCGATGGATTCCCGCCTGGTGGTGATCCTGAACGACAACGACATGTCCATCGCCCCGCCGGTGGGCGCCATGAGCGCCTATCTGTCGCGGCTTTTGTCCTCCAACAGCTATCATTCCCTGCGTCATGTGATGAAGGATGTGGCCGCCATGTTCCCGGCGCCGCTGGAACGGGCGGCGAAACGGGCCGAGGAATTCGCCCGCGGCATGGTGTCGGGCGGCACCCTGTTCGAGGAAATGGGCTTTTACTATGTCGGCCCGGTGGACGGCCACCGCCTCGACCATCTGCTGCCGGTGCTGAAGAACGTGCGCGATTCCAAGCAGCGCGGCCCGGTGCTGATCCATGTGGTCACCAAGAAGGGGCACGGCTATCCCCCGGCCGAGGCCGCTCCCGACAAATATCACGGCGTTTCCAAGTTCGACGTGGTCACCGGGGCGCAGAGCAAGCCCAAGGCCAACGCCCCCAGCTATACGGCGGTGTTTTCCCGCGCCCTGATCACCGAGGCGGCGGAGGATCCCGGCATCGTCGCCATCACCGCCGCCATGCCCTCCGGCACCGGTCTCGACACATTCGCCGAACGCTTCCCCGAACGCTGTTTCGACGTGGGCATCGCCGAGCAGCATGCCGTCACCTTCGCCGCCGGGCTGGCCTGCGAGGGCTTTAAGCCGTTCTGCGCCCTCTATTCCTCGTTCCTGCAACGCGGCTACGACCAGCTGGTGCACGATGTGGCCCTGCAGCATCTGCCGGTGCGCTTCGCCATCGACCGCGCCGGACTGGTGGGGGCCGACGGCGCCACCCACGCCGGCAGTTTCGATCTGGCCTTCCTCGGCTGCATCCCCGACATGGTGCTGATGAGCCCGGCCGACGAGGCCGAACTGATGCATATGGTGGCCACCGCCGCCGCCATCGACGACCGCCCCTCGGCCTTCCGCTATCCGCGCGGCGAAGGCACCGGGGCCGAACTGCCGGCCCGTGGCCAGGTGCTGCCCATCGGCCAGGGCCGCCTGCTGGCCGAGGGCGGCAAGATCGCCCTGCTGTCGCTGGGCACCCGCCTGGAGGAATGCCTGAAGGCCGCCCAGGATCTGGCGGCCTTAGGCCTGCCCGCCACGGTGGCCGACGCCCGTTTCGCCAAACCGCTGGATACCGGACTGATCCGCCAGCTGGCCCGCCATCACGCCGTGCTGATCACCGTGGAGGAAGGCTCCATGGGCGGTTTCGGCGCCCAGGTGGCGCATTTCCTGGCGCATGACGGCCTGCTGGACGGCGCCCTGCGCTTCCGCCCCATGACCCTGCCCGACCGCTTCCTCGATCACGACGCCCCGCACGCCCAATACGACGCCGCCGGCCTCAACGCCCGCCACATCGTGGCTCAGGCCCTGGCCGCCCTGGGCATGCCGGACGGGCTTGTCCAGGCGACAGGCGCTTGAAAAGACGCTGTTTTCTCCTTACATGCGAAAAAGATTGACTTCGATCACGAAAAGTCAGGCTAAATAGCATTTCCCTAATATTCTTATTATATCTTTTGGGATGAAGCGACATGGAGTTGGATCGCCTCCAGGACAATGCCCGCCGCGCCAGCGCCCTGCTGAAGGCGATGAGCAATGAGCACCGTCTGATGATTTTGTGCCAGTTGCTGAGTTCGGAAAAATCGGTGGGGGAACTGGAGCGCATCGTCGGGCTGTCGCAATCGGCGCTGTCGCAGCATCTGGCCCGCCTGCGCCGCGACGATCTGGTCTGCACCCGCCGCGCCGCGCAAACCATTTTCTACTCGCTGCAGGGCGAGGAGATTCCGGCGGTTCTGGAAACCCTTTACAAGATCTATTGTGGCGGCCAGGACGGCGACGCCCCGGCCTGTTAGAGCCTGATTATAAGGCCCGATAAAGCCGCGCGCCGCCGTCCCCCGGACCGGCGGTCAGCTGGCCGCGCCGTTCCAGAAAGCGCAGATGCGCCAGGCTTTCGCCGATGGCGAAGAACAGCTGGTGATCATCGAGGGCGCGGGCGAACAGCAGCGGCAGCAGATCATAGGCGCTTTTCGGCGTGGCGCAGGCCTGGCGCACCGCCTCCAGCCGGTCGTGATGATGGCGTTCCAGTTCGTCGAGGCGGGGCTTCAGGCCACGGAACGGCCGCCCGTGCGAGGGCAGCACCAGCACATCGTCGGGCAGGGCGCGGAAGGCGGCGAAACTGTCCAGGAACAGCCCCAAGGGATCGGCATCGGGCTGATTGGGCCACAGGCTGACATTGGGGCTGATGGCGGGCAGCACCTGATCGCCGGAAATCAGCAGATTGTCGTCCGGGCAATAGAAACAGGCCATGGCCGGGCTGTGCCCCTCGGCCAGCAGCACCCGCCACGCCCGGCCGCCGAACCGCAGCGCCTCGCCATCCCGCAAGGCCCGGCAGGCGGGCGGAATATGGCGGATGCGGGCGCCATAGGCATTGCCGCGCCGCGCCACCAGTTCCAGCAGATCGGGGGGAAACCCGGCATCGCGGTAGAAGGCCAGGCTGATCTCCACGAAGTCCGGGCTGGCGTCCAGCGACAGCATGCGCCCATAGAGCCATTCCGCCAGGGGCGCCTCCATGGGCACCGCGAAGCGCCGCCCCAGCCAGTCGGCCAGGCCCATATGATCGGGATGGAAATGGGTGACCAGCAGCCGGGTCAGGGGACGGCCGGCCATCAGGCCGCCGAACAGCCCCTCCCACAGGGCGCGGGTGGCGCGGTCGGGCACGCCGGTATCCACCAGAGCCCAGCCCTCGCCGTCCTCCAGCAGCCACAGATTGACGTGATCGAGGGCGAAGGGCAGCGGCATGCGCAGCCATGTGAGGCCCGGCGCCACCAGACATCCCTGCCCGAAGGCGGGCGGCGCGGCGAAGGGATAATCGGGCATGGCCCGGCGCCGCCGCTCAGCCGAACAGGGCGTCGATATCGGCCTGGCTGATGCCCTGGTTTTCCAGGGCCGGGCCGTTCAGCAGCTTGCGGTCCTCGTCCACCTTGACCTCGGGCGGCGTCGGCAGATCCAGGAAGTTTTCGGCGCCCCAGATCTCGATCATCTTGTTCACCCGGTCCTCGATATATTGCAAGGTGTTGCACACCTTGGTGATGCGCTGCCCGGTGATGTCCTGGAAATTGCACTGCTCGAACAGGGCCACCACGGTTTCCGAGATCTCGTCGGCGATGCGCCCGGCGAAATTGTCGCCGGCCTGGGCCTTCAGCTGGGTGGCGAGGTTGTCGATCTTCTCGGCCCCCTCCAGAATGCCGTGGGTGGCCCGCTCGGTGGCGGTGACGATGGCGTCCAGTTCGTTGGTGACCGCCACCAGGCGATCGTCGCTGGAATTGGAGGGGCGCAGGGCGGCGATCTCGGCCTTGGTCTGCTGGATGCACACCGACAGGGCGCGCAGCTCGGTCTTCAGCATGGAGACTTCGGCGCGCTTCTTGTCCACCTCGTCGCTGTTGGTGGCGAGGGAGGAGTCCATGTCGTCGCCGCGCACCATGCGCTCCAGGCCGCGCATCTCCTCGCGCAGGGCGCTGATGGCCTCCAGCACCTGGCTGTTGTCGACCGTTACGGCGGCGTCGGCCTCCTTTACCGGAAGCCCTTGGCCCTTGGCCTTCAGTCTTTGCAGTTCCGCCGTAAAGAGTTTCCGGTTGCCGCTATCCATGGTCGTTTTCCATCAGAGCAAAGGATCTTTCCTGCCGAGGGCATTTTACCACCCCTCAGCTTGAGGACAGTATTTACCGAAAGTATGAAGTCCCGCAACTCTTGACCAGGAAAATTCACCTTATGACAAGAGACACACGGCCGACACCCTGAAATTCCACCACACCTGTTCCTCCCTCTCTCTTTGGAGACTTATACAAAATCCCGTTGATCGGACCCGATCACCGGAGCCCCTCAAGCGGCGGGCGGGGTCTTCCAGACCCCTTGCCTAACGCGGCATCAGCCGCGCGTCGCCTTGCTCCTCACCGGCGTCGCGATGAGTCAAGCTCACCGCGACTTGGTATAATATAAATCACCGTCGACCTCGTTTAAGGCCGCCCCGTCATGTCTTCCTTGCGTCTCGCCACCTTCAACCTGGAAAATCTGGACGACCGCTCGGCCGACGGCTTCGGCGACCGGCTGGATCTCTTACGTCCCCAGCTGCAGCGCCTGCGCGCCGACGTGCTGTGCCTGCAGGAGGTGAACGCCCGCGAAGACGGCCGCCATGGCCCGCGCCGCCTGTCGGCGCTGGACAGCCTGCTGGAGGGCACCGGTTACGAGGCCTATCACCGCGTGGTGTCGCTGAACCGCGCGGGCAAGCGTTTTGCCGATCACCACAATCTGGTGATCCTGTCGCGCCTGCCGGTGCTGGAACAGCGTCAGATCTGGCACGATCTGGTGCCGCCGCAACGCTACCGCCCGGTGACCGGCAGCGCCCGCGACATGGCGGTGGAATGGGACCGCCCGCTGCTGCTGGCCCGGCTCGATCTGGGCGGCGGGCAAAGCCTGCAGGTGATGAACCTGCATCTGCGTGCCCCGCGCGCCGCCTATATCGCCGGCGACAAGGACCATGGCGTCTGGACCTCGGCGGGCGGCTGGGCGGAAGGCTTCGCCCTGGCGGCCATGAAGGCGGCCGGGCAGGCCCTGGAGGCCCGCCTGGCCATCGACGCCCTGTTCGCCGCCGATCCGCACGTCCTGCTGGCGGCCTGCGGCGATCTCAACGCCGACGATCACGAAACCCCGGTGCGGCTTTTGTGCGCCGATCAGGAGGATACCGGCAACGGGCATCTGGCCGCCCAGGCCCTGGTGCCGGTGGACCGCGCCCTGCCGCCGTCGCGCCGCCATTCGGTGATCCATGTGGGCCGCCCGGTGATGCTGGATCATATTCTGGTGTCGCGGCCGCTGCTGGGCCGTTATGTGGCCGGGGAGCTGCATAACGAAACCCTGGGCGACGAGCTGCTCTCCCCCGCCCTGATCAAGGGCGCCCCCGACAGCATGCACGCCCCCCTGGTGGCGGAATTTCTCTTTCCCTGACACCGCATCCCCCGGAGGAAACAGACACCATGCGCTTTCGTATCGGCATCGATCTCGGCGGCAGCAAGACCGAGGGCCTGCTGCTGGACCCCGAGGGCCGGGAGCGGGCCCGCCTGCGCGTGCCCACCGTGCCCGGCAGCTACCCGGCCTGCCTTGCCACCTTACGCGATATGGTGGCGGCGCTGGAGACGCATCTGCCGGCGGGCGCGGCCCCGGCCCGGGTGGGAGTGGGCATTCCCGGCACCCTGTCGCCGGCCAGCGGCCTGGTGAAGAACGCCAATTCCACCTGGCTGATCGGCAAACCCCTCGACCGCGACCTGGCGGAAACCCTGGGCCGACCGGTACGGCTGGCCAACGACGCCGATTGTTTCGCCCTGTCCGAGGCCACCGACGGCGCCGGAGCGGGAGCGGCCACGGTGTTCGGCGTCATCCTCGGCACCGGGGTGGGCAGCGGCATCGTGGCGCGGGGGCAACTGCTGGCGGGCCCCAACGCCATCGCCGGGGAATGGGGCCACAACCCCCTGCCCTGGCCCGAGGACGGCGAACGCCCCGGTCCGCCCTGCTATTGCGGCCGCCAGGGCTGCATCGAGACCTTCCTGTCCGGTCCGGCCTTGAGCCGCGACGACGGCCGGGGGCTGACCGCCGCCGAGATCGCCGCCCGCGCCCCCGCCGACGCGGTGGCCGAGGCCAGCCTGCGCCGTTACGAACAGCGCCTGGCCCGCGCCCTGGCCCATGTGATCAACATCCTCGATCCCCATGTCATCGTGCTGGGCGGCGGCCTGTCGAAGCTGGAGCGTCTTTACCAAAGCGTGCCGCGCCTGTGGGGCGCCTGGGTGTTTTCCGACCGGGTCGACACCCGTCTGCTGCCGCCGCGCCACGGCGATTCCAGCGGCGTGCGCGGCGCCGCCTGGCTGTGACCCATCCCCGCCTCCGCTTCTGTGAACAAGATCACGGAGGAGCCCCCCGAACCCTGTCATGCTGTCGCGAAACCCTTGCCGGAGACCTCTCCCCCATGATGCCCGCTTCCATCGAAAGCATCTCGTTGTTCGAGGGGCTGCCCGCCGATGCCCTGCAGGGCATCGCCCAGGCCTGCCGCTGGCAGCGCTATGCCCCGGGCCAACTGGTGTTCGACCGCGACAGCGACGCCCTGGAGGTTTATTTCGTCGTCGAGGGCACCGTGCGCATCAGCAGCACCGTCAGTCCAGAACGCGAGGTGGCGCTGGCCGATGTGGGGGCCGGACAGTATTTCGGCGAGATCGCCGCCATCGACCGCCAGCGGCGCACCGCCCGCGTGGTGGCCCTGGAAGACAGCCTGCTGGCCTCGCTCGAAGGCCCGGCCTTCGTCGGCGTCATGCGCGCACATTCCGATGTGGCCCTGAAGGTGATGGGCCGTCTGACCCGCATCGTCCGCGACCTCGATCACCGCGTCATCCGCCTGCTGGCGCAAAGCGAAAGCCAGCGGGTGTGGTGCCAGTTGCTGAAACTGAGCGAAAGCGACCCCGTGCACGGCGGCGGCATCATCCGCGACATGCCCAATCACGGGGAAATCGCCGCCTGGGCCGGCACCAGCCGCGATTGCGTGGCCCGCGCCATCGGCGATCTGGCCCGCAACGGCATCGTACGCCGACGCACGCGCGGCCTGGTGATCAGCGACATCGACCGCCTGAAACTGATGGCCGGCGAAGACTAATATCATGGTTTTAAACATTTTCCTCCCGCGCCATGTCGCGTGGTGCGGGCTTCTCCATGGGCGGACTCATGCGGTGAAAAAAATTTTATAATTTTTCCCCGGCTTTTGTGACCCCTGCCACATAACCCCCAAACGGAACTCCCTATAACGGAGACACAGCCGCTCATCATCCCGCCCTCCGGCGGGCCCGGCGGTAAAAATGGCCTGGCCGCACCTCCGGCCTCCCGAAGGAGAAAGATCATGTTGACCTACGCCCGCACCCTGCTCCGCTCCATCATCCGCGACGAAGACGGCGTGACCGCCATCGAATACGGCCTCATCGCCGCCCTGATCGCCGTTGTGGCCATCACCGCCATGACCACCCTCGGCACCAATCTGACCTCCACCTTCAGCACCATCGCCGGAAAACTCTGACGACGCGTGCCAGGCCCGCGCCCGGCGGAGACGGCAGGCGAGATCGCCGCCCTCCGCCGGTGCGACGCGGCCCGCCCCGTCCCGTCAGGAGGGGGCTTTCGAGGGAAAAGCAAAAAAATACAGTCCAAAAGGACGTCCGCCATGCCTTCCTGGATCCTCCCCATCGCCAGTCTGGCGTTTGTGGCGGCCGTCGCCGACGCCGCCCTCTCCGACGTCCGCGCCTTGCGCATTCCCAACCGCGACGTCGTGATCCTGCTGGCCGCCTTTGCCGCCTTCGCGCTGGCGCGGCCCCTGCCTTTCAACGTCGCCCTGCATCATCTGGCCGCAGCCCTGTTGCTGTTCGGCCTGGGCGCGATCCTGTTCGCCCTGAAGGTCTGGGGCGGCGGCGATGTCAAACTGCTGGCCGCCGTCGGCCTATGGACCGGCTTTTCCGGCCTGCCCGCCCTGCTGCTGATCACCGCCCTCGCCGGCGGCGCCGTGGCCCTGGCCGTTTTGGCCGGTCGGCGCGGCAAGGCCGTTCCTTACGGCATCGCCATCGCCGCCGCCGCCTTGAGCTGGTGGTGGCGGACCCTGGCTCCGTTGACCTGACCCGCGGGAGGGGACCATGCGCCCGGCAACCCTTGTCACCATCGTGGCGGTTCTGGCCGCCGGCATCACGGCGCTTCTGGCCAAATCCTGGCTGGACCGGCAAACGGCGCCGCGTCCCGTCACCACCAACAGCGTCGAGGTGGTGGTGCTGGCCCATGCCATCCCCCCCGGAGCCGCCCTTGCCGCCGACGATCTGCGCACTGAACCCTGGCCTGCCGCCCTGGTGCCGCCGCGCCTGATCCGCCAAACCGGCCACGACGACGTCAAGGCCCGCTATGTGGGCCGCCGCGCCCGCCGCGCCCTGGCGGCCGGCGAGCCGCTGGACGCCGAGGCCCTGAGCGATCAGGGCGATCTCGGCGCCCTGGCGGCGCTGCTGCATCCCGGCATGCGCGCCGTGTCCGTCTCCATCACCAACACCAGCGCCGTCTCGGGCTTCATCACCCCCGGCGATCACGTCGATGTGGTGCTGGCCGCCGACCTGTCGCACACCCTCGAGGGCAACCATCCCCGCCCCGGCCAGGCGGTGTTGCGCTACGCCTCGGAAACCGTGCTCACCAACGTGCGGGTGCTGGCCATTGATCAGAGCTTGAGCCGCGCCAAGGACGGCGAAGCCCACCAGGGCAAAACCGCCACCCTGGAGGTGACCCCCGCCCAGGCCCAGACCCTGGCCACCGCCGATCTCCTGGGCAGCCTGGATCTGGTGCTGCGCGGCCGCGCCGCCGCCACGGCGGCGGCCCCCGGCGCCGCGCCGCCGCCGTTCTCCGCCGATCTCGCCGTCAGCGACGCCCTGCGCCACATGGTGGGTCAGCTGGCGCCGCCCGCCTCCCCCCATCATGCCGCCCGGGCCGCCATCCAGATCAACCGGGCCGGCGTGGTCACCACGCAAGGAGTGCCGCAATGACGCCGCGCCGCCCCACCCTGCTGCCGGGCCTGTTGCTGGCCGCCCTGCTGCTGCCCGCCGCCGCCGCCGCCGCCGCCCCGCCGGAGGCGCCGCCGCCCGCCGCCGCTCCCGTCGTCGCGGTCAGCAGCCAGCCCATGACCAACGCCGACACCGTGCTGCGGGTGGGCGTGGGCAAGACCAGCGATCTCACCGTCTCCGGCGAGATCAAGGACGTGGTGGTGGGCAGCCCCGAGGTGGCCGACGTCATCCTGCGGTCGCGCAGCCATCTGTTCGTGGCCGGGCGCGCCGCCGGCGAAACCTCGGTGGTGTTGCTCGATGCCGGCGGCAAAACCCTGCGCCGCCTCACCGTGGCGGTAGGGGTGGATGTGGTCTCGCTGCGCGCCGTGCTCGCGCAGCTGCTCCCCAACGAACACGATATTCACGTGGAAGCCATCCGCGACAGCCTCTATCTATCGGGCAACGTGTCGTCCGACGGCGCCGCCCGCATGGTGCAGTCCCTGGCCCGGCGCTATGTCGCCACCGATGCCGCCCTGGTCAATCTGATGCGGGTGGCCAACGACCAGCAGGTGCTGCTGCATGTGAAGGTGGCCGAAATCCAACGCAGCGTCCTGAAGGAACTGGGCCTGGGCCTCACCACCAGCAAAGCCATCCGCATCGGCGGCGCCACCTTGAACGGCAGCACCAGCGCCACCACCGGGCTGATCGATTCCTCCAGCAACACCATTTTCGGCACCGCCACCGTGCTCGGGCTGGGCAGCCTGTCGGCCAGCCTCAACATGTTGGAGAACCAGGGCCTGATCCGCACCCTGGTGGAACCCAATCTGACCGCCGTCTCCGGCGAAACCGCCACCATGCTGGCCGGCGGCGAGCTGCCCATTCCCATTTCGCAGATCAACGGCGCCATTTCCGTGGAATACAAGCCCTACGGCGTGCTGCTGGGCTTCACCCCCACCGTGATGGATCCCGGCCGCATCAGCCTGAAGATGAGCACCGAGGTCAGCTCCATCGATACCAGCAACAGCACCGCCCTCAGCAGCACCATCTCGGTGCCGGCCTTCAAGGTGCGCCGCGCCGCCTCGACGGTGGAACTGCCCTCGGGCGGCAGCATCATGATCGCCGGGTTGCTGCAGAACGACATCAACAGCCAGATCGCCGGCCTGCCCGGCCTGATGGATCTGCCGGTGCTGGGGCGCCTGTTCCGCTCGGATTCCTTCCAGCGCCAGGAATCGGAGCTGGTGGTGATCCTCTCGGCCTATGTGGTGCAGGCGGTGGACCGCCCCGACGCCCTGGCCACGCCGTCCGACGGCTTCGCCCCCGCCTCCGACGTCAAGCGCCTGCTGATGGGCCGCCTGCAGGAAACCTACACCCGTCGCGGCAAGGCCCCGCTGCCGGTGCCGCCGCAGCTGCAAGGCCCCTACGGCTATATCGTACAATAGCGCCCCGGTCGCTTCGGGCCGGCATGACCCGACGCGTGAACCGCCCTCTGATAGATTGAAGGAACTGGAGACCGACCATGCCGTCCCGCCTTTCGCTTTGCGCCCTGGCCGTTCTCGCCGCCCTGCCCCTGGCCGCCTGCCAGCCCACCAGCCTTGCCGATGAAAACCCCGACATCGGCCATCCCGTCGGCGTTGAACAGCGCACCTTGTCGGCCAGTTTCGCCCTGCCGGCCGACGCCCGGCCCGATGCCGCCGATCTTTTGCGCGTGCGCAGCCTGGCCCTGGAAGCCCAGCGCCGCGGCGCCGGCCCGGTCAGCCTGCTGGCCTATAGCCCGTCCGGACAGGACGCCGGGGCGCATGCCTACGCCGAACGCCTGGCCGAGGCTTTGCGCCGCCAGGGCGCCGGCGACGTGGCGGTGCGCGACGTGGCCAGCGCCCGTATGACCGCCGCCGGAGCGGTGGAGATGCGGGTGCCGGTGTGGAGCGCCCTCGCCCCCACCTGCGGTCATTACAGCCGCGGCATGACCCCCGATTTCGACAACGCCCCCAACAGCGACTGGGGATGCTCCATTCAGCGCGACCGCGCCCTGATGGTGCAGGATCCCGCCGATCTGGTGCGGGCCCGCACCGCCAGCGGCCGCGACGCCAATCGCGCCGACGACGTGCTGGACAAGTACGGGCGCGGCCTGGCCACCGGCTCGGCCCCCGAAAAACTCAGCCCCGGCACCACCAGTTCCGTCGGTTCCGGCGGCGGCAGCAATTAAACGAGGCCCGCCATGATCCCGCGCCTGACCCTCGATCTCTTCCTCACCACCGCCGACAGCCGCCAGTCCCTGGCCGCCCTGGCCCGACACGGTGCCCTGGCCCGCTGCACGGTGCGAAGCCACGACGGCGGCCTGGCCGCCGCCGCCGCCCATTACGCCGCCACCCCCACCCCGCCGGTGCTGGTGGTTGAGGACGAGGGGGGAGACGATCTCTCCGCCCGCCTCGACCGTCTGGCCGAGGTCTGCGATCCGGCCAGCCGCGTGCTCCTGATCGGCGGCGTCAACGACATCCACGTCTACCGCCGCCTGCGCGAACGCGGCGTCAGCGACTATCTGCCCCGTCCGGTCAGCGCCGAGCATGTGCTGGAAGCGATCCGTGCCCTCTTTCACGACACCCAGGCCGCCCCGCGCGGCAAAACCCTGGCCGTCTGGGGGGCGCGCGGCGGCGTGGGCGCCTCGACCCTGGCGCAGAATCTGGCCTGGACCGCCAGCCGGCATCTGCGCGAACCGGTGATCTATCTCGATCTCGACCTGGCCTTCGGCACCTCGCTGCTGTCGTTTAACCTGGACGCCAAGCAGACGGCGGCCGACGCCCTGGCCAACCCCGAACGGTTGGACGAGGTGCTGCTGGAGCGCTACCTGATCGAATATGACGAGCATTTGCGCGTGCTGGCGGCGCCCGGCGACCCCGCCGGAGCCTCCTCTCCCAGTCTGGAAGGCGTGGAGCGGCTCCTGGATCTGGCGCGGCGTCTTTCGGCGCTGGTGGTGCTGGACCTGCCGCATCACTGGTGCGGCTGGACCCGCCATCTGCTGACCCAGGCCGACGAACTGGTGCTGGTGGCCACCCCCGATCTGCCCAACCTGCGCGAGGTGAAAACCCTGCGCGAGACCCTGGAGCCCCTGCGCGGCGCAACGGCGGCGCCGCGCCTGGTATTGAACCGCATGGACGCCTATCGCAAGACCCAGCTGGCCGCCAAGGATTTCGTCGCCAATGCCGGCCTGGCCCCCGCCCTGACCCTGCCCTTCGACCCCCTGCTGTTCGGCGACGCCGCCAATCGCGGCCAGATGCTGGGCGAGTGCGCCAAAAGCCACCGCGTGCCGCAGGCCCTGGCCCAGTTCGCCGCGCAGCTCACCGGAAAAGCCCCCGATGCCGGAAAATCCGCCTGGTCGGTGGCGGGAGTGCTGCAATGGCTGAAGGCCTGACCCCGTTCGGACGGCGCAGCGGCGCGCCTCCCGTTGCCGCCCCCGTCCCCGCGCCGGAAAGCGCCGCCGTGCCGCCACCACAGGCCGCCGCCGCGCCGCCGCAACCTTCCGCCGCGCCCGCCGCCCATGGCGGCGAGGCCGACCAGCGGCTGTCCGACATCAAGGTCACCATTTTCAACGATCTCATCGAGGCGGTGGACCCCACCGAACTGGGAAAACTGGCGCCGGCCCAGATGCGCGAGGAGATTTCGGACATCGTTTCCGAAATCATCAGCATGCGCCGTCTGGTGCTGTCGGCGGCGGAACAGACGGTGGTGATCGGCGATATCTGCAACGACATCCTGGGCCTGGGCCCGCTGGAACCGCTGATCGCCCGCGACGATATCGCCGACATCATGGTGAACGGCGCCGACAAGGTCTATATCGAGGCCGACGGCCGCATGCAGCTCACCGACATCAAGTTCCGCGACAACGCCCAACTGATGAACATCTGCCAGCGCATCGTTACGGCGGTGGGCCGCCGGGTGGACGAATCCAGCCCCATCTGCGACGCCCGCCTGGCCGACGGTTCGCGCGTCAACGTCATCGTGCCGCCGCTGGCCATCGACGGCCCCACTCTGACCATCCGCAAATTCAAGCGCGAGAAACTGACTCTGGACAAACTGGTGTCGTTCGGCTCGGTCACGCCGCAAGGCGCGGTGCTTTTGCGCATCGCCGCGGCGGTGCGCTGCAATATTCTGGTGTCCGGCGGCACCGGCTCGGGCAAGACCACCCTGCTCAACTGCCTGACCCGCTATATCGACGCCGACGAACGCATCGTCACCTGCGAGGACGCCGCCGAACTGCAGTTGCAGCAGCCCCATGTGGTGCGCCTGGAAACCCGCCCGCCCAATCTCGAGGGCGTGGGACAGGTGACCATGCGCGATCTGGTGAAAAACTGCCTGCGCATGCGCCCCGAACGCATCGTGGTGGGCGAGGTGCGCGGCCCCGAGGCCTTCGATCTTTTGCAGGCCATGAATACCGGCCACGACGGCTCCATGGGCACCATTCACGCCAACACCCCGCGCGACGCCCTGGCCCGCGTCGAGAACATGGTGGCCATGGGCGGCTACAATCTGCCGGCCCGGGCGGTGCGCGAGCAGATCGCCTCGGCGGTCAATCTCATCGTTCAGGCCTCCCGCCTGCGCGACGGCAGCCGCAAGATCACCCATGTCACCGAGGTGGTGGGCATGGAGGGCGACGTCATCACCCTGCAGGATCTGATGGTGTTCGAGTTCGACGGCGAGGACGCCCGCGGCCGCATCCAGGGCCGCCACCGCTTTACCGGCCTCCGGCCCGCCTTCTGGGACAAAGCCCGCTATTTCGGGCTGGAACACGAACTGGCCGCCGCCCTGGGAGAAACGCCATGATCACCGTGCTGCGGCAGGCCCCACCGGAAATTCTGGCCATTTTCGTCACCCTGATCGCCGCGCTCATCGCCCTGGGCTGGGCCATGGTCACGCTGCTCTATGGCCCCCAGGCCCGCCTGCGCCGCCGTCTGGCCCGCGTCATGGGCGCCCAGGCCCGCGACTCGGTCCTCTCCAGCGCCAAGGCCGACCGCGACCTGCGCCGCCGAACGGTGCAGGCCCGGCTGAAAACCATGGAACAGGCCGAAACGCGGGAGCGGGGCTACCGCCTGCGCGAACAGCTCAGCCAGGCCGGACTGTCCCTGTCGTTGCGCGCCTATCTCATCGGCTCGGGCGGTCTGACGGTGGTGGTGGGCGGCGCGGTGCTGCTGGCCGGACTGGGCGGTCTATGGGCGATTCTGGCAGGGCTGATCGCCGGACTGGGCCTGCCCCGGCTGCTGCTGGGGCTGTTGGCCCGCCGCCGTGTCGACCGTTTCGTCGGTCAGATGGCCGACGCCATCGACATCGTGGTGCGCGGCCTGCGCTCGGGCCTGCCTCTGGGCGAATGCATCGCCATCATCAGCCGCGAAATGGCCGACCCCTTAGGCGGCGAATTCCGCGCCATGGTGGAAACCCAGCGCCTGGGCATGCCGTTGCATGACGCCCTGGCCCGCGCCGTGGTGCGCATGCCCATCGCCGAGCTGCGCTATTTCGCCATCGTCATCGCCATCCAGCAGCAGACCGGCGGCAATCTGGCCGAAACCCTGGCCAAGCTGTCGGAGGTGCTGCGCGCCCGCAAGCGCATGCGCGACAAGGTGCAGGCCTATGCCAGCGAGGCCCGCAGCTCGGCCTATATCATCGGCGCCCTGCCGTTGGTGGTGATCCTGGCCTTAGGGGTGATGGCGCCCCATTATATCGCCGTGCTCTTCACCACGCCGGCGGGAAAGGCCCTGCTGTTCATCGGCGCCATGACCGAAATCGCCGGGCTGCTGGTCATGCGCCGCATGATCAACTTCGATATCTAGGTCGGGGGGGGAGACGGATCATGCTGGAAACCCTGATCATGGGCGTGGCCGCCCTCGCCGCCTTCGCCTCGGTGCTGGCGCTGTCGCTGCCGCTCCTGGCCCGCGACCGCGTGGCCGCCCGCATGAAGGCGGTGGCCCGCCATCGCCAGGATCTGTCGCGCGCCCGCGCCGCCGGACTGCAGGGACACCGCAAGGCGCCGCGCCCCTCGCGCCTGGCCCTGATGCGGGCGGTGATCACCCGCCTCAATTTGCAGGCCCTGCTGGACTCGAAAAGCCTGAAAGACCGTCTGGCCCAGGCCGGCTGGCGCGCCCAGTCGGCGCCGCTCACCTACCTGTTCGCCCGGGTGGCGGCGCCGGTGCTGCTGCTGGCCTTCGGCCTGCTTTACGCCAATACCGTGTTCGCCGCCAGACCGGTGCAGATCCGCATTCTGGTGCTGGTGCTGGCGGTGGCGGTGGGGGCCTGGCTGCCTTCGGTGGTCCTGGTCAACGCCATCCAGAAGCGCCAGGCCCTGCTGTCGCGGGCCTTCCCCGATGCCCTCGACCTGCTGGTGATCTGCGTCGAGGCCGGGCTTTCGGTGGAAGCCTCGCTGGGGCGGGTGGTGGAGGAGATGAGCCTGTCGGCCCCGGAACTGTCGGAGGAAATCGGGCTGACGGCGGCGGAGCTGGCCTTCGTCGGCGATCGCCGCCAGGCCTGGGGCAATCTGGCCGAGCGCACCGGCCTCGCCGCCGTCAAATCCTTGAGCACGGCCATGGTGCAATCGGAGAAATACGGCACGCCGGTGGGGGTGGCCCTGAAGACCCTGGCTCAGGAAAGCCGCGATTCCCGCATGGCCGCCGCCGAGAAAAAGGCGGCCTCGCTGCCCGCCCGCCTTACCGTGCCGATGATCGTGTTCTTTCTGCCGGTGCTGTTCGTGGTCATCGCCGGTCCCGCCGCCTTGCAGGTGGCCGCCATCATGAAGTGATTAACCTTTCGCCCGCATTGCGCCGGAACCGGAGCGGGACGATGCTCATGCCTCCCGCTGTTTCCCGCCCAGGAGGTTCCATCCATGTCCGCCCCGTCCCTGACCCTCTACGGCACCCGGCTCTCGGGCCATGCCCACCGGGTGGAAAGTTTTCTGCGTCTGCTGGGCCTGCCCTACGACTATCGCGACACTCCGGCCGACCGCCGCAAGCAGCCGGACTTTCTGGCCCTGAATCCCTTGGGCGAAATTCCGGTGCTGGTGGACGGCGATCTGGTTCTGGCCGATTCCAACGCCATTCTGGTCTATCTGGCCCGGCGCTACGCCCCCGAGAGCCGCTGGTATTCCGAGGATCCGGTGATCGCCGCCCAGATCCAGCGTTGGCTGGCCATCGGCTCGTGCGAGGTGCGCACCGGACCGGCCCTGGCCCGCGCCATCGGCCTGTTCAAGCGCACCGGCCACCTGGACGAGGCCCAGGCCATCGCCCGCAAGCTGCTGGCCATGATGGATGGCGCCCTGGCCGGCCGCGCCTGGCTGGCCGACACGGTGCCCACCATCGCCGATCTGTCCTGCTATCCCTATCTGGCCCGCGTGCCCGAGGGCGGCGTGCCGCTGGAGCCCTATCCCCAGGTGCAGGCCTGGCTGGCGCGCATGGAGGCCCTGCCGGGCTTCCCGCCCATGCCCTGGGCCTCCAAAGCCTAGATCCTGCGATCCCCTACTCGCCGCTGTTGGCCGCCAGATCGCGGAACACCTCGGCATTGGCCCGTTCCGCCTGGGGCGACAGATCATGGCGCACCAGGCGGGCGGCACGGCCGCCATCGCCCTTCAGGGCGGTCAACAGCGCCAGATTCTGCCGCACCTGCATGCCGGCCTCCGGCAGATCGGCGGCCTGGGTCAGGGTGGCGATGGCCTGATCCAGCTGGCCGTTCACCGCCTGGGCCAGGGCCAGATTGTTCAGCACCGCCGGATTTTTCGGCGACAGACGCGCCGCCTCGGCGAAATTCTGCAAGGCCTCGTCGGTATGGCCTTGCGTATCCACCGCCACCCCCAAGGTGGAATAAACCTCCCACAGGCCCGGCCACTGGGGCGGCGCCGCCGCCTTGGCCCGGGCCAGGCTGTCCACCGCCAGATGTTCGCGATCGGCCGACAGGTAATCCTTGGCCATTTCCAGCAGCAGTTCGGGGTCGTTGGGCTGGAAGGTGAGCTGGGTTTGCATCAAGGCGGCCCCGGTCTGCCCCTGATCGGAAAAGCGCAGATTGCGCGCCAGGGCGATGGCCAGGGACTTATCGTCGGGATGGCGCTGATGCAGGGTTTGCAGACGCTGGATGGCGCCTTTGTAATCATGCGCCGCCTCGGCGGCGGCGGCGGCGGCCCGTAACGAGGGATCGACGGCGGCGGCGATGGCCTGGGAGGAGTCTCCCGCGCCGGCCAGACCCGGCTCCTGTCCGGTGGGCAGACCCGCGCAGCCGCCCAGGGCGGCACAGAACATCAGAAGGGAAGCGGCCTGTTTCATCCTCATGGCATCCTCACTTCGCCTTGCCGGGCGGCTGGAGATCAACGGGAACGGCGGGGCCGCAGCCCTCGGGGCCGCATTCGGCCACGGCGGTCAGCCCGCCCGGCACCCAGGTCTTGCCGCTGCCGGCATAATGGATGACCACGCCGCCGGAGTCGGCGGCGGCCACCATGACGCTGGTCCGCAGCAAAAGATGGCCCTGATGATCCAGCACCATCAGGGTGGTGCCGCCCACATGACGGCCGAACAACACCAGCCGGTGCCGGGATTGCAAGGTGACGTCGGCCACCGCCGGATCCCCCACCACCACCTGGGCCGGTTGCCCCGGCACCGACAAAAGCCGCGCTCCGGCCAGCGGCACCGTGACCACGCCGGCGGCCCGGGCCGCCGGAGCCAGAGACACGGCCGCCAGCAAAGCCGCCGTGAGATAAGGCGTTTTCATGATTTTTCCCTCCGGTCTTATTGCACCAGTTTGATGGCGATGGGCGGAATGATGGGGTTGACGCCATCGCCGGAACAGCTGGTGGGCAGAGCCACGTTGTTGCTGAAATAAACCGTCTTGCCGATGATCTGCACACAGCCGTTGCTGTCCGAGGTGGCATTGTTCTCGAAATCGATTTCCTGGCTGGGGAAGTAAACCGCGCCCTGCAGATTGAACACGGCGTTGTTGCTGAACACCTGGCGGGTGGCGCCGCAGCTTTCCCGCGGCCCCATGATGGCGATGCCCGAGGTGGCGCCCGCGGTGGGGGCGGTGATGTTGATGATGGCGTTGTTGCCGATATTGATGGCGTAGGTGCCGTTGATCACCAGGGTGACGCCGCTGGTGGCGTTGAGCACGGCATTGTTGGAAAAGGAGAACTGCCTGTCGATGACATAGACGCCGGCCGCCATGTTGACCACGGCGTTATTGCTGAAATTGAGGCCGCTGCAGAAATGGCCCGGCGTCAGGTTGACGGTGACGTTGTTCTTGCCCGACGCGGTCTGATTGGTGCAGGCGCCGCTGGTATCGACGCTGACATCGGCATAGGGGTCGGGCGTGGTGACGCCGGTGGTGACGGCGCCGTCGATCGCGGCATTGTTCTTCAGGCTGTAGCTGGTGCCGCCGATGGCCACCGAGCCGGCGATGCTGGCGTTGTTGCTCAAGGCCAGCCCGTTGGCGTTGGTGGAGTTGGAGGCGATGCCGCAATTGCTGTTGGGCAGCACGGCGTTGTTGTCCAGCTGCACCGTATCGGCGGCGCTGCCGCTCAGGCCCAGCACGCAATAGGTGCCGGTCTGACCCGGCTGGGCGCTGGTGGTGGCCACCGCCACGGCATGCAGGGTCACCGTCCAGCCCGACGGCATCAGGATGCCCATGAAGGTGGGGGTCATCACCTTGTTGATCCGGGCCTCCACATAGCCGGTCTGCCCGGAAAAGCTGCCCTGGCTGGGCGGGAGCGAAATGGCCACGCTCACCCCGCCGACGCCGTTCGCATAGCCCAGCTGCCCGGCATTGCTCAGGCCCTCGGCGGCGTAATTGGCGGAATCGCCGCCGGCATAGGCATGGGCGGCGCCCACCGCCGCCGCATCGGCGGCGTTCTGCATGGCCTGACGTTCGGCGTAAAGCACCGCCACGTCCATTCCCAATCCGCAGAAGGCCACCAGCGCCGAGGCCGACAGCGCGGTCAGCACCAGCACCGAGCCCCGCCGGTCTTGCAGCAGCGGCATCGTCATCAGGCGGCGGAACAGGGCGAGGAGAGCGTGGGTCATCATGGCGCCATTCCACACCCTTTGCCCCGCCGCCACAGTGAAGCGGGTCACAGAACGGCGGACACGGAGCGATTAATCTCGATCAAGATCTTCCGCCAGCGGCAAAGGCTCCAGGACCATGCTCCGCCTCGACGTCTCCATCTCCTTTCTGCGACGGCTGCGGCGCGATTGCCGCGGCGTCAGCGCGGTGGAGTTCGCCCTGGTGGCCCCCATGCTGGCCACCTTGCTGGTGGGCGTGGGCGATTACGGATACGGCTTCACCTGCCTGATCCAGTTGCGCAACGCCGTCGAGGCCGGCGCCTCCTACTGCATGCATAACGGCGCCGGCGCCTGCACCCAGTCGGCGGTGGCCGGCGTGGTGGCCGCCGCCACTCCCCTGGCGGTGCCCGCCGGCAATGTCACCCTGACCCTGAATTACGGCTGCACCACCGGCAGCGGCATCACCTATCAGAGCGCCGACACCCCCACCTGCAGCGGCGGCGTGACACCGGGGGAATATGCCGAGGTTTCGGCCAGCTACGATTACGTCACCACCCTGGGCGGGGTCACCATCCCCCTGACCAGCCAAACCGAAGTGCGGTTGCAATGAGCGCCGGCTTGAAACGCCTGCTCCGCTGCCGCCGCGGCACCGCGGCGGTGGAGTTCGCCTTGATCCTGCCGGTTTTTCTCGCCCTGACCCTGGGGGTGGTGGAATTCGGCTATCAGACCTGGCTGCGGGTCTCGTTGGATTTCGCCCTGGCGCAAACGGCGCGCTGCGTCGCCCTGGGCTATGTGGACGGCGCCGACGGCATCGATTGTTCCTCGCTGGGCGGCGCCCAGACCCACTTCGAAACCCTGGCCCAGGGCGTGCCGTTCAACACCGGCGCCCTGACCCTGAGCCAACCCAGTACCGGTTGCCTGAGCTATAGCTACCAAACCACGTGGCTGGTGGCCGGGATCATGCCGGTGGGGGCCCCGACATGGAGCAATACCTCATGCTATTATTTCTAAGCTTCGCGTCAGCCCTCTCCGTCGCCCTCGGGCAAAGCGTCGAGGAGGAAAGTGATCTTGCCCCGCCACAGACTGACGGTGCCGGCGCTTTCCCAGCGGCTGAGGATCTTGTTGACCAACTCGCGACTGACGCCGAGATTGTCGGCCAGATCCTGCTGCGACATCCGCAGGGTGATGCTGGGGCCGTCCCGCTCGCCGATCTTCCCCGCCAGATCCCGCAAGTGCTTGGCCAGGCGGGTGCGGGTGGACTGGAACAGAAGATCCTCCAGCAGCTGATCGGCGCTGCGGATCCGCTGGCAGAGCACCGCGATCAGACGGCGGTAACGCTCCGGCTTACGGTCGAGATAGGCGTATAGGGCGGCGCGCGACAGGGCCAGCAGCTCGGACTTGCCCATGGCCGTGGCATTGGCGGTACGCGGCCCCTCGTCCAGCACCGAGATTTCACCGAACACCTGGCCGGCCTCGATCAGGGCGAACATCACCTCGCGGCCGTCCTCCGACAGCACGGTGATGCGCACGGCGCCCGACACCAGCAGATAGACATGGTCTCCCGGCTCGCCGCGCAGAAACAGGCTTTGCCGGGCCTGCAGATGAATGGGCGCGGACTGGCGGGTCAGATCGGCCAATTCCGCGGCATCGGCATCGGCGAATAACGGGCACCCCGCCCAGAAACGTTCGACTTGTGACACCGGCCACCTCTTCAGAGCGCGTGTTCTCGATCTTTTATCGGCCCGGGCCGCGCATGCTGCGCCCCCCCCCGACAAAAGGTATATCGATGAACTCTAAAGAAGCCGTAAATTCTTATGGATTAGCCGCTTTATCGATGGAACCATCCCTGGCCCATGGATATAGGCCGGATTATTTAGCGCTTTCCCGCGCCCGCAGGGCCCGCCACTTGGCCACATTGTGGTTGTGGGCGCTCAAGCTCCTGGCGAAGACATGGCCGCCCGAGCCGTCGGCGACGAAATAAAGATCGTCGCTGGCCGCCGGATGCAGCACGGCCACCAGACTGGCACGGCCGGGATTGCAGATGGGGCCGGGCGGCAGGCCGTCGACCTCATAGGTGTTATAAGGGCTGTCCACCGCCAGATCCTGATGGGTCAGCGGCCGGTCGAGCACGCCGAGGCCGTTGCTGACGGCGTAGATCACCGTGGGATCCGATTGCAGGCGCATATGCAGGCGCAGGCGGTTCAGGAACACCGCGGCGATATGGGGGCGCTCCACCGGCAGGGCGGTTTCCCGCTCCACCACCGAGGCCAGAGTCAGCGCCTGACGCTTGCTGGTCAGCGGCAGGCTGGGATCGCGCTCGGCCCACAGCGTGTCCAGGAGCGCCGTCATGCCGTGGCTCATGCGGGCCAGCAGGGCGGCGCGGCTGTCGTCCAGGCGGAAGAAATAGGTTTGCGGCAACAGGCTGCCTTCCGGCGGCTCGCTCAGCACCAGGCCGCTGAGGCCCGGAGTTTCCCGCAATTGCAGCATGATCTGCTGCGTGGTCAGCCCCTCGGCCACCGTCAGCTTATGCACCACCACTTCGCCGCGATGCATCATCTCGATGATCAGGGCCATGCTGACATGGGCGGGGAAACGGTATTCGCCCGCCTGCAGCGAGGGATGGCTGGACAGACGCACCTCGACGGGGAACAGCCAGGGCCGGGCGATCACCCCGGCCTCGCTCAACTGCTGCGCGATGATGCGGCCGCTGCTGCCGGGGGGAATGACCACGGTGGTCTCGGCCGCCGCCGGTCCGGGCTCCAGCAATTGCAGCCGGGCCCAGCCGAGGAATCCGCCCGCCGCGCCCCCGGCCAGAGCCAGAAGCAGGGCGAGACGGGCGATCCAGCGCATCATCGGGATCAGACGGCCCGGAACACCAGCGAGGCGTTGGTGCCGCCGAAGCCGAACGAGTTCGACAGCGCCACCCGCACCTTGCGCTGCTGCGCGGTATGCGCCACCAGATTGAGGTCGCAGCTATCGGAGGGGTTATCGAGGTTCAGGGTGGGCGGAACCACGCCGTTGCCGATGGCCAGGATGGAGTAGATGGCTTCCACCGCGCCCGCCGCGCCCAACAGGTGGCCGATGGCCGACTTGGTGGACGACATGCAGAACTTGTAGGCGTGATCGCCGAACAGGCGCTTCACCGCGCCCAGTTCGATCTCGTCGCCCAGCGGGGTCGAGGTGCCGTGGGCATTGACGTAATCCACCTCGTCCAGCGCCACGCCGGCCCGCTTGATGGCGGCCTGCATGGCACGGAATCCGCCGTCGCCGTCCTCGGCGGGAGCGGTGATGTGGTAGGCGTCGCCCGACATGCCGTAGCCGATGACCTCGGCATAGATCTTGGCGCCGCGCGCCTTGGCATGCTCGTACTCTTCCAGCACCAGAACACCGGCGCCCTCGCCCATGACGAAGCCGTCGCGGTCCTTGTCCCAGGGGCGCGAGCCCTTGGTGGGGGTGTCGTTGAAGCCGGTGGACAGGGCGCGGGCGGCGGCGAAGCCGGCCATGCCCAGACGGCACACCGCGGCCTCGGCGCCACCGGCCACCATGACGTCAGCATCGCCGAAGGCGATCAGGCGCGAGGCGTCGCCGATGGCATGGGCCCCGGTCGAGCAGGCGGTGACCACCGAATGGTTGGGGCCCTTGAAGCCGTATTTGATCGAAACATGGCCCGAGGCCAGGTTGATCAGGCTGGCCGGAATGAAGAAGGGCGAAATCTTGCGCGGACCGCCTTCCTGCAGGGTCAGGGCGGCGCTGGCGATGGACGGCAGACCGCCGATGCCCGAACCGATCATCACGCCGGTGCGGCAACGGGACTCGTAGTCTTCCGGCTTCCAGCCGGAATCCTCCACCGCCTCCATGGCCGCGGCCAGGGCGAAGACGATGAAATCGTCCATGCGCCGCCGGTCCTTGGCGGACCCCACGGAATCGGGATTGAACAGACCTTCGCCGTCCCCCCTCGGCACCTGACCGGCGATTTTGGCCGGAATGTCCGAGACGTCGAAAGAATCAATGGCGCGAAGACCGGACTCGCTGTTGGTGATGCGGTCCCAGTTGACCTTCTGGCCCACGCCCAGCGGCGTGACAAGGCCGAGGCCGGTGACGACAACTCGTCTCATGCGGTTCTGCTACCCGTTCCGAGGAAAGACGTCCCGCGCCGGAGCCCGGCCCCGGCGCGGAATGCTCAATCAGCCATTGGCCTGGATGAAGTCGATGGCGTCCTTGACCGTCAGAATCTTTTCGGCGGCGTCATCGGGAATTTCCACGCCGAATTCTTCCTCGAAGGCCATCACCAGCTCGACGGTGTCCAGGCTGTCGGCGCCCAGGTCGTCGATGAAGCTGGCGGTATCGGTGACCTTGGCTTCTTCCACACCCAGATGCTCGACAACGATCTTCTTCACGCGTTCGGCAACGTCAGACATATTATAACCCCTCAGAATTCACGAAATTGAGGATAAACCTGGGACTCTAAGGCGGTCGTTTAAGGCCGATCCCCCCGATTGTCCGGCGAAAGGTGCCGGTTTCCTAGCACACTTTTCCGGGCTTGACCAGCTTACACCAACCGCCCCGTTTTCAGACCGGCGCGGGCCGGTCTAAATCATGGCCATCCCGCCGTTGACATGCAAGGTCTGGCCGGTGACATAGGCGGCTTCCAGGCTGGCCAGATAGACGGCGGCAGCGGCGATTTCCTCGACGCTGCCCATGCGGCCCGCCGGGATGCCGGCGAAAATCTTGCTCTTCTGCTCGTCGGTCAGGGCATCGGTCATGGCCGAGGCGATGAAGCCCGGCGCGATGCAGTTGACGGTGATCCCGCGCGAGGCCACTTCCTGGGCCAGCGACTTGGCCATGCCGATCATGCCGGCCTTGGAGGCGGCATAGTTGACCTGGCCGGGATTGCCGGTGACGCCGACGATGGAGGTGATGTTGATGATGCGGCCGAAACGGCGCTTCATCATGCCGCGGAGGGCGGCGCGCGACAGACGGAAGGCGGCGGTGAGATTGACGTCGAGCACGCTTTGCCAATCGTCGTCCTTCATGCGCAGCACCAGGCCGTCGCGGGTCAGGCCGGCGTTGTTAACCAGGATGTCCAGGCTGCCCAGGGCCGCCTCGGCGTCCTTGGCCAACTGCTCCACCGAGGCGGCATCGGCCAGATTGGCGGGCACCACCCGCACCCGGTCGCCGCCCAGCTCGGCCGCCACCGCCTCCAGCGCCTCGCGCCGGGTGCCCGACAGCGCCACGGTGGCGCCCTGGGCGTGCAGGGCCTTGGCGATGGCCCCGCCGATGCCCCCCGAGGCGCCGGTGACCAGGGCGGTCTTGCCCGTAAGATCGAACATCAGGAACTCCTTTAGGAAAGAACGGCTCAGGCCTTCAGGAAGGCTTCGATATCGGCGGGCGTGTTCAGCGACAGGGCCGAAACCTCCTTGTCGATACGCTTGGTCAGCCCCGCCAGCACCTTGCCGGCGCCGGCCTCCACCAGCTGCTCCACGCCCTGGGCCTTCATATAGAGAACGCTTTCGCGCCAGCGCACGCTGCCGGTGACCTGCTCCACCAGCAGGGCGCGGATGCGCTCGGGGTCCGACACCGCCTCGGCGGCGACATTGGCCACCACCGGCACCACCGGCGCCCGCATGGCCACGGCGGCCAGGGCCTCGGCCATCACCTCGGCGGCGGGCTGCATCAGGGCGCAATGGAAGGGCGCCGACACCGGCAGCAGCATGGCCCGCTTCAGGCCCTGGGCGGTGGCCAGGGCGATGGCCCGCTCGATGGCGGCCTTGGCCCCGGAAATAACGATCTGGCCCACCGAATTGTCGTTGGCCACCTGGCAAACCTCGCCCGCAGCCGCCTCGGCGGCGATGGCGCGGGCCTGTTCCAGCTCGGCGCCCAGCAGGGCGGCCATGGCGCCCTGCCCCACCGGCACCGCCTTTTGCATGGCCTGGCCGCGGGTTTTCAAAAGACGGGCGGTATCGGCCAGGGAAAAGGTGCCGGCGGCGGCCAGGGCCGAATATTCGCCCAGGCTGTGCCCGGCCACGAAAGCGGCCTGTTCGCCGATATGCCAGTTGCCCTGCTCGGCCAGCACCCGCACCACCGCCAGCGATACCGCCATCAGCGCCGGCTGGGCGTTTTCCGTCAGGGTCAGATCGGCCTCGGGCCCTTCCCACATGACGCGGGTCAGGCTCTGCTTCAGCGCCTCGTCCACCTCCTCGAAGACGTGACGGGCGACGGGGAAGGCCTCGGCCAGTTCCCGGCCCATGCCCACGGCCTGGGAGCCCTGCCCCGGAAAGACGATAGCGCGCGACATCTTGACCTCATGATCCAGTGAACCGGCTAGGAATAGCGTTTGGGGCGATCAAGTCAAGCACCGCGCGCAAAGGGACGGATGTTTTTCCCCGCCTCCGGCCGCGTCCCGGCCGCAGGAAAGCTTGCGCGGCGCGGACTTTCGTGTATATTGCGCGCCTTCTTGCTCCTTGCCGGCATGGTGCCGGCTATGCTCGCGCGCCTCTCGACAGGGCGCGATGGGAAGAGACAAGCCGTAAGGAGTGCTTGAATGTCGCTTTATGAATGCGTGGTCATCGCGCGTCAGGACATCGCCGCCACCCAGGTGGAGACCCTGACCGACGACCTCACCAACATCCTCACCGCCCAGGGCGGCCAGGTTTCCAAGCGTGAATATTGGGGCCTGCGCAACATCGCCTACCGCATGAAGAAGAACCGCAAGGGTCATTATGTTCTCCTGAACATCGATGCGCCGTCCGTCGCCGTCAAGGAAATGGAACGCCAGATGTCGCTGAACGAAGACATCCTGCGCTTCCAGACCGTGCGCGTGGAAGAGCTCGAAGAAGGCCCCTCGGCCGTGATGCAGAGCAAGAACCAGCGCGACGAGCGTCCCCGCCGCGAAGAGGGCGACCGCCCCCGCCGCGAAGGTGGTTATGGCCGCGAAGGCGGCTATAGCCGTGGTCCGCGCAGCAATGAAGGAGCCGAGGCATGAAGACCGAAACCCGCACCCCGGGCGCCGGCGCCGGCGCCGCCCGCCCCGCCGGCGGCCCCGCCCGCCGTCCGTTCTTCCGCCGCCGCAAGACCTGCCCGTTCTCGGGCGAGGGCGCGCCGAAGATCGATTACAAGGACATCAAGCTGTTGCAGCGCTTCATTTCGGAACGCGGCAAGATCGTCCCGAGCCGCATCACCGCGGTGTCGGCCAAGAAGCAGCGCGAACTGGCCCGTGCCATCAAGCGCTCCCGCTTCCTGGGTCTCTTGCCCTACGTGGTGAAGTAAGCTTCGGCTGAACCATAGAGCGACCGGCACGCCAGGCGGCGGATCCTGAACCTTTTCAGATCCGCCGCCCGGCCTGGCCGCGAGGGACTCCGATGTTCAAGGGCTTCGGGCTGACAGGCGCGGCGGGACTGGCCAGCGGCGTGGTATTCCTCTCGGTGATTTCCGGGGGGGCGCTGGGCATTCTGCTGATCTATCTGGTGCCGTTGCCCCTGATGCTGATCGGGCTGTCGGCCGGGCCGCTGCAAGCGGTGCTGGCGGCGGCGCTGGCGGCGATGGTGGTGGCGGGAACGGGCATGCTGCATGCGGTTCCCAGCTTCATCATGGTGGCGGCGGCTCCGGCCCTGATCCTGGTGGCCGCGGCCCTGCGCCGCCGCCAGACCATCGTGGAGGACGGCGAAGGCCGCGCTCCGGCGGTGGTCATCGACCAGTGGAGTTCTCCCGGCTCGGTGCTGGCCACCCTGACGGTCTGCGCGGTGGCGCTGATGCTGGCGGGGGCGGCGATCATGGCCGCCCGGGGCATCGATATCCAGGGGCTGATGCATAAGCATGTGGCCGACTTCCTGGATCAGGTGACCAAGGGGCCGATGGCCGCGGAAGCCCCGCCGGGTATGCGCGACACGTTGATCGGCCTGTGGACCGCCCTGATGCCCGCCCTGGCCTGCTGCGCCTGGCTGGTGATCGCGGTGGTGAACGGCGTGGCCGCCCAGTGGATCGTGGTCAAGGCGGAACGGGCCAGACGCCCCACGCCGTCCTACCTCGACATGCTGTTGCCCTGGTGGGTGGCGGCGGCCCTGGCGGTGGCGGCGGGCGTCGGTTTTCTGGCCCCCGGCAACGCGGGCTACGTGGCCCGCAACGCCGCGGTGGTGATGGTGCTGCCCTATACCTTTTGCGGGTTGGCGGTGGTGCATCAGATGCTGCGGCGCACACCGGCCCGCAGGCTGTGGCTGGGTCTGTTCTATGTGTCGTTTGTTGTTCTGTTCCAGTGGGCGCTGTTCGCCGTCGCTGGACTGGGATTGGTTAGGCATTGGACGAGGCCGCGCAGGCAGGATGCCCGCGGCCAGGAGGAAAAGTAATGGAAGTCATTCTGCTTGAGCGCATCGAGAAGCTGGGCCAGATGGGCGACACCGTGACGGTGAAGCCCGGTTTCGCCCGCAACTACCTGCTGCCCCAGAAGAAGGCGCTGCGCGCCACCCCCGCCAATCAGGCCCGCTTCGAGTCTCAGCGCGCCCAGCTCGAGGCTGCCAACCTGCAGCGTCGTGAAGAGGCCCAGGCCGTGGCCGTCAAGATGGACGCCCTGGCCCTGCTGCTGATCCGTCAGGCCGGCGAAGGCGGCATGCTCTATGGTTCGGTGTCGGGCCGCGACGTGGCCGAGGCCATCAAGGACGCCGGTTACACCATCGAGCGCCGCCAGGTGCATCTCGACACCCCGATCAAGAGCCTGGGCAGCTACGCCATCCGCGTGTCGCTGCATCCGGAAGTCTCGGTCAACGTCAACGTGACCATCGCCCGCTCGCAGGAAGAAGCCGAACGCGCCGCCAAGGCCGCGCAGCAGGCCGAAGCCGAAGAGGCCGCCGAGGAGATCGAGGCCCCGGCCGAGGACGTCGCCGAGGACGAGCAGGCCTGATTTTTCAGGCCGGTTCGCCGCGTCGTCCGCCTGACCAGCGAACAGCGCGGGCGGCGCCCCCGGCAGTGTCCGGGGCGCCGCCCGCGCCCTCCTGGCGGCGGGGTTATCCCCGTTGTTCACAGGCGCTTATCCCCTTTTTGCACAGGCAGGACCGGGCGCGGGCGCGCCTTTAGGCCTGCCCATCCGGGCCCGCATCTGGTAGCATCGCGCCATGTCGCCCACCAGTCCGCTCCCCCTGCCTTCGGACCTTGCGCCCGAACCGGCCGCCCCGCGCATTCCCCCCCATAATTACGAGGCGGAGCAGGCTCTGCTGGGCGCCATTCTGGCCAACAACCGCACCCTGGAAAAGGTGGCGGAATTCCTGCGCCCCGAGCATTTCGCCGACCCGGTGCACGGCCGCATCTACGAGGCCTGCCAGACCCTGGGTTTGCGCAACCAGATCGCCAATCCCGTCACCTTGAAAACCTATCTCGGCGGCGATCCCGGTCTGGCTGAAATGGGCGGCGACGCCTATCTGGCCCGGCTGACGGCGGCGGCCGTCACCATCATCAACGCCGAGGATTACGGCCGCCTGATCTTCGATCTGCACCTGCGCCGCGAGCTGATCGCCGTGGGCGAGGACATGGTCAACGACGCCTTCGAGCCCGGCCTGGAGATCGAGGCCGTGGGCCAGATCGAACTGGCGGAGCGCCGTCTCTTCGACCTGGCCACCGCCGGACAGGCCGAGGGCGGCTTCCGCCCCTTCAAGGCCAGCGTGCTCGCCGCCATCGAGCTGGCCGAGGCCGCCCACAAGCGCGAGGGCAAGCTGTCCGGCGTGACCACGGGCCTGCGCGATCTCGACAAGAAACTGGGCGGCCTGCACAATTCCGATCTCTTGATCCTGGCCGGACGCCCCTCCATGGGCAAGACCGCCCTGGCCACCAACATGGCCTTCAACGCCGCCAAGGCCTGCCGCTGGGAAACCGCCCCCACCGGCGAGAAGAAATGCGTGGAAGGCGCGGTGGTGGCCTTCTTCTCGCTGGAAATGTCGGCCGATCAGCTGGCCACCCGTATCCTGGCCGAACGCTGCGAGATCAATTCCCACGCCATCCGCCAGGGCGAACTGCGCCCCGACGAGTTCGAACGCCTGGTGGTGGCAGCGCAGGAACTGAACGAGCTGCCGCTTTATATCGACGACACCCCGGCGCTGTCGGTTTCGGCGGTGCGCACCCGCGCCCGCCGCCTGGCCCGCACCCACGGCCTGGGCATGATCGTCATCGACTATCTGCAGCTGTTGCAGGGCACCACCGGCAGGCGCTCGGAAAACCGCGTGCAGGAAATTTCCGACATCACCCGCAGCCTGAAGGCCCTGGCCAAGGAGCTGAACGTGCCGGTGCTGGCGCTGTCGCAGCTGTCGCGCGCCGTGGAACAGCGCGAGGACAAGCGGCCGCAGCTGGCCGACCTGCGCGAATCCGGCTCCATCGAACAGGACGCCGACGTGGTGATGTTCGTCTTCCGCGAACAATATTACCTGGAACGCGCCGAACCCGGCCGCCGCCCGGAAGAGGCCGAGGACAAGTTCAACCAGCGCTACGAGGACTGGCACAAGCGCTTAGGCGAGGTCACCAACACCGCCGAGACCATCATCGCCAAGCAGCGCCACGGCCCGGTGGGCGCGGTGCGGCTGTTCTTCGACGGCCAGTACACCCGCTTCGGCGATCTGGACAACTGGCACGGCACCGAAATCCCCATGGAATAACCCCGGCATGTCGGTTTCTGTCTCCTCCCCGCCGGCCCAGGCCGGCGCGGTGCTCTCCATCGACCTCGACGCCATCGTCGCCAACTGGCGGTCCCTCGAGGCCCGGCAGGGCCCGGCCTGCCGCGCCGCCGCCGTGGTCAAGGCCGACGCCTACGGCCTGGGCGCCCGCCCGGTGGCCGCCGCCCTGGCGGCGGCGGGATGCCGCCGGTTCGTGGTCGCCACCCTCGACGAGGGGCTGACCTTGCGCGCCGTCCTGCCCGGGGCCGAGATCCTGGTGCTGTCGGGGCCGCTGCCGGGCACCGCCGCCGCCTTCGCCGAAGCCGCTCTGTGGCCGGTGCTGAATTCCCCCGAGCAGGTGGCCGACTGGCGGGCCCTGGCCGCCCGGCGCGACCGCGCCCTGGCCGCCGCCCTGCATGTGGATACCGGCATGAGCCGCCTCGGTCTCAGCGCCGCCGAACTGGCCGCCCTGGCCGCCGACCCCGCCCTGCTGGCCGGCATCGACATCCGCCTGCTCATGAGCCATCTGGCCTGCGCCGACGAACCGGCCCATCCCCTGAACGAGCGGCAATGCCGGCGCTTCGCCGCCGCCCGCGCCCTGTTCCCCGGCCTGCCCGCCAGCCTCGCCGCCTCGTCGGGCATCTTCCTCGGCCCGGCCTGGCATGCCGACTGGACCCGGCCCGGCGCCGCCCTGTACGGCCTCAACCCCACACCGGAGGCCGCCAATCCCATGCGGCCGGTGGCGCAGCTTTCCGCCCGCATCCTGCAGGTGCGTGACGTTGACGCCGGGGACAGCGTTGGCTATGGTGCCAGCTATCGTTGCGCCGCCCCCACCCGGCTGGCAATCGTGGCCGCCGGCTATGCCGATGGCCTGTTCCGCGCCCTGAGCAACCGGGGATGCGGCCATTTCGGAGAACAGCCAGTGCCATTGGTCGGACGGGTATCCATGGATCTTACGATCTTCGATGTTGGCGCCGCCAGCCCCGCCCGTCCCGGCGAAACCATCACGCTGATGGGCCCCGGCAACGACGCCGACGCCATCGCCCGCGCCGCCGGCACCATCGGCTACGAAATCCTCACCGCGCTGGGGGCGCGCTATCACCGGCATTACTTGGGCGGAGCGGCCTGATGAACTTCCTGGCCCCGATCGGCGCGTTTTTCCTGTCTTTCCTGCGGCATACCGGCCGTCTCATCAATTTCTGCGGCATCGCCCTTTCGCACTGCGTGCGCCCGCCCATCTATCCGCGCCTGATCCTGCGCCAGATGATCGAGATCGGCTATTTCTCGCTGCCGGTGGTGGGGCTGACCGCCATCTTCACCGGCATGGTGCTGGCCCTGCAAAGCCATACCGGCTTCGCCCGCTTCTCGGCGGAAGGCGCGGTGGCCACCGTGGTGGTGATCTCCATCACCCGCGAGCTGGGCCCGGTGCTGGCCGGCCTGATGGTGGCGGGCCGCATCGGCGCCGCCATGGCCGCCGAGATCGGCACCATGCGGGTGACCGAACAGGTGGACGCCCTGGTAACCCTGGCCACCAATCCTTTCAAATATCTGGTGGCGCCGCGCATCATCGCCGGCTTCATCACCCTGCCCATGCTGGTGCTGGTGGCCGACATCATTGGCGTGTTCGGCGGCTTCGTGGTGGGGGCCTACAAGCTGGGCTACAACCCCGCCACCTATCTGCACAGCACCTGGGAATATCTGAAACCGCTCGACGTGATCTCCGGCCTGGTCAAGGCCTCGGTGTTCGGCTTCATCATCGCGTTGATGGGCTGTTATCACGGCTATCATTCCAAGGGCGGCGCGCAAGGCGTGGGTCAGGCGACGACCAATGCGGTGGTGTCGTCCTCGATCCTGATCCTGACCCTGAACTACGTCCTCACCGCGCTGTTCTTTGACAAATGAGCCAGACCCCGAAGATCCAACTGATCGACGTGCATAAAAGCTTCGGCGCCAAAACGGTGCTGGACGGCATCACCGTCGATATCGCCCCCTCGGAAAGCTTCGTCATCATCGGCGGCTCCGGCACCGGCAAATCGGTAACCCTGAAATGCATCCTGGGCCTGATGCGCCCGGAACAGGGCCGCATCCTGGTGGACGGCCTCGACGTGGTGGGCATGCGCCCGCGCGAGCGCGAGGAGGTCTTGCGCAAGTTCGGCATGCTGTTCCAGGGCGCCGCCCTGTTCGATTCGCTGAAAGTGTGGGAAAATGTCGCCTTCGGCCTGATCCAGGGCCACAAGATGGAGCGGCGCAAGGCCAAGGACAAGGCGGTGGAGAAGCTTTACGCCGTCGGCCTCGGCGCCGATGTGGGCGAGCTTTACCCGGCCGAACTGTCGGGCGGCATGCAAAAGCGCGTCGGCCTGGCCCGCGCCATCGCCACCGAGCCCGAGATCATCTTCTTCGACGAACCCACCACCGGCCTCGACCCCATCATGGCCGACGTCATCAACGACCTGATCGTGAAATGCGTGAAGGAGCTGGGGGCCACCGCCGTCTCCATCACCCACGACATGCATTCGGCCCGCAAGATCAGCGACCGCATGGCCATGCTCCATCGCGGCCGCCTGGTGTGGGTGGGCCGCACCGCCGAGGTGGATCAGTCCGACAATCCGTTCGTCGACCAGTTCATCCACGGCCGGGCCGAGGGCCCGATCAAGATGGAACTGCGCCGCTAATGGTCCAACCCTGACGCTTGGCGCCCAGGCGTCGGGATACGTTGGCCCAGCAACTCTTTAGTTTTCACGCCCCGCCGCCTTCAGGGAGCCCGGTTTGGCCAAAAGCACATCCCGCTATGTTTGCCAGGAATGCGGCGCCGTCACTCCGCGCTGGGTGGGCAAGTGTGAATCCTGCGGCGCCTGGAACGCCATCATCGAGGAGGAGGCCCGCGAAAGCGTGCCCAAGGGCCTGGGCGCGGGCCGGAGCGGCAAACGGCTGGATTTCGTCAGCCTGCGCGGCGTTTCGGCGCCGCCGCCCCGCCGGGTGACCGGCATCGCCGAACTGGACCGGGTGTGCGGCGGCGGGCTGGTGCCCGGCTCCTGCCTGCTGGTGGGCGGCGATCCCGGCATCGGCAAATCCACCCTGTTGCTGCAAACCGTGGCCGCCCTGGCCCAGGAGGCGCAGTGCCTTTACATCTCGGGCGAGGAGGCGGTGGATCAGGTGCGCCTGCGCGCCCTGCGCTTAGGCCTGGCCGAGGCCCCGGTGCAACTGGCCTCGGCCACCAGCCTGCGCGACATCGTCGCCAGCCTGGAGCATGGCGAGCCGCCGGCGGTGGTGGTGATCGATTCGATCCAGACCATGTATCTCGACAGCCTGGATTCGGCGCCGGGCACCGTGGCCCAGGTGCGGGCCAGCGCCGCCGAGCTGATCCGCCTGGCCAAGCGGCGCGGCTTCACCCTGTTCCTGGTGGGCCACGTCACCAAGGACGGCCAGATCGCCGGCCCCCGCGTGCTGGAACACATGGTGGACTGCGTGCTTTATTTCGAGGGCGAGCGCGGCCATCAGTTCCGCATCCTGCGCGCCGTGAAGAACCGCTTCGGCGCCACCGACGAGATCGGCGTCTTCGAAATGTCGGATCGCGGCCTGGACGGCGTGCCCAATCCCTCGGCCCTGTTCCTGGCGGAACGGCGCGGCAATGTCAGCGGCTCCTGCGTGTTCGCCGGGGTCGAGGGCTCGCGTCCCATGCTGGTGGAAATCCAGGCTTTGGTGGCGCCCTCGGCCCTGGGCACGCCGCGCCGGGCGGTGATCGGCTGGGACAGCGGACGGCTCGCCATGATTTTGGCGGTGCTGGATGCGCGCTGCGGCCTTGCACTGGGCGGCAATGACGTATATCTCAACGTCGCAGGCGGTTTGCGCATCGGCGAGCCGGCGGCCGATCTGGCCGTGGCCGCGGCGCTGCTTTCCTCCTCGACCGACATCCCGGTGGACGCCGACATGGTGGTGTTCGGCGAAATCGGTCTTTCCGGCGAGGTCCGCGCCGTCAGCCAGATGGACGCCCGCCTGAAGGAGGCCGCCAAACTGGGTTTCGCCCAGGCCCTGGCCCCGGCCCTGCGCGGCAAGGGCGGCAAGGGCGGCAAGCCCGCCGGCGACGGCGCCATCGCGGCGCGCCGCATCGGGCACGTGCAGGATCTGGTGTCGTTGTTCCGCCCGGCGGGCAAAGGCTGAAACGCGAAGGCAGGGGTGCTGGACATTGAACGCAGTTGATATCGCCGTCGTGGTGTTGTTGCTGGCCTCGGGCATTTTCGCCCTGATGCGCGGCTTCGTTTATGAAACCCTGGCCATGGCCGGCTGGGTGGCCGCCGGTCTGGCCGCCTTCTGGGGTCTGCCCTATACCCGGCCCTTCACCAGCAAATACATTTCCAGCCCCACCGTGGCCGACGTGGCCGGCGGGGTGGCGCTGTTCCTGGTGGTGCTGCTGGTCAGTTCGCTGATCACCCACGCCATTTCCCGCAGCGTGCAGAAAAGCGCCATCAGCTCGGTGGACCGGTCGCTGGGCTTCGCCTTCGGGCTGGCGCGCGGTCTGGTGCTGGCCAGCCTGGTGTTCATCCTGGTGACCAAGCTGATGGCCCCGGGCGAACCCCAGGTGCTGACCAACGCCAAAACCCGGCCGCTGCTGGCCTTCGGCGCCCACATGCTGCAATCCCTGGTGCCGGCGCAGCTGTCCACCATCGAGGACAAGGCCCGCGCCGCCCAGGATGCCGCCAGCCAGGCCCAGAAGATGCAGGATATGTACGAGCGCCTGAACTCGCCCCGCCCGGTGGGCGCCGATCAGACGCCGGCGGCCCCCGCCGCCAACGGCGCCGCCGCGCCGGCGGCCAAGCCCGCGCAGAAAACCGAAGCCACCCCCTCCTACGACAACCGCGGCCTTGAACGGCTGATCGAGACGACGAAATGACCCAGGACCTTGCCCAGATGTTGACCACCAATCCCTTCGATGACGACAAACTCAAGGAAGAGTGCGGGGTCTTCGGCATTTTCGGCCATAACGGCGCCGCCTCGCTCACCGCGCTCGGCCTGCATGCCCTGCAGCATCGCGGCCAGGAGGCCGCGGGCATCGTCAGCACCGACGGCGAACATTTCCACTCCCATCGCGGCTCGGGCCATGTGGCCGACAATTTCGGCACGGAAGCGGTGATCAAGAAGCTGCCGGGCAACATCGCCATCGGCCATGTGCGCTATTCCACCACCGGCGAAACCATGCTGCGCAACGTGCAGCCGCTGTTCGCCGATTTCGAGTTCGGCGGCCTGGCCATCGGCCATAACGGCAACCTGACCAACGCCCTCACCCTGCGCAAGCAGCTGGTGCGCCGGGGCTGCCTGTTCCAATCCACCACCGACACCGAGGTGATCGTCCATCTGATCGCCATCAGCCTTTATTCCACCGTGGAGGAGCGGGTGATCGACGCCCTGCGCCAGGTGGAGGGCGCCTATTCGCTGGTCTGCCTCACCCAGAACGCGGTGATCGGCGTGCGCGATCCCTTAGGCATCCGCCCGCTGGTGCTGGGCAAACTGGCCGGATCGTGGATCCTGGCCTCGGAATCCTGCGCCCTCGACATCGTCGGCGCCGAGTTCGTGCGCGACGTCGAGGCCGGCGAGCTGGTGATCATCGATCACAACGGCCTGCGCTCGCTGAAGCCCTTCCACAAGGTGAAGAAGCGCTTCTGCATCTTCGAATATATCTACTTCGCCCGTCCCGACAGCGTGATGGAGGGCACCAGCGTTTACGAGGTGCGCAAGCGCATCGGCCAGGAACTGGCCCGCGAAAGCCATGTGGAGGCCGACGTGGTGATCCCGGTGCCGGATTCCGGCGTGCCCGCCGCCCTGGGCTACGCCGCCCAGGCCAACATTCCCTTCGAGCTCGGCATCATCCGCAACCATTATGTCGGCCGCACCTTCATCGAACCCACCGACAGCATCCGCCATCTCGGCGTCAAGCTGAAGCACAACGCCAACCGCGCCCATATCGCCGGCAAGCGGGTGGTGCTGGTGGACGATTCCATCGTGCGCGGCACCACCTCGACCAAGATCGTGGAAATGGTGCGCCAGGCCGGGGCCACCGAAGTGCATATGCGCATCTCCAGCCCCCCCACCACCCATTCCTGCTTCTACGGCATCGACACCCCGGAACGGGAAAAGCTGCTGGCGGCCCGCTACGACGTGGCCGGCATGGCCAAGCTGATCGGCGTCGACAGCCTGGCCTTCATTTCGCTGGACGGCCTCTACCGCGCCGTGGGCGAGGAGACCCGCAACAGCGAGCATCCGCAATATTGCGATGCCTGCTTCACCGGCGACTATCCCATCACGCTGACCGACCAGAGCGGCGGCGAGGACCAGTGCGCCTTCAGCACCCTGACCGGAGGCCATTGAGCGCATGATGACCGAGCCGACTTCCCCCGCCGCCGAGGACACGCCCCGCGCCAAGCGCCTGGAGGGCCGCGTCGCCCTGATCACCGGCGCCTCGCGCGGCATCGGCGCCGCCGTGGCCAAGCGCTTCGCCGCCGAGGGCGCCCAGGTGGTGCTGCTGGCCCGCAGCCAGGCCGGCCTGGAAGAGGTGGACGACGAAATCCGCGCCCTGGGCGGCAAGGCCACCCTGGTGCCCCTGGATCTGCGTCAGCCCGAGGATATCGACCGCATGGGCGCCTCGCTGTTCCAACGCTTCGGCAAGCTCGACATCCTGGTGGGTAATGCCGGGGTGCTGGGCGGACTGTCGCCGGTGGGGCACTATTCGCTCAAAGACTGGAACGAGGTGATGGCGGTGAACTGCACCGCCAACTGGCGGCTGATCCGCGGCTTCGATCCGCTGCTGCGCCATTCCGACGCCGGGCGGGCCATCTTCACCACCTCGGCGGTGGTGAACGAGCCCCATCCCTTCTGGGGCGCCTACGCCGCCAGCAAGGCGGCGCTGGAAACCCTGGCCCTGACCTGGGCGGCGGAAGTGGCCCGCACCACCAAGCTCAAGATCAATCTGGTGGATCCCGGCGTGGTCGCCACCCGCCTGCGCATCGAGGCCTTCCCCGGCGAGGACCCGGCCACCCTGGCCACCCCCGACAGCGTGGCCGACGTCTATGTGGATCTGGCCGATCCCGCCTGCACCACCCACGGCAAGATCGTGCGGGCGCAGTAATACCAAGTCGCGATGAGTTTGACTCATCGCGACGCCGGTTAGGAGCAAGGCGACGCGCGCCTGATGGCGCGAAGCCAAGGGTTTCGGAGAAACCCGCCCGGCGCATGAGGGTGCGGTGATCGG
>JAJXUO010000065.1 GCA_021782815.1 Pseudomonadota bacterium
CAGCGCCGTGCTGGGCGCCAGCGTTGCCGCCTGCGAGCCGGTGGTGCGCCAGGTGTTCGTGGGGCGGGGCGCCGCCCTGGCCGACCAGGACGCCTTCGAGCGCAAGCTGTTCGTGATCCGGAAGCAGATCTCCAACACCGTCAACGCCCGTCTGGGCGAACGGGCCGGGGATTTCTACATTCCCTCCATGTCCTGCCGCACCATCGTCTACAAGGGCATGCTGCTGGCCGATCAGGTGGGCACCTATTATCTGGATCTGGCCGACGAACGGGTGGTCTCGGCCCTGGCCCTGGTGCATCAGCGTTTCTCCACCAACACCTTCCCGCGCTGGAGCCTGGCCCATCCCTTCCGCATGATCTGCCATAACGGCGAGATCAACACCCTGCAGGGCAATCTCAACTGGATGGCGGCGCGCCGCGGCGCCATGAAGTCGGCGACCCTGGGCGCCGATCTCGACAAGCTGTGGCCGCTGACCTTCGACGGCCAGTCGGATTCCGCCAGCTTCGACAATGCCCTGGAGCTCCTGGTGGAGAACGGCTATTCCCTGGCCCAGGCCATGATGATGATGGTGCCGGAAGCCTGGGCGGGCAATCCGCTGATGGACGAGGACCGCCGCGCCTTCTACGAATACCATGCCGCCCTGATGGAGCCGTGGGACGGCCCCGCCGCCATCTGCTTCACCGACGGCCGCCAGATCGGCGCCACCCTGGACCGCAACGGCCTGCGTCCGGCCCGCTATGTGGTGACCGACGACGATATCGTCATGCTGGCCTCGGAACTGGGGGTGCTGACCTTCCCGGAAGAGAAGATCGTCAAGAAGTGGCGGCTGCAGCCCGGCAAGATGCTGCTGATCGACCTGGAAAAGGGCCGCATCATCGATGACGCCGAGATCAAGGCCGAGCTGACCCGGGCCCATCCTTACGCCGAACTGCTGGCCAAGACCCAGATCGTGCTGGAGGATCTGCCCGCCGTGGCCGAAACCGCCCGCCCCGCCGCCGCGCCGCTCCTGGACCGCCAGCAGGCCTTCGGCTACAGCCAGGAGGACGTGAAGTTCCTCTTGGCGCCGCTGGCCCTCACCGGCCAGGAAGCCATCGGCAGCATGGGCACCGATACGCCCATTTCGGTGCTGTCCTCCAAGGCGAAGCTGCTTTACACCTATTTCAAGCAGTGCTTCGCCCAGGTGACCAATCCGCCCATCGATTCCATCCGCGAGGAAGCGGTGATGAGCCTGGTCAGCTTCATCGGTCCGCGCCCCAACGTGCTGGGCGCGCCCGAGGAGAACACCCGCAAGCGCCTGGAAGTGCGTCAGCCCATCCTGACCAACCAGGATCTGGAAAAGATCCGCGCCATTTCCAGCGTTGCCGGCAATGATTTCCGCTCGGTGACGGTGGACATCACCTGGCCGGCCGCCGAAGGGGCGGCGGGCATGGAGGCGGCCGTGGCCGCCCTGTGCCAGGCCGTCAGCGGTCATATCGCCCAGGGCGCCAACATCATCATCCTCTCGGACCGCGCCGTTGCCGCCGACCGCGTCGCCATTCCGGCGCTGCTGGCCACCTCGGCGGTGCACCAGCATCTGGTGCGGGCCGGCAAGCGCACCGAGGTGGGGCTGGTGGTGGAAACCGGCGAAGCCCGTGAAATCCATCACTTCTGCACCCTGGCCGGTTACGGCGCCGAGGCCATCAATCCCTATCTGGCCTTTGAAACCCTGGCGGCCATGGCCGCCAGCCAGCCCGAGGCGGTAAGCGAATGCGAGCTGACCAAGCGCTTCATCAAGGGGGTGGACAAGGCCATCCTCAAGGTGATGGCCAAGATGGGCATCAGCACCTATCAGTCCTATTGCGGCGCCCAGATCTTCGACGCCCTGGGACTGTCGTCGGCCTTCGTCGACACCTACTTCAAGGGCACCAGCTCCACCATCGAAGGCGTGGGTCTGGCCGAGGTGGCCGAGGAAACCGTGCGCCGTCACCGTGACGCCTTCGGCGGCGCGCAGATGCTGGCCGATCAGCTCGAGGTGGGCGGCGAATACGCCCAGCGCGTGCGCGGCGAGGACCATATGTGGACCTCGGACAGCATTGCCGCCCTGCAGCACGCGGTGCGCGGCAATTCCGCCGAGCGCTTCGCCGATTTCTCCCGTCAGGTCAACGAGCAGACCAGCCGTCTGCTCACCCTGCGCGGCCTGTTCGAGCTGAGCCCGGCCGGCGCGCCGGTGCCGCTGGACGAGGTGGAACCGGCCAAGGACATCGTTAAGCGCTTCGCCACCGGGGCCATGAGCTTCGGCTCCATCAGCCGCGAGGCCCATACCACCCTGGCCATCGCCATGAACCGCATCGGCGGCAAGTCCAATACCGGCGAGGGCGGCGAGGAGGCCGAGCGCTTCCAGCCTCTGGCCAACGGCGATTCCATGCGCTCGGCCATCAAGCAGGTGGCCTCGGGCCGTTTCGGCGTGACCGCCGAATATCTGGTCAATGCCGACGATATCCAGATCAAGATGGCCCAGGGCGCCAAGCCCGGCGAGGGCGGGCAGCTGCCCGGCCACAAGGTGGACGCCACCATCGCCAAGGTGCGCCATTCCACGCCGGGCGTCGGCCTGATCAGCCCGCCGCCGCACCACGACATTTATTCCATCGAGGATCTGGCCCAGCTGATCTTCGATCTGAAGAACGTCAATCCGGTGGCCCGGGTGTCGGTCAAGCTGGTGTCGGAAACCGGCGTCGGCACCGTGGCGGCCGGTGTGGCCAAGGCCCGCGCCGACCATATCACCATCTCGGGCTATGACGGCGGCACCGGCGCCTCGCCGCTCACCTCCATCAAGCATGCCGGGTCCCCCTGGGAAATCGGCCTGGCCGAAACCCACCAGACCCTGGTGCTGAACCGCCTGCGCGGCCGCGTCAGCGTGCAGGTGGACGGCGGCCTGCGCACCGGTCGCGACGTGGTGATCGGCGCCTTGCTGGGGGCCGACGAGTTCGGTTTCGCCACCGCGCCCCTGATCGCCGCCGGTTGCATCATGATGCGCAAATGCCATCTGAACACCTGCCCGGTGGGGGTGGCCACCCAGGATCCCGAGCTGCGCAAGCGCTTCACCGGCCAGCCCGAGCATGTGATCAACTACTTCTTCTTCGTGGCCGAGGAGGTGCGCCGGATCATGGCCGATCTCGGCGTGCGCAAGCTGGAGGAGCTGATCGGCCGTTCCGATCTTTTGGACAGCCGCAAGGCCATCAGCCACTGGAAGGCCAAGGGCCTGGACTTCACCAAGCTGTTCCATAAGCCGGTGGCCGGGCCGGGCGTGGCCATCCGCCATGCCGAAAGCCAGGACCACGGCCTGGAGCAGGTGCTGGACCGCACCCTGATCGCCAAGGCCGCTCCGGCCCTGGAGAGCAAGACGCCGGTGAAGATCGATCTGGCCATCAACAACACCGACCGTACCGCCGGCGCCATGCTGTCGGGCGAGGTGGCCAAGCGCTACGGTCAGGCGGGCCTGCCCGACGACACCATCTCCATCCGTCTGACCGGCGTGGCCGGGCAGAGCTTCGGGGCCTTCCTGGCCCAGGGGGTCAGCCTGGAACTGCACGGCGACGGCAACGACTATGTGGGCAAGGGCCTGTCGGGCGGCCGTATCGCCATTCTGCCCTCCGACCGTTCGACGCTGGTGGCCGAGGACAACATCATTCTCGGCAACACCGCCCTTTACGGCGCCACCGAGGGCGAGGCCTATTTCCGCGGCGTGGCCGGGGAGCGCTTCGCCGTGCGCAACTCCGGCGCCATCGCCGTGGTGGAGGGCGTGGGCGACCACGGCTGCGAATACATGACCGGCGGCATCGTGGTGGTGATCGGCCAGACCGGCCGCAACTTCGCCGCCGGCATGAGCGGCGGCGTGGCCTACGTTCTGGACGAGGCCGGCGATTTCGAGCGCCGCTGCAACCTTTCGATGGTGGAACTGGAGCCGGTGACGGCCGAGGACCACGCGCCCGAGGATTGGTCCGGCGGACAGCTGGAAGGCCATGGCCTGGTGGATATTTCCGCCGACATGACCCGCTACGACGCCGCGCGTCTGCGCATTCTCATCGAAAAGCACCGCCGCTACACCAACAGCGCGCGGGCCGCCGAAATCCTGGAAAATTGGGAAACGTATATGCCCAAATTCGTCAAGGTCATGCCGGTGGACTACCGCAAGGCCCTGGAAGCCATGCAGAAGGCGCAAACCGCGCCGCATGCCGCCCCGCAGGGAGGCCGCTGACATGGGTAAGCCGACCGGATTCAAGGAATTCCAGCGTGTGGAACACGGCACTGCCCCGGTGGCCGAGCGTGTGAAGCACTATCAGGAATTCACCGTGCCGCAGGATGCGGCCACCCTGTCGCAGCAGGGCGCCCGCTGCATGGATTGCGGCGTGCCGTTCTGCCATTCCGGCTGCCCGGTGAACAACATCATTCCCGACTGGAACGATCTGGTGTACCGCAACCGCTGGCAGGATGCCCTGACGGTGCTGCACTCCACCAACAACTTCCCGGAATTCACCGGCCGCATCTGCCCGGCGCCGTGCGAACAGTCGTGCACCCTGAACCTGACCGACGCCCCGGTGACCATCAAGGACATCGAATACGCCATCGTCGAGAAGGGCTTCGCCGAAGGCTGGATCACGCCGCGCCCGGCGGCGCGCCGCACCGGCAAAAAGGTGGCGGTGGTGGGGGCGGGACCGGCCGGCATGGCCGCGGCCCAGCAGCTGGCCCGCGCCGGTCATGCCGTCACCCTGTTCGAAAAGAACCGGCAGGTGGGCGGCCTCCTCCGCTACGGCATCCCCGACTTCAAGCTGGACAAGGCGGTGGTGGAACGCCGCGCCGCGCAACTGGCGGCGGAAGGGGTGGAGATCCGTACCGGCGTTACCGTCGGCGTGGATCTCGAGGCCCAGGCGCTGCTGGCCGGCTTCGATGCCGTGCTGCTCACCGGCGGCTCGGAAAAACCGCGCGATCTGGCCATTCCCGGCCGTGATCTGAACGGCGTTCACTTTGCCATGGAGTTCCTGGCCCAGAACAATCGCCGGGTGTCCGGGGAAGCCTTCGACGGCCCCGAGCTTCTGGCCAGCGGCAAGCATGTGGTGGTGATCGGCGGCGGCGATACCGGGTCCGACTGCGTCGGCACCTCCAACCGCCATGGCGCCCTGTCGGTGACCCAGCTGGAAATCATGCCCCGCCCGCCGGAAAAGGAAAACAAGGCGGTGGTGTGGCCGCTGTGGCCGCAGAAGCTGCGCACCTCCACCTCGCACGACGAGGGCTGCGAGCGGCGTTGGGGCGTTTCCGCCCTGCGCTTCGACGGCAGCGAGGGCCGGGTGTCGTCGCTGGTCTGCACCCAGGTGGACGCCAGGCTGCAGCCGGTTCCGGGCAGCGAGTTCACCCTGAAGGCCGATCTGGTGCTGCTGGCCATGGGGTTCGTGCATCCGGTGCATGAAGGTCTGCTGGAGCAGCTGGGCGTGGCCCGCGACGGACGCGGCAACGTGGCCGCCGACACCGAGGGCTATCGGACCTCGGTGGACAAGGTGTTCGCCGCCGGCGACATGCGCCGGGGCCAGTCCCTGGTGGTGTGGGCCATCCGCGAAGGCCGTCAGGCCGCCCGCGCCGTCGACGCCTATCTGATGATGGGCGCCTCCGACCTGCCGCGGTAAGCAAAGACCTGCAAGGGTCAATCCAGAAGGCCGGAGGCGGATCGCCTCCGGCCTTTTTGATATTCCGGGGGCGGTGCGGCTTTTCTTTACGATCCGTGGATGACCCAGACCCTTTTATACCAAGGCGCGGTGAGCAGGGCTCATCGCGACGCCGGTGAGGAGCAAGGCGACGCGCGGCTGATGCCGCGTTAGGCAAGGGGTCTGGAAGACCCCGCCCGCCGCGTGAGGGGCTCCGGTGATCGGGTCCGATCAACGGGATTTGGTCTTACTCATTCCCGCAGCCAGCGCTGGCTGAACGCCTCGGCCGGTTCGGCGCGGCCGTAGTGGAAGCCCTGGGCCACATGGCAGCCCAGGCGCAGCAGTTCTCTCACATGGTGTTTGGTTTCCACCCCTTCGGCCACGGTGGCCAAACCGAGGCTGTTGGCCATGCCGATGATGGTTTTGATGAGGATATGATCCTCGGGGCTGCGCAGCATGTTGCGCACGAAGGAAATATCGATCTTCAGGGTTTCCGCCTTGAGCCGGGTCAGGTACGACAGCGAGGAATAGCCGGTGCCGAAATCGTCGATGGCGAAGGCGAAGCCCAGATCGCGCAGATGTCCGACCTGATCGAGAACATCGTGTTTTCCCACCAGCAGGATGCTTTCGGTGATTTCCAGCTCGAAATCCCCCGGATTGCAGCCATTGATCTCGACGATATGCGGCAGCAGCCGGGAAAATTCGGGCATGGCGAACTGGCTGGCCGAGACATTCACCGCCAGGCGGCCGGGAAAGGTGAAGCCCGCCTGCCGCCACAGGGCTTTCTGGCGGCAGGCCTCCTGCAGCACCCAGAGGCCGAGATCGGGCATCAGGCCGCGCTCCTCGGCGATGGGGATGAAGCGGTCGGGGCCGATGGGGCCCAGGGCCGGATCGTGCCAGCGCAGCAGCGCCTCGGCGCTATGCAGGCGTCCGTGGCGCATATCCACCTTGGGCTGGTAATGCAGGGCGAGGCCGCCCTGGGCCATGGCGGTTTTCAGGCGCTGCGACAGCTCCATGCGCTCGTTCAGGGCGGCGCTCATGTCGGGGTGATAAAGCTGCACCATCTCGGTGGCGGGGCGGGCCTGGCGGCTGGCCAATCCGGCATCGGCCAAAATTTCGTCCGGGGTGGCGCGGCCGCCGGGATAGGCGGTGATGCCCACCTTCATGCGCAGGGACAGCATGCCCTCGGCCAGGGGGAAGGGGGCGATCATGGCGTCGGACAGCCGGGCGGCCTGGGCGCGGGCGGTGTCGGCATCGGCCCCCGGCAGCAGCAGGGTGAATTCGTCGCCGCCGATGCGGGCCAGATGGTCGGGGGTGGGCGCCGCCGCCGTCAGCCGCGCCGCCACCGCCTTTAAAAGGCGGTCCCCCACCAGATAGCCCTGGCTGTCGTTGATTTCGCGGAAATGATCGAGATCGAGAAACAGGATATGGCCCTGTCCCCCCTGATCCAGTTCGGCCTGCAGACGGTCGGTCAGGCAGGCGCGGTTGCCGAGGCCGGTAACGAAATCGCTGTGCGCCTGGCGGCGCAGTTCGGCCTCGGCCTCGTCGCGGGCGCGGCGCAGGCGCAGCATGTCGAGGCCGAAGGCCAGATCCAGCGACACCTCCTCCAGCAGGGCCAGTTCCTCGGCATCGAAGGCGTCGTCCCGGGTGGCATAGAGGGTCAGGGTTCCGAACATCCGGCCGTCCACCAGGAGCGGCAGGGCCAGCGACGAATGCAGATCGTAGCGCGCCGCCATGGCGTGCCAGGGCGTGGTATGATCATCGGCCTGCATATGGCGGATCAGGCAGGGGCGGTTGCCGCGGATGGCGCTGCCCACCGGCCCCTGGCCGAGGGGATCGTCGCCCCAGGTCACGCGGATATGGTCGAGATAATCGTGGGCGAAGCCCGACTGGGCGATGGGACGCACCCATTTTTCCGCGCCGTCCTCGGCCCGTCCCACCCAGGCCAGACGATAGCCGCCGGTGGTGGTGGCCAGATGGCAGATGTCGTTCAGAAGAGTTTGCGCATCGGTGGCGCGCAGCAGGGTGCGGTTGCTGCCGCTGAGGAAGGCCAGGGCGCGGTTGGCCCGCTTCAGACCGGCTCGTGCCCGCTCGGCCCGGTCGTCCTGCCGCCCGTCGCTGTCTGATATGCTCATGCCTCGGCCTGTCCATCTGCCCGCTCAAGGGGGCAAGGCGGCACTATAATACACTCTGGCCGTTTTGTAATCAGGGCCTCATTACCTCATAAGGGGCAAAAAAGCCCCCGTCCCGAAAGCGGGACGGGGGAGAGGTTGGGAAGAAAGCAAGGATGGAAATTCATCCCGCTGTTTTCCCGCCCGCAGAAGAAACCGGACGGGAAACCTTAAAAAATCAATGGCCGCCGCCGCCGTCCAGATAGGCGGCGCGCACCTCGGGGCTGGCCAGAAGTTCGGCGCCGGTGCCCGAGAGCACGATGCGGCCATGCTGCAGAACATAGGCGCGGTCGGCCACCTTGAGGGCGTGGTTGGCGTTCTGCTCCACCAGCAGCACGGTCATGCCGAAGTCCCGCTTCAGCTCGCGGATGATCTGGAAGATCTTCTTGATGTAAAGCGGGGCCAGCCCCAGCGAGGGCTCGTCCAGCATCAGAAGCTTCGGCCGGCTCATCAGGGCGCGGGCGATGGCCAGCATCTGCTGTTCGCCGCCCGACAGGGTGCCGGCGCGCTGATCGCGGCGGTCGGCCAGGATGGGGAACAGCGCCTCCATGCGGTCGAGATCGGTTTGGAAATTGGTGGGATCGGCCTTGGCCGTGCCCATCTGCAAATTTTCCAGCACCGTCATGCGCGGATAGATGCGCCGCCCCTCCGGCACCAGGGCGATGCCCCGGTGCGAGATCTGATGGGTGGGCAGCTGGGTGATGTCCTCGCCCTCGAACAGGATGCGGCCCGACGAGGCGCGCGGCACCCCGAAGATCGACATCATCAGGGTGGATTTTCCGGCGCCGTTGGCGCCGATCAGGGTGACGATCTCGCCGCCCTGCACCGCAAGGTCCACGCCGCACAGGGCATGGACATGGCCGTAATGGGCATTGAGCCCGGAGAGTTGCAGCATCATGATGGTCAGGCTCCGGCGGCGGCCATGTCGTCCTCCAGGTCGTCCTCGCCCAGATAGGCCTTGACGACATGGGGATTGACGCGAATGTCGGCGGGCGCGCCCTCGGCGATCTTGCGGCCGTAATTCAGCACGCAGATATGGTCCGAGACGTTCATCACCACGCTCATGTCATGTTCGATCAAGAGGATGGAGACATCCTCCTCGCGGCAGAGATAGAGCAGAAGCTCGTTCAGCTCGGCCGATTCCTTGGGGTTGAGCCCGGCCGCCGGTTCGTCGAGGCAGAGCAGGATGGGATTGACGCACAAGGCGCGGGCGATCTCCACCCGGCGCTGGGTGCCGTAGGGCAGGGCCCCGGCCGGATGGTTGACGAACTCCATCAGCTTGAGGCGGGTCAGCCACGACAGCGCCCGCTCCAGGGCCTGATCGGCGGCCTTGCGGTAGGAGGGCAGGCGCAACAGACCGGCCAGCGAGAACACCGAGGCCTTCTGCAGGGCGTTGTGCTGGGCCACCACCAGATTTTCCAGCACCGTCATGTTGGCGAACAGGCGGATGTTCTGGAAGGTGCGCACCACCTGGGCCACGCGGGCCACCTTGTGGCTGGGCAGATCGGCCAGCCGCACCGGGCCGCGCACGGGATGATGCATCACCACGCTGCCCGAGGTGGGCTTGTAAAAGCCGGTCAGGCAGTTGAAGAAGGTGGTCTTGCCGGCGCCGTTGGGGCCGATGATGCCGGTAATGGCCTTGTGCGGCACCTCCAGCGACAGGTCGTCGATGGCGGTGAGGCCGCCGAAGCGCATGGTCAGATTTTCGACCGAAAGCAGGGCTTGGCGGCTCATGCCTGATCTCCCTTCGGGCCGGTGTAAACCAGGGTGGGGGCGCGGTGGGCCAGGATGCCGCCCGGACGCCAGACCATGATCAGCACCATGGCGGCGCCGAACAGCAGCATGCGGTATTGGGCGAAATCGCGGCCCAGTTCCGGCAGCAGCACCAGCACCAGCGAGGCCAGCACCACGCCCATCTGGCTGCCCATGCCCCCCAGCACCACGATGGCCAGGATGATGGCCGATTCCGAGAAGGTGAAGCTTTCCGGGCTGATGAAGCCCTGGCGGGCGGCGAAGAACACCCCGGCGAAGCCGCCCAGCATGGCGCCGATGGCGAAGGCCGCCAGCTTGATGTGGGTGGTGTTGATGCCGAGCGCCTTGCAGGCGATCTCGTCCTCCCGCACCGCTTCCCAGGCCCGTCCGGTGGGCAGCTTGCGCATGCCGCGCACGAAGAGGTTGGTGAGCAGGGCCAGCGCCAGAATCAGGTAATACAGGAAAAACAGACGCTGCATGGGGCTGTAGTCGATCTGCAGAAGATCGGCGATGCTGTGTTCCGAGCCCGGCGGGGTGAAGTTGTAGCCGAAGAGGCCGGGGCGCGGGATCTCGCTGATGCCGTTGGGGCCGCCGGAAAAGCTGGTCCAGTTCACCAGGATCAGGCGGATGATCTCGCCGAAGCCCAGGGTGACGATGGCCAGATAGTCGCCGCGCAGCCGCAGGGTGGGATAGCCGAGGATGACGCCGAAAAAGGCGGCGACGCCCCCGGCCACCGGCAGAGCCTGCCAGAAGCTCCAGCCCAGCTGGGTGGAGAGAAGGGCGTAGGTATAGGCCCCCACGGCGTAGAAGGCCACATAGCCCAGATCCAGCAGGCCGGCCAGGCCCACCACCACGTTCAGGCCCCAGCCCAGCATGACGTAGATCAGCACGGTGGTGGCCAGATCCACGGCGTAGCGGTTGTCGGAGAAGGCCACCGGCACCAGCAGGGCGGCGCCGACGCCGGCCCAGCCGATCACGGTGAGCAGGCGGCTCGATCCGGCCTGGGCCGGGGCTTTGGCCGGACGGCGGGCGCGGCGGCGGGCCAAAGCCTCCCGCACCACCTGCAGCGCCAGACGTCCGACGAAACAAATGGCCACGAACAGGGCCAGCGCCGGCCAGCGCGTCAGCACCTTCAGAGCGGTACCGCCCTCGTCGGTGGTGGTGAGGCCGATCATGGGTATGCCCAGCAGCAGGGCGATGAAGGCGACGGAGAAGGCGTCCTTCAGGCGCTGCGGCAGGGTCATGGCGTGTGTGGTCGCGGCGGCCTGCATCACACCTTCTCCACTTCCGGGCGGCCCAGGAGGCCGGTGGGGCGGAACATCAGCACCAGGATGAGGATGGCGAAGCTGGCCACGTCCTTGTATTCGGCCGAGAGGTAGGCGGCCCAGAAGGATTCCACCAGGCCGATGATCAGGCCGCCCAGCATGGCGCCGGGCAGCGAGCCGATACCCCCCAGCACCGCCGCCGTGAAGGCCTTGATGCCCACCACGAAGCCGATGAAGAAATCCACCACGCCGTAATAGACGGTGACCATCACCCCGGCCACGGCGGCCAGGCCGGCGCCGATCATGAAGGTGACCGAGATGATGCGGTCCACGTTATAGCCCAGCACCTTGGTCACCACCTGATCCTGCTCGCAGGCGCGCTGCTGGCGGCCGAAGGAGGTACGGGTGATCAGCCAGGTGAAGCCGGCCATCAGGGCCACGGTGGTGACGATGATGAGGATCTGGGTCTCGAACAGGCGCACGGTGAAGGTGCCCTGGGTGAAGAGGTTGATCCCGCCGGTGAGGATGGGGCGGATCGGCTTGATGCGCGCCCCTTGCGTCACCTGCACCATGTTTTCCAGGAAGATCGACATGCCGATGGCGGAAATCAGCGGCGCCAGGCGGTTGGAGGCGCGCAAGGGCCGGTAGGCGATGCGTTCCACCGCCCAGCCGTAAACCGAGGTGAAGGCGATGGCCACCACCAGCACCGCCAGCAGGGCGAAGGGCACCGAACTGACGCCGAAGGCGGCCAGCAGGGTGAAGCTGGTGACGGCGATGAAGGCGCCCACCATGTAGATGTCGCCATGGGCGAAATTGATCATGCCGATGATGCCGTAGACCATGGTGTAGCCGATGGCGATCAGGCCATAGACGGCTCCCAGTGTCAGGCCGTTGATCAATTGTTGGATTGCCTGGGCCATGAAGTCTCCAAGGAAAATATCTGGTGTTCAAAGAGGCGGGGCGGAGGCGGTGGGGGCCGCCTCCGGCCGGGGGGATTACTCCTGTTCGTCCAGCGACATCAGGCTGGCATTGCCGCCCGCCGCCGTGGTGTCCACCGACAGCGTGCGTTCCGAGGCGAAGCGGTAGAGATAGTGCGGTCCGCCGGCCTTGGGGCCGGTGCCGGACAGCCCTTCGCCGCCGAAGGGCTGCACCCCCACCACCGCGCCGACGATGTTGCGGTTGACGTAGGTGTTGCCCACATGCAGGCGGGCGGTGATGCGGGCCACCGTCTCGTCGATGCGGCTGTGAATGCCCAGGGTCAGGCCGTAGCCGGTGGCGGCGATGGCGTCGCACACCTGATCCAGCTCGGTGGATTTCCAGCGCACCACATGCAGGATGGGGCCGAACACCTCGCGCTCCAGGCGGTGGATGCCGTCGATCTCGTAGGCGCGCGGGGCGAAATAGCTGCCCTTGGGGCTGGCCTCGGCGGCCAGATCGCACACATGGATCAGACGGGCGAAGCTGTCGAGCCTGGCGGCGTGGGCCAGCAGGGTCTGGCGGGCCTCCTCGTCGATCACCGGCCCCACATCGGTGCGGATGTCGGCGGGATCGCCCACCACCAGCTCGGCCATGGCGCCCTTCAGCATGGTGATGACCTTGTCGGCGATATCCTCCTGGATGAAGAGCACGCGCAGGGCCGAGCAGCGCTGCCCGGCGGAATTGAAGGCCGAAAGCACCACGTCGCGCACCACCTGCTCGGCCAGGGCCGAGGAATCGGCGATCAGGGCGTTCTGGCCGCCGGTTTCGGCGATCAGCGGCACGATGGGGCCGGGTTTGGCGGCCAGGGCGCGGGCGATCAGCTTGGCCACCTCGGTGGAGCCGGTGAAGGCCACGCCCGCCGTGCGGCTGTCTTCCACCAGGGCGGCGCCGATGCGGCCGTCGCCGGTCAGGAACTGCAGCACGGCGCCGGGAATGCCGGCCTCGTGCATCAGCTTTACCGCCAGGGCGGCGGCCAGCGGCGTCTGTTCCGCCGGTTTGGCGGCCACGCAATTGCCTGCGGCCAGGGCGGCGGCGATCTGTCCGGTGAAGATGGCCACCGGGAAGTTCCACGGGCTGATGCAGACGAAGACGCCGCGCCCGCCCAGGGTCAGGCTGTTGCGTTCGCCGGTGGGGCCCGGCAGGGCGATGGGGTCGGCGAACTTCTCGCGGGCCTGGGCGGCGTAATAGCGCAGGAAGTCGATGGCTTCGCGCACTTCCGAAAGGGCGTCGCTCTGGCTGCGTCCGCCTTCCAGCACGATCAGGGCCATCAACTCCTGCAGATTGGCCTGGAACAGGTCGGCGGCCTTGTCCAGCAGGGCGGCGCGCTGCCCGGCCGGGGTGGCGTCCCAGGCGGGGAAGGCGGCGCGGGCCGAGGCCATGGCTTCGGCCACGTCCTGGGCGGTGGCGCTGGTCACCCGGCCCACCACGCGGCTGTGATCGGCGGGGGCGGTGACGGCCTCGGTCTGACCGGAGCGCAGGGCGCCGTCGATCACCGGGGCGGCGAGATGCTCTTGAGCGGCGGAACGCTCCAGCACGGCCTTGACATCGGCCAGGGTGGGTTTGTCGGACATATCCAATCCTTGGGAATTGCGGCGGCTGGCGCCGAACAGATCATCGGGCAGGGGGATGCGCGGATGCGGCTTCAAAGGCGTGGCCAGGGTGCGCTCCACCGGGTCGGCCAACAGATCGTCGAGGGGCAGGTCGGCATCGGCGATGCGGTTGACGAACGAGGTGTTGGCGCCGTTTTCCAGCAGGCGGCGCACCAGATAGGCCAGCAGGTCCTCGTGGGTGCCCACGGGGGCGTAGATGCGGCAGGGGCGGTTCCATTTCAACGGCCCCACCACCTCGCCGTACAAATCCTCGCCCATGCCGTGCAGGCGCTGATATTCCCAATCGGGGGCGTCGCCGGCGATTTCGGCGATGGCGGCCACGGTATGGGCGTTATGGGTGGCGAAGGCGGGGTAGAAGGCCTGGGGATCGGCCAGAAGCCGCTTGGCGCAGGCCAGATAGGAAACATCGGTGGAGGCCTTGCGGGTAAAGACCGGATAGGCCGAAAGTCCGCGTTCCTGGGCCATCTTGATCTCGGCGTCCCAGTAGGCGCCCTTGACCAGGCGCACCATCAGGCGGCGCTCGGCGTGGCGGGCCATGCCGGCCAGCCAGTCGATCACCGGCAGGGCGCGCTTCTGATAGGCCTGCACCGCCAGACCCAGGCCTTCCCAGCCGGCCAGTTCCGGATCATGGGCCAGGGCGGCCACCAGATCCAGCGACAGTTCCAGGCGGTCCACCTCCTCGGCGTCGATGGTGAAGCCGATATTCTGCTCGCGCGCCTTGACGGCCAGGGCCTTCACCGCCGGGAACAGCTCGGCATGGATGCGGCCTTCCTGGGCCACCTCGTAGCGGGGATGCAGGGCCGAGAGCTTGATGGAGATGGAGGGCGCCTCCAGGGCCGGACGCCCGCCCGAGGCGGCGCCAATGGCGGCGATGGAGCCCGAATAGCTTTCGAAATAGTGCAGGGCGTCCTGGGCGGTGCGGGCCGATTCGCCCAGCATGTCGTAGGAATGGCGGTAGCCCTGCTTTTCATCGCCGCGGGCGCGGTCCAGCGCCTCCGGCATGGTGCGGCCCATGACGAACTGGCGGCCGAGGATGCGCATGGCGGTGATCACCGCCTGGCGGATGAAGGGTTCGCCGGCGCGGGCCACCAGGCGCTTCATGGTGGCGGCGAAGCCGTCGTCCTGCTGCGCCAGATTGACGATGCGGCCCGTCAGCATCAGCCCCCAGGTGGAGGCGTTGACGAACAGGCTGTGCGAGGCGCCCAGGCGCTTTTCCCACTCGGTGGAGCCGATCTTGTCGCGGATCAGGCGGTCCACGGTATCGGCGTCGGGGATGCGCAGCAGGGCCTCGGCGATGCACATCAGGACGATGCCTTCGCGCGACGACAGATCATAGGTGTTGAGGAAGGCGTCGATGCCGCCGCTTTTCAGGCGCTGGTCGCGCACCGACTGCACCAGCGGGCGGGCGCGCCGCAGAATGCTGGCCTGCTGATCGGGCGAGAAGCGCGCCAGGGCGGACAACTGATCGACAAGGGTGGTTTCATCCATCCGCAGGTTCCGGCGGATCGCTCCGCGCAAGGAGAAGAGGGGGGCGGTGTGGGATGTGGTCACGATAGCACCTGACTGCAGGAGAAAATAATGACGGCCCGCCCCGGCCGGGGCGGACCGTCATGAAAAACGCGTTACTTCACGGTGTCGTACTTGCCGTTATGCCACTGGTAGACCACGAAACCCGGCGACTTGTCGTTGCCGTGGGCGTCGAAGGCCAGCTTGCCGATCACGGTGTTGAAGTCGCCGGTGGCCAGGGCATGCTGCAGCGGGGCGTATTTGACGCTGCCGGCCTGCTTGGCGGCCTCGGCGAACAGCTGCATGGCGGCGTAGGCGTACATCACGTAGCCTTCCGGCTCGATCTTGGCGTCGCGGAACTCCTTGACCACGGCGGCGGCCTCGGGGTTCTTGCGCGGATCGGGGGCGAAGGTGAACAGCACGTTGTTGGAGGCCGGGCCGGCGGCGGTGACCAGCTCGGAGTTGGTCATGGTGTCGCCGCCCATCACCGTCAGCTTCAGGCCGGCCTGCTGGGCTTGGCGCAGGATCAGCGCCACCTCGGTGTGGTAGCCGCCGTAGGCCATCACCGAAATGCCGTCGGCCTTCAGCTTGGAGATCAGGCTGGAATAATCCTTTTCGCCGGCGGTGATGGAATCGCGCAGGGCCGGGGTCACGCCGTGCGCCTTCAGGGCCTTGGCGGTTTCGTCGGCCAGACCCTGGCCATAGGCGCTCTTGTCGTCGATGACGGCGATCTTCTTGCCCTTGAAATGGGTGGCGAGATAGGTGCCGCCCACGGTGCCCTGCTGATCGTCGCTGCCCATGATGCGGAAGATGTTCTTCAGCCCGCGCGACGTCACCTTGGGGTTGGTGGAGACGGTGGCCATGGGGATCTGCGCTTCGTTATAGACGTCCGAGGCCGGGATGGTGGAGCTGGAGCACCAGTGGCCGTGCATGAAGACGATGCCCTTGTCCACCATGGTGTTGGCCACCGAAACGGCCTGCTTGGGATCGCAGGCGTCGTCGCCGATCACCAGCTTGATCTTCTGGCCCAGAACGCCGCCCTTGGCGTTGATGTCGGCCACGGCCTGTTGGGCGCCTTCGCGGATCTGATCGCCCGCCGAGGCGTATTGTCCGGTCATGGGCCCGGCGATGCCCACCAGATATTCGGCGTGCGCGGCTCCGGCCATGGTCATCAGGCTGAGGCACGAGGCCAGCAGAACGTTCCTGTTCATAGACTACTCTCCTATACGGCGGTGGTTGTTGAGATGTTTGATGAGGGTGGCCCCGCCATCGAGGACGTGGGCCCGGGTAAGCTCGGCGGCCGCCTTGGCGTCGCGGCGCGCGAAGGCGTCGAGAATGGCGGCGTGTTCACAATGGGTTTTCGGCGTTTCGGCGTGGTTGAGCGCCAGCAGGGTGCGGATATAGCGCTCCAGCTTGTTGTAAAGCGTGCGCAGCTCGCCCATCAGGATGGGACGGTTGGCGTCCCGGTATAAGGTGGCATGGAAGTACCAGTTGAGATTGGCCCACTCGCGCGGGCTGCTTTCCTGGCGGAACTTGTCGAGGTAGTCGGCGGCCAGGTCCAGGGTGCCGGGGGTGATGTTGGGGGCGGACAGCTCGGCGGCCTTGCCTTCCAGCACGGCGCGGATATCCAGATATTCGCCGATCTCCTCGGTGGACATGATGGCCACCACCGCGCCGCGATTCTGGATGAAGGTGACCAGCCCCTCGGCCTCCAGCCGCTTCAGGGCTTCGCGCACCGGGATTTTGCTCACCTGGAAACGGGCGGCGATCTCGTCCTGCTTCAGGGGTTCGCCCACCGGGATCAGGCCGTCGACGATGGCGTTGCGCAAGGCGCCGGCGATATGGTCCGAGGCGCTGACCCGGTTCATTTGTGGCATGGCGATCTTGTGAAGGGGCATCGGATCCGTCATGTCGTGCGGGGCGGTTGAAGAGGGGCGGGGCTTATTGTCGATGTTATATCGTATACGGTATCCGATTATGCATGGCTGCCATGAGATTGCAATCCTCTTTGTGCTCTGATTTTGATCTTTCGAAGGAGGGTGTTGTCTTTTTGTGCAGTGCAAAGCTGTGGATAAAATCGGGCCGCGACGAAAAACCCTATTTCGGGTTCTTGCTTTTTGTGCAGGACGGTACCACCTTGAGAAGGGCAGGGTCTTTGCCCTAACGATAAATAATCGCCAAACTCGTAAGGGGGTTTTCCATGTCGGTTGAAACAATCTTAAAGAACAAGGGAAACAACGTTTTTACCGTCCGTCCCGAGCACTCCTTGGGGGAGACGGCCATTCTGTTGTCCACGAAGAAAGTGGGGGTGGCCGTTGTCTGCGATAACAAAGGAAAGGTTGTCGGCGTTGTTTCCGAGCGCGACATCGTCAAGGCGCTGGCCCAGTACGGCAAGGGCGCCATCGAAATGGCGGTGCGCAATGTCATGTCCACCCCGGCGCTGACCTGCAAGGCCGGTGATCCGGTGAAGAAGGTGCTGGAGATCATGACCGACAAGCGCGTGCGCCACCTGCCGGTGGTGGACGGCGACGAACTGGTGGGCATCGTCTCCATCGGCGACGCCGTCAATCTGCGCCTGCAGCAGGCCCAGGCCGAAGTGGGCGTGCTGCGCGATTTCGCGGTATCGCGGTAACGGCGGTCGGCACTTGAGCGGCCCCGAGTCGGTATAACAGGGTTTAATACCAAGTCGCGATGAGTTTGACTCATCGCGACGCTGGTTAGCCCCCCACCGGCGTTGCCGACCCGCGATGCATGAAACGGGTGGGAGTCTGATGTATCGTGCATAGGCGTCGTCGGCCCAGAGGTCGGTGTTTCCTTGGTGTAAGCGAACCCGTCGGTTAGT
>JAJXUO010000012.1 GCA_021782815.1 Pseudomonadota bacterium
CACCGCCGGGACCTCGGCCTCCGACGCCGGGCCCGCGTTCACCACCTCCGGCGCCACCGCCACCGACGGCACGGTCTCCTGGCTGGAAGCAGGGGAGGCTGACGGCACGCACACCGCGCCGATCCCGAGCTTCCTCGGAGAGCAATTCGAGTCCGGGCACGGGACGCCGCCGCGGCTGGTCTGGGTTCCGGGCGAAGACACGTTCGGGCCGGCGGTGCAGATCGGCCGCAACCCGGCAAGCGTTCGCGTGCGGTCTGCTGGAGTCGACTGCCACGTCTGGGGCGAGGACATCGCGTCGACCGAGCAGATGGTCAACGACCTCGTCTTCGCCGCGCATGAGAGCCAGGACCGCGCTTGGTACAGCATCGGTCGCGGGAACTGGGAGCAGAAGGGCTCGCTGACGAACCTCGGCATCGTCTACGTGCTCGACGTGACCTTCCAGATCCCGGTCGTCGGACCCGCCGCTGCCATCGTGAAGCCCAAAACCTACACGACCACCACCGCCATCGAGTCGGTGACCCCATGAGCGAGACCATCATCGGCAGACCGGCTTCCGAGGTGCTTGAGGCCCCGGCCCCGGCCGTGTTCATCCATGCCGTGGCCGCGCCGACGGCGGCCGCCGTCGCCGCCGTTCCGGCGCCGGCCTCCGCCGCCAGCCGGGGAAACCGCGACGATGAGCGCCTGCGCCGTTACGAGCGGCTGTTGTGGGTCGCCCTGCTGGCGCACAAACCGCGCGGCATGCCGTTTCAGGGAACGGTGCTGATGGCTTTCACCCTGTCGGCCTCGGGGGCGGTGCTGGAGGCCCATGTGGCCCGCTCGGCCGGCATGGCGGCCCTGGACCGCGCCGCCCTGGCGGCGCTTGCCGCCGCCGCGCCCTTTCCGCCGCCGCCGCCGGGGCTGACGGCGGCGCAGCTGCGATTTTCCATTCCCTTCACCTTTCAATAGACGGACGCGGCCTTTCCCCGCACCATGCGCGCGGGGAGACGACGTGATGACGCGCATTTTGAATATTCTATGGTTTTTGCTGGGGGGCGGCCTGCTGGCCCTGGGCTGGCTGCTGGCGGCCGGGCTGATGGCGCTGACCGTGGTCGGCCTGCCCTGGGCGCGCTCGGCCCTGGTGATCGCCCGCATGGCCGCCACGCCCTTCGGGGTGGAGGCGGTGGACCGCGATCTTCTCACCGGGCGGAGCGATCTCGGCACCGGCCCGCTGGGGGTGGTGGGCAATGTGGTGTGGTTCTTCCTGGCCGGGCTGTGGCTGGCCGCCTGCCATGTGGGGCTGGCGGTGGCCTGCGCCCTGTCGGTGGTGGGACTGCCCTTCGCCCTGGCCCATCTGCGCCTGGCCGATCTTTCCATCTTTCCCGTGGGCAAGACGGTGGTCGACAAGGCCCTGGCCGCCGAACTGCGCCGCCGCGCCGCCGGGGAGCGGCTGGAAACCCTGCGCCGTCCGCCGCCGCCCTGGCAGCATCGCCTGGGCGCCTGGGTGGCCTGGCTGCTGGTGGGGCTGGTGCTGGCCGGTCTGGCCCTGGCGGCCTGGCAGCAGGGGCGTCCGCCGCTGCTGCTGCCCTCGGTGGACGGCCTGCGCGTATGAAAAAAGGCGGATAAGATGGAAACGGCTATATTTTTGCCATGATTGGGCGCCGTGATGCGCCCGACCCCGCTTCCCTCTCCCAGCCCACCGGCCGCCGCATGACCGATCTTTCCGCTCCGTCCACCACCGCCTCGGCGCCGCCGCACGCCGGAACCCTGCTGGGATTGTTAAAGGCCCTGGCGGTATGGGGACCGGGCATATTGGTGATGCTGGCCGACAGCGACGCCGGCAACGTCATCACCGCCGCCCAGGCCGGAGCCCAGTGGGGCTATCGCCTGCTGCCGCTGCTGCTGCTGCTGATTCCCGCCCTGTATCTGGTGCAGGATCTGGCGGTGCGCCTGGGCATTCACACCGGCCTGGGCCAGGGCGAGCTGATCCGCCGCTATTTCGGCCGGGGCTGGGCCTGGCTGTCGCTGGCCAATCTGGCGGTGGCGGTGACCGGCACCCTGATCACCGAATTCACCGGCATCGCCGGCATCGGCGAGATGTTCGGCGTGCCTCGCGCCGTCAGCCTCGGCCTGGCCACCCTGGCCCTGCTGGCGGTGAGCGCCACCCGCAGTTACCGCCGCATCGAACGGGCCGCCCTGATCATCGGCCTGTTCGAACTGGCCTTTTTCGGCGTCGCCTGGTCGGCCCATCCCGATGCGGGCGTGGTGCTGCATCAGGTGCTCGACCAGCCCTGGCATGATCACGGCTATCTCTATCTGGTGGCCGCCCTCATCGGCGCGGCCTTCAATCCCTGGATGGTGTTCTATCAGCAACGGGCGGTGAGCGAGAAAGGCCTTTCGGCGCAAGATTACGCCAGCGAGAAGTGGGACACGGCGCTGGGGGCGGTGCTGACCCAATGCCTGACCGCCGCCGTTCTGGTGGCCGCCGCCGCCGCCCTGGGCGGATCGGGCGGCATCGACAGCGTGGCCCGCATCAGCGACGCCCTGGTGCCCATCCTGGGGACGGCGGTGGCCCGTCCGGTGTTCGCCGCCGGGGTGCTGGGGGCGGCGCTGGTGGCGGCCATCGTCTCCTCGTTGTCGCTGGCCTGGACGCTGGTGGAGCTTTCGGCGCGGCGCGCGTCTGCCTGGTTCCATATTCTCTACGCCGGTTGTATTGTCGCGGCGGCGTGTCTGGTGGGCTTCAGCGGGGATCTGGTCGAGCTGTCCATCGCGGCGCAGGTGCTGAACGCCTTTTTGTTGCCGCTGGTGCTGGGCTTCCTGCTGATCCTGGCGCGGCGCGCCCTGCCGGCGGGTTTGCGGCCGCGCGGCGGCGCTTTTGTGATGACGGTGGCGGCTCTGGCCGCCATTTGCGTGGTGGGGCTGGTGGGCGGTCTGTCCGGACTGTTGCCGCTGAAATGACGAGATAGAGAGAGCCATGGGCGGAGAGCTGTCTATTCTGGGGATCGTGCTGCAGGTCTGCGTGATCGACTTGCTGCTGAGCGGCGATAACGCCGTGGTCATCGCCCTGGCCTGCCGCAACCTGCCGCGTCACTATGTGCGCCGAGCCATGCTGATGGGTACCGGCGCCGCGGTGCTGTTGCGGGTGGTGCTGACCACCCTGGTGGGCATTCTGATGCAGATCACCGGCCTCAAGCTGCTGGGCGGCATCGCCCTGGTGGTGATCGCCATCAAGCTCCTGGTGGCCGAGGAGGACGAGGAGGAGGACGGCCTGAAGGTGCCGGCCAACGACCTCATGGGCGCGGTCAGCGTCATTTTGCTGGCCGATCTGGTGATGAGCCTCGACAATGTGGTGGCGCTTTCGGCGGTGGCCCAGGGCAACATGCTGGTGCTGGTGTTCGGCCTGCTGCTCAGTGTGCCGCTGCTGATGTACGGCAGCACCTTCGTCGGCCGCCTGCTGACGACCTATCCCCAGCTGATTCCGGCGGGCGCCGCCCTGCTGGGCTGGGTGGCCGGCGACGTGGCCTGCAGCGATCCCCTGGTGGCCGACTGGATCCAGACGCAAGCGCCGGCCCTGACGGTGACGGTGCCGGCCCTGGCGGCGCTGTTCGTGCTGCTGGACGCCCGTATCATCCGCCGCCAGCGCAAACTGGCCCCCCGCCCGCGCCGCACGCTGCCGGACGATTTCCAGTTGGGCGTGCCCGACGAGGAGGCGCCCGCCGCTGTTCCGGCCCCGGTTGTCGTCGCTCCGGTGGCCGCTCCGGCTCCGGCTCCGGCTCCGGCTCCGGTTGCCGCCGCCGCGCCCACGGCTCCGGTGGCGTCTCCCGTGCCGGCCAGCGCGCCGGCGCCGGGCCTGGGGGGACTGCTGAGCGGATTCCTGCAAAATCTCGGCAAGCCGAAACCGCCCGCCGCGCCGACGGTGGCGCTTAAGCCGCACCGGGCGCCGACCCGCGCCGCGGCCGAGGCGGCGGCGGCGGTGATCCTGCTGGCCGAGGATAATCCCGGCGATCAGGCGGAAATCCGCCAGGGTCTGGAATGGCTGGGCTATGTGGTGGATTGCGCCGACGACGGCGCCGCCGCCCTGGAGAGGCTGGACCGCAGCCGCCACGGCCTGCTGCTGACCGACTGCTACATGCCGCGCCTGGATGGTTTCAAGCTGACCGCCGCCGTCCGCGCCGCCGAGGCCGGTGGTGCCGCCGCGCCGCTGCCGGTGGTGGGCATGGTGGCGCATTATTCCACCGCCGACGGCATGGGCCTGCGCCAGGAACAGGCGGGCATGAGCGATTGCGTCGGCAAGCCGCCGGCGCTGGATCAGTTGGAAAAGGCCGTTTTGCGTTGGTTGCCTGGCGCCGCCGCGCTGCGTGATGGGGAAGATCAATGACGACGAATGCTGGTACCGGCGACCTGCTCGCCACGGCCAAGGACAAACTGGCGGGCCTGACCCGCATTCCCGGCCTGGGCGGTCGCGGCCTGCTGCTGCTGGCCGGTCTGGTGCTGCTGGGCTGGATCAGTTCCGGCATCTATAAGGTGCAGCCCGACGAGCAGGGCGTGGTCCTGCGTTTCGGCCGCTGGGTCGACACCACCGAGCCCGGTCTGCATTACCACCTGCCCGCGCCCATCGATACGGTGCTGTTTCCCAAGGTGACGCAGATCAACGAAATGGATCTGGGCGACACCGCCGCCGACGGCTCGCCCGCCGCCAGCTCGCGTGAGCATCAGATGCTGACCGGCGACGAAAACATCGTCGAGGCCGATTGCACGGTGTCGTGGCAGATCAAGAATGCCGGACAGTTTCTGTTCAATATCGCCGAGCCCAAGCTGGCGGTGAAGGTGGCGGCGGAAAGCGCCCTGCGCGAGATCATCGGCCGCACCCCCATTCAGGCGGCCCTGTCGGACAAACGCCAGCAGATCGCCGATCAGACTCTGACCCTGGCCCAGCAGCTTCTCGATACCGAACAGGCCGGGGTGCGGATCACCCAGGTGCAGCTGCAAAGGGTGGAGCCGCCCTCGGCGGTGATCGACGCCTTCAACGACGTGCAGCGCGCCCGCGCCGACCAGGAGCGCGCCCGTAACGAGGCCCAGGCCTACGCCAACGACATTCTGCCCCGCGCCCACGGCGAAGCCGACCGCATCACCCAGGACGCCGAGGCTTATCACGAACAGGTGGTGGATCTGGCCCAGGGCCAGGCCAAGAACTTCCTGGCGGTCTATCAGAGTTATGAACAGGCCAAGGACGTCACCGCCTGGCGGCTTTACATGAACAGCGTCGACGCGGTGCTGAAGAAGGCCTCGAAGGTGATCGTGGATTCCTCGGGCAAGGGCATGGCCGGCGTGGTGCCCTACCTGCCGTTGTCGGAGAAAACCGCCGCCAAGGGAGCGAAGTGATGAACACGTCCGTCCGCCTCATTCTGGCCGGTCTGGTCATCGTGGCCCTGTGGCTGGCCGATCAGACTTTTTATGTGCTGCAGGAAGACCAGCAGGCCCTGGTGGTGCGCCTGGGCCGCCCGGTGGGCACCGAAACCCGGCCCGGCCTCAAGGAAAAGATGCCGCTGGTGGATACGGTGATCTTCTACGACAGCCGCCTGCTGCCGCTGCATCCCGGCCCCGAACAGGTGATCCTGGGGGATCAGAAGCGGCTGGAGGTGCAGACCTACACCCGCTTCCGCATTTCCAATCCGCTGAAGTTCTATCAGGCGGTGCGCACCCTGACCCAGGCCCAGGTGCAACTGGCCCAGCTGGTCAGCTCGTCGCTGCGGCGCGAACTGGGTCAGGTGCCGTTGCCGGTGCTGCTGTCGACGGCCCGTACCGCCGTGGTCAACAACATCCAGTCGGAAGTGATCCTGAAGGCCCGCGCCCTGGGGGTGGAGGTGGCCGAGGTGCGCATTCACCGCGCCGATCTGCCTTACGAGACCAGTCAGGCCATCTACGACCGCATGAAATCGGAACGCGAGCGCGAGGCCAAGGAACTGCGGGCGCAAGGCTCGGAATGGGCGCAGGAAATCGAGGCCAAGGCCGACCGCGACCGCACGGTGATTCTGTCGGAGGCCGAGCGGCAGGCCACCATCATCAAGGGCGACGCCGACGCCCAGGCCAGCCGCATTTATGCCGAGGCCTTCGGCAAGGATCCGGGCTTCTACCGCTTCTACCGCTCGCTGCAAACCTATCAGCAGTCGTTGGCCGGGGCGGCGCCCATGCTGGTGCTGTCGCCCGACGCCGAGTTTCTGCGCGATCTGAAAAGCGGCCCGGCGGCCAAGGGCGGGAAGTGACGGGAGGATGAAAGCGGGGCCCGGTTCGGGGCCCGCTTTCAAGCCCGGCTGGCCACCAGGACGGCGCCCAGCATGATCAGGATCAGGCCCTGCCAGCGGGCCGGGCCGATGCGTTCACGCAGGATCAGCTTCGAGAGCAGGGTAACGGCGACGAAGCTCAAGGCGCCGATGGGATAGGCGATGTTCACCGCCAGATGATCGAGGGCCAGGGTATAGATCCCGGCCTCCACGCCGAACAGCGCTAGGGCGCCGACGGTCCAGGCCCATTTGCGGGCGGGGTGCAGGGTGGCCAGTTTCAGCAGCAGCTGGGCCAGGCCCTCGGCCAGGGTGGCCGATACCGCCAGGGTCACGCCCATCAGTGCCTCAGCGCTCATGACCGGGCTCCGTCACGGAAACATGCCCGCCCTGGCTGATGCGCCACACTCCGGCCAGGATCAGCACCACGCCCGCCGCCTGCAACCCGTCCATGCGTTCGTCCAGCCACAGCAGCGAGGCCACCGAGACGCTGGCGTAGCTGAGGGCGGTGATGGCGTGGGCATAGCTGAGATCGGCATGCTCCAGCACCAGCATCCAGTTCAGGAACTGCCCCAGCATCAGGGCCACCACCAAGAGGAACAGCGGCTGGTGCAGGGCGCCCAGCACCTCCACGGCCAGCGGTCCTTGCGGCAGGCCCGAGACGGCATCCTTCCAGAAGAGCTGAACGGCGGTATCGAGCAGGATGGTCAGGGCCAGGCCGAGGACGACCTTGAGAGGCAGGGCGGGGGCGGGGGCGGGAGTCATGGCCGGGATCATACATCCGGCTTCGCGGATTATCGAGAGGTGAGATGTCCCAGGATTTCCACCAGACGTGCGCCGTCCGCCCCCTGCCAGCGGCCGCTGCCGGTGAGCCGGGCCCGCTCCATGCCCCTGCCGTCCACCACCACCGTCACCGGCACGCTGTCGAGATGCAGGGCATGGGCGATGCGGCGGTCGGGATCGATATAAACCGGCAGGGCGGCGCTGTCCGGGTGATGGGCCAGAAACCGGCGCAGGGCTACGGGATCGCGGTCTTCCGACAGGGTGAGGAAGCGCACGTCCGGGCCGGCGTGGGCGGCGGCCAGGGCGGCCAGGGCCGGCAGTTCCTCCAGGCAGGGGGCGCACCAGCTGGCCCAGAGATGCAGGATGGTGACGTGCCCCGCCGTCAGCTCCAGCGACGCGGGCGTGCCGTCCAGGGTCAGGACGGCGGGCAGCCGGCGCAGATCCTGGCCCTGGCGGCTCCAGCCCGGCATGGCGGCGGCGGCCAGAGCGGGGCGCAGGCCGAGAAGGCCCAGCAGCAGGGCCAGGGACAGCGAGCGGAACAGCATCATCGGGCGGCACTCTCCAGCAAGGGGCCGACGATGCGGTTCAGGCGTTGTTCCGTCCAGCCGGCCTCGGCATCGTCGTCGTCCCACCCGTCGTAACGCAAAACACCATGACGGTCGATGACGAAGCTCACAGGCAGCCGCCACATGCGGCCGTAGCCATCGGCCCAGGCGCTGCCCAGCAGGCCCACCGGAAAGCCGAGCCCGGCGGCCTGGCGCCGCACGGCGGGCAGGGTGTCGGCGCCGTCCAGGGAAAAGCCCAGCACCGTCAGGCCTTGAGCGGCATGGCGGGCGGCATAGGCCGAGAGCAGGGGCAGCTCCTGCCGGCAAGGCGCGCACCAGGTGGCCCAGAAGGCCAGGATCACCACCCGGCCGCGCAGGCTGTCCAGGGCAATGGCGCGGCCGTCCAGGCTGTGCAGGGTGATCGGCGGCGCCGGCCGGCCGAGGACGAGATCGTTGGCCAGGGCGGGGCGGCCGCAGCCGCCCCACAGGCAAAGCGCCGCCAGCAGCGGCAGCATCAGGCGTTTAAAAGGCATAGCTGAGACCGGCGCTGGCGGTCCAACGCGGGAATAGCTGATAGCCGTCGAGATGGCTGAACACCGGCACTTGCATAAAGGCATAGGCATGGACCCCCCGCGCCAAGCGGAAGGTGGCGCCGGGACTGAGATAAGCCACCGTACCGGCGGTATCGGTGGTATCGGCCAGGGAACCCTGGTCGGCACTGCGGCGGGTAATGTTGATTTGCATTTGTGGCACCATCACGGGCGTATGTTCATAACGCAGGCCCAGGCTCATCGTCGCGGTATTGCCGGGGCGGAAATCGTTGCTTCCCGTCATCTCCTGCATCATAGCGGCCTGGTAGCGGCCATTGATATAGGCATCGAAATCCTGGCTGATGGCTTGGCTGTAGGACGCGCCGAGAATGATATCGGTGCTGCCGGTGCCAGGTTGCAGATCGGTGTCCAGTGCCGCTCCGGCGTTGGGGCCGGACATGAAATTGACCGGACGGCCCACCGTGACCCCCGTGGCGGGATTTTGACCTCCATAAGTGCCGGTGGGCAGTTTCACGCCCAGCTCCAGGCCCAGGGCATGGGTGGGCAGCAGGCCTTGATAGCTGCCGATGACGCGGACATCGCCCAACTGGGCGAAGTTGGCGCTGCTGAGGTTCTCGGAGGTCAGCTGGTCGCCGGTGGCGTTGCCGTAGGTGCTGTGGCCGCGGAAAATATAGGGCAGCTGCGTGGTCACGGCCCAGTCGGGGGTGGGCATGTAGGTCAGGCCCAGGGTCAGGTAGGTGTTGCGGGTATCCTGCTCCACCTCCTGACTGCCGCCATTGTCGTTGATGGCGGCGGCGGTGCCCGAGGACACGGCATGGCTGCCGCTGCGCAGCTGGCTCTGGTCGATATAGGTATATTGCAGGTCGACCCTCCAATGATCGGCACCGCCGTCGCTTTCGAGGTCGTCGGTATCGAGGGTGCAGCCGCAGGTGGCGCAGGCCAGGGCGGTGGTGGGCAGCAGAACGGGCGCGGCCAGCAGGGCGGCCGCGGCGGCGAGGGTGCGCGCGCGCATCAGGAAAACTCCCGCGAAGAGGAAAAGCCGGAAAAAGGGGGATGCTGATCAGGTTGGGATCAGGCGGCGGGAGGGCCGCGCGCGAATTCCCCGGCGGCGGGAGGATGCACGGCGGGGCCGTGCGGAGAAAGGGCGGTGAGCCGCTCCGCCGCGGCCTGGGGCGATGGCGCCACCAGCTCGGCCAGCGGTATCAGGCTGCCATGCAGGGCGAAGGGCAGGCACAGTGGACAGATATGACCGGCGCCGCCGCTATGGGCCGGGGTCTGATCCCCCGGCGCCGGCGCGGCGGCCTCGCCGCAGATCTGCACCTGGCCCGCGGCCACCGTCAACGGACGGGCCGGCAGCAGCAGCGCCGGCACCACATTGGACAGCAGCAGCAGCACCCCCAGCCATGCCGCCAGCACGGCCCGCACAGGCGGGCCGGGACGGCGGAAGCGGCAAAGGCGGAGGGGCTGGCGCATCAGGGACGGTTAATGGGCGCCCAGCCAGGGGGTGAAGATCTGGCCGATATTGGGATCGACCTGGGCGTTGAAGCCCATCAGCAGATCATCCACCATGCTGTAAAGCACCTGATCGCGCTGGTTCAGGGTCTGACCCTCGGGGCGGGTGCGGTCGCGCTCCGACTTGCCGGTGACCTCGGCCACCACGAACTGGCGGTCGTCCAGCATCTGCAGCGAGACATTGAGGGTCATCTGCACGCGGGCCGCCTGTTCCTTCTTGAACAGGCCGGTGAAGCCGTGATCGGTCTTCAGGGCCACCTCGGTGGCCGAGGCGTCGTGGATCACCACTCGCAGGGTGCCGGTGCGGCCGATGGGATGCAAGCGGGCCTGCACCCAGCGCTTCAGGGCGTCCTCGGGCGACAGCGGCATGTCGTATTCGATATGGGGATATTTGCCGTCCGACTTGAAGTCCGACACCACCTCGATCCGGCCCACATTGAGTTCGTAGGGCGGCAGGGAGGAGAAGGACAGCGGCGGGAACTGCTCGGTGGGCGGATTGACCGAGGAGCAGGCCGACAAAGCGAGGCCAAGGCCGAAGGCCAGAGCCAGGATGCGCAGGGTGGCTTTAAGCATGACGGACCCGTTCTGTCTGGAGGAATCGGAAAGACAGCGGCGATTGTGGCATGGCCGCGCCCAGGGTCAAGCCCCCAGGGCAATCGGGCGAAGCCGATTGCCCTGATTTTCACATGTCCGCTCAGGCGCCGGGCGCTGGCGTGCCGCCAGCTTGGCTTGCGCGCAAACGGTTGCGCGGGCGCTCATCGCGCCAACGCGGCGAAAATCCCGTTCAAGCGAACAACGATCGCGCGTTCACCCGATGACCCTGGTCAAGCCCCGTAGAGACGGTCCAGATCCTGCGGGCCGTAGCGGTAGGCGGTTTTGCAGAACTCGCACACCACCGCCACCATGCCGTGCTCGTCCCGCATCTCCTCCACCTGCTGGCGCGGGAAGGATTTCAAGGTGGCCTCCACCCGCTCGGCCGAGCAGCGGCAGCGCGCCTCCAGCGGGCGGGCGTCGAACATCTGCAGGCCGTCGGCGTGATAGAGGCGATGCAGCAGGGCCGAGGCGGTCAAGGCCGGATCGAAGAGTTCGGCATCCTTGGCGCTGGCCATCAGAATGTCGGCGCGGCGCCAGCCGTCCTCGGCCTCGTCGCTGGTGAGGATGGGGCTGGTGGGGGCGCTGGGCATGCGCTGCACCATGATCACGGCGGCCCCCCAGCCCTGACCGTCGTCGGGGCGCACCGCCAGGCGGAAGGCGGTCTCGAGCTGTTCCGACTGGCGGAAATAGGTGCGGGCGCAATCGGCCAGGGTGTCGCCGCTCAGCTCCACGATGCCCTGGTAGCGGTCGGTGTCGGGGCCCTGATCGACGGTGAAGGCCAGATGGCCCCGGCCGAAATAGCGCGGCACCGCCGGCAGGTCGCGGCCCTCGGCCTCGGCCAGCTTGGCGGCGTCGACACGGGCATAGCCGCGCAGGGCGCCGGCGCTGGTGATGTCGGCCACCACCAGCGGGATGGCGCCGTCGGCCTGGATCTGCAGGGTGAAGATGCCGTCGAATTTCAGCGATCCGGCCAGGGCGGCGGCCAGGGCCAGGGTTTCGGCCAGCCGTTCCGCCACGGCGCGGGGATAGCCGTGGCCGCCCAGGATGGCGTCGAGGGCCGGGCCGAGGCGCACCAGGCGGCCGCGCACGGCGCCGGCCTGGATCAGGAAGGGCTGGATCAGGTCGCGGGCGGCGTCGCTCATGGGGATCAGTCTTGCGCCAGACACCAGGCCAGCACGCCCTTTTGCACGTGCATGCGGTTTTCCGCCTCGTCCCACACCACCGATTGCGGGCCGTCCATGACGGCATCGGTCACTTCCTCGCCGCGATGGGCGGGCAGGCAGTGCATGAACAGGGCGTCGGGGCGGGCGGTGGCCATCACCGCCTCGTTGATCTGATAGGGGCTGAGCAGGGCGATGCGGCTCTGGTCCTGGCAACCCATGGACAGCCAGGTGTCGGTCACCACCAGATCGGCGTCGCGCACCGCCCAGGCCGGATCGGGACGGATGTCCACCGAAGCGCCCCTGGCGCGGGCCCAGGCCACCACTTTGGGGTCGGGGAACAGGCTTTCCGGGCAGGCCAGGCGGATGGCGCAGCCGAAATGGGCGGCGGCCTGAATCCAACTGGCGGCCACATTGTTGCCGTCGCCACTCCAGGCCACCACCTTGCCGGCCAGACTGCCGCGATGCTCCTCGTAGGTCAGAACGTCGGCCATCACCTGGCAGGGGTGGGAGGTGTCGGTCAGGCCGTTGATCACCGGCACCGAGGCATAGGCCGCCAGTTCGGTCAGTTTGGCCGGGGCGTTGGTGCGGATCATGATGGCGTCGACATAGCGCGACAGCACGCGGGCGGTGTCGGCGATGGTTTCGCCGCGCCCCAGCTGGGTTTCATGGCTGGTGAGCACGATGGTCTCGCCGCCCAGCTGGCGCATGCCGGCCTCGAACGACACGCGGGTGCGGGTCGAGGGTTTTTCGAAGATCATGGCCAGGGTCTTGCCCTGCAAAGGCCGGGTGGCGGCGGGAATGGCGCCGCTCTTGTAGGCTTTGCCGAGATCAAGGATCCGCCGCAGCGTCGAGGTGTCGAATTGGTCGAGATCGAGAAAATGCCGGATGGTCATGATTTACGCCGCCAGTTCACCGCAGGACCGGTGCAGAATGGTCAATGCCTCGTCGATGTCCGCCGGTTCGACCACCAGCGGCGGCAGAATACGGACCACATTGTCGCCGGCGCCCACGGTCAGAAGACCGTTGTCGCGCAGCTTGGCGCCCACCTCGGCGGCGGGCGGCACGCATTTCAGGCCCAGCATCAGACCGGCGCCGCGCAGATCGGAAAACACGCCGGGATAGGCGCGCACCAGATCCTCGAGGCCGGTCCACAGGCGGGCGCTCATGGCCTGCACATGCTCCATGAAGCCGTCGGCCAGCATGACGTCGAGCACGGCGTCGGCCACGGCCATGGCCAGGGGATTGCCGCCGAAGGTGGAGCCGTGCGTGCCCGCCACCATGCCGACGGCGGCCTTTTCCGTGGCCAGGATGGCGCCCACCGGGAAGCCGCCGCCCAGGCCCTTGGCGGTGCCCATGACGTCGGGGGCGATGCCGGCCCACTGATGGGCGAACAGCTTGCCGGTGCGGCCCATGCCCGACTGCACCTCGTCCATGGCCAGCAGGATGCCGGCTTCGTCGGCCAGGGCGCGGGCGACGCGCAGATAGTCGAGCGAGGCGGCGCGGATGCCGCCCTCGCCCTGGATCGGTTCGATGAGAATGGCGGCGGTTTCCGGGGTGATGGCGGCCTTCAGGGCCGCGATATCGCCATAGACCACCCGGTCGAAGCCCTCCACCATGGGGGCGAAGCCCTTCAGATGCTTGGCCTGGCCGCCCGCCGCGATGGTGGCCAGGGTGCGGCCGTGGAAGGCGTCGATGGCGGTCAGGATGCGGGTGCGCTGCGGGTTGCCGGTCTCGTAATGGTATTTACGGCAGGTCTTGATCACCCCTTCCATGGCTTCCGCGCCGGAATTGCAGAAGAACACGGTGTCGGCGAAGCTGTTGTCCACCAACCGGCGCGAAACCTTTTCCTGGCCGGGAACCCGATAGAGGTTGGAGCAATGCCACAGCTTGTCGGCCTGGGCTTTCAGCGCCGCCACCATGTGCGGATGGCAGTGCCCCAGGGCGTTGACGGCGACACCGGCAGCGAAGTCAAGGAATCGTCGACCGTCCGTCGCGTACAAAGAGACGCCTTCCCCCCGCTCGAAAGCGAGGTCGGCGCGCGCGTAGGTCGGCATAACGGTGGGTATCATGACTGCTCTCCCGAACGCTGGGCCCCTGGGCGATGGACGGCCATCCCCTGGATGTAGACGGGCGCTCTTCAAGGAAAGCGGCAGAATATCTACGGCTTTCGCCGGATTGTCAACCGCGCGGCGGTCATTTTTCCGGGAAAATCAGCCTTTGGCCCCCAGGGCGGCGGCGTAGGCCATGCCGCTTTCGATCACCTGGGCGATGGCCTGGCCGATGGGGGTGGCGGCCAAGGCGGGCGGCAGGGGGGGCGGTTCGGGCGCGCCGACCAGCAGGGTGACGATCAGGGCGTCGCCGACGGCGCGGGCGGCGCCGGCCTCGGCGTGCCGTCCGCCGTCCTCGCCCAGCCACACCGCCGTGGTGACGCCGGCCAGCCGCCGGAGCGCGGCCAGCAGGGCGGCGGCGGCACGGCGGCGGTCCGGCCGGGCCCGGCCCTCCAGGATCATGCGCTGCAAGGCCACTTCGGCGGTGCTGCTGCCGATGCCCGCCTGTTTGCGGGCGGCGTCGGTGGTGTCCGGGGTGGCGCCGCCGCCCAGCACGGTGACGGCGTAGGCGATGTTGCTCTTGATGGCCTGGGCCACCTGATTGGTGAAGGGGGCCGGGGGCGGATCGGGCCACAGCAGCAGGCAGCCCAGCAGGCCGAACAGGCTGCCGAGAACGTTGTTGACGATGCGCGAGGCGGCGATGGCGTCGCCATGGCCGAAGGCGCCGAGATCGATCACCAGGACGAACAGGGTGGTGAGACAGGCCACGAACAGGGTGTAGTTTACCGCCCGGAAGGCGATGGTGGCCGCCGCCAGGGGAAAGATCACCAGCAGCATGAAATGCGGGGTGGGAACCAGCCAGGCCAGCAGCGCCGCCGCCAGGCCGCCGACGATGCTGCCCAGCGAGCGCTCCACCATGCGCGGCCAGGTGACGGCGGCGTGGGGCTGCATCACCACCAGCACCGCCATGGTGGCCCAGTAGGCGTAGGGCAGGCCGAAATGGGTGGTGACGAGGCGGACGGCGCCCACCGTCACCGCCAGGCGCGCGGCATGGCGCCAGACCGGCGCCGGATGGACGCCGCCGGGCGCCGCCTTGCCGCTGGCGGGCGGCGGCGCGGCCCCCGCCTGCTCCCAGCGCTGCGACAGGGTGCGGAAGGTGTCGGCGAACAGGGCGGCCATGTGGGCGTCGAACGGCGCGGCGTCCCGGCCGTGCGCGGCCAGCAGGGTGGCGGCGGCCTCGATGCCGGTGGGCACGGGGGTCAGCGTCAGCAGTTGGGTTCCGGCCTCGGACAGGGCCCAGCTGAGATCCTTGAGAAACTGGCCGAACAGCCGGCGCTGCGCCGCGGCCGGATCGGAGTGCAAATGGTGTTCCAGGGCGATCAGCCCGGCCAGCAGGCGGTCGCCGGCCTCGACGGCGGCCTCCAGATCCTGCTGCGCCCGTCCGGCCTGGCGGTTGATGGCCAGGCGGTCGAGCATGCCGCGCGCCCGTTCGATATTGCCGCGCACGGCCCGGCGATGCGTGGCCTCGTCCAGGGGGGGGCCGACCGCACCGTCGGCGTCGGCCTTGTGGCGGGCGGCGAGATCGGCGCACATGGCCCCGAGATCGCGGTAGATGGCGGTAATGGCGCGCCGTGCCGGCTGATGCGGATGGGTGCGCCACAGCACCAGGCAGATCAGCAGCGCCCACAGGGTGCCGCCGAGAAAAATCGCCGACAGGGCGGCGGCATGCGGTGGCGGGCCGGGATAATCCACGGCCACCACGGCCACGACGCTGGCCAGCACGCCCACCTGGGCCAGGGCGGCATCCTTGAGCGGCAACAGGCTGCACAGGAAGACCAGCAGGGTCAGGCACAGGGTGGCGGGAACGGCGGGCAGGGTGCCCACCCAGGCGGCCAGACCGGCCATCAGCGTGCCCGCCGCTGCGAACAGGCCCATGATGCGCAGACGGTTGCGGGCGAAGCCGCCGGGATCGGCCAGACAGGTCCAGAAGGCGCTGAAGGCGGCCCAGGTGAGCAGCGGCATCTGCACCATCTGGCTCAACAGCACCAGCGAGGCCACCGCCGTGGCCGAACGCAAGCCTTCGGCGATGCCGGTCTGTTCCGGCTCCAGGGCGATGGCGCGGCTTTGCAGCCAGCGGGTCAGGCTGAGAAGGGGGGCGATCATCTCTCTCCTCCTCGGGGGCCGCGCGCGGCCGGTCAGGCCTTCAGTTTATAGCCGGTCTTGAACATGCGGTAGGCCAGCAGGCACAGGCCCAGATTGACCAGCCCCACCACCAGGATGCCGAGGCCGAGCGAGCTGTCGGCATGGCCGATGAAACCGGCGCGGAAGCCGTCGATCATATAGAAGAAGGGATTGACCAGGGCGAACAGTTTCAGCGACGGCGGCAGATGGTCGATGGAATAGAAGGTGCCCGACAGGAACGACAGCGGCGTGACGATGAAATTGGTCACGGCGGCCATATGGTCGAACTTGTCGGCCCAGATGCCGCCGATCATGCCCAGGAGCGACAGCATCAGGGAGGCCATGACGCCGTGGTACAGCACCAGGGCGGGCGAAACCACGGCCAGCGGCGCGAAGGGCAGCATGGCCAGCCCCACCGCCAGCCCCACCGCCAGGCCGCGGGCGACGCCGCCCAGGGCGAAGGCCAGGGTCTGCTCCAGGGGGGATAGCGGCGGCATCAGCACGTCGACGATATTGCCCTGCACCTTGGAGATGATCAGCGACGACGAGGTGTTGGCGAAGGCGTTCTGGGTCATGGCCATGATGATGAGGCCGGGGGCCAGGAAGGCGGTGAAGCTGGTGCCGCCCACCACCGGCGCGGCGCGTCCCACCGACAGGATGAAAATGGCCAGGAACATCAGGGTGGTGACCATGGGGGCGATGATGGTCTGGAAATAAACCTTGAGGAACCGGCGGATTTCCTTGGCGGTCAGGGTCCACAGGCCCAGCCAGTTGATCACGCCGAGGCGGCGGGGCGGGGGCGGGCAGGGCGGCAGGGCGGGCATGATGGGGCGGATGTCCTTTGGGGCGAGCATCGAAATCAAGGCGAATTTGGTCTATGCTGCCCGGATGAGCAAGCCCCCTCGGCGCATTTCGGCGTCGGTTCTGGAAAATATCGCCCTGCATTATCTCGAGCGCTTCGACAGCTCGGCGGAGAATTTGCGCCGGGTGCTGATGCGCCGGGTGACGCGGGCCGCCCTGCATCACGGCGACGATCCGGCCGAGGGCGCCGCCCTGGTGACGGCGCTGGTGGCGCGCTTTTGCGCCAACGGCCTGATCGACGACGCCCGTTTCGCCGAAAACCGCAGTCGCAGCCTGCACCGGCGCGGACGTCCGGCGCGGGCCATCCGCCAGACCCTGGCGGCCAAGGGCGTGGGCGGGGACGAGATCGCGGCGGCGCTCTCCGTGCTGGCCGAGGATCACGACAGCGCCGAGGATCTGGCCGCCGCCCGCCATTATGTGCGCCGCCGCCGCCTGGGCCCCTGGCGCCCGCCCGATGAGCGCGCCGCCTGCCGCGACAAGGATCTGGCGGTGCTGGCCCGGGCCGGGTTCTCGTGGAGCGTGGCGCGTACGGCGCTGGAGGACAGCGGGGCCCCGGATGAGGTCGATCCCTGGGCCATCGGGTGAAGGCCAAGCTGGCGGCACGCCAGCGCCCGGCGCCTGAGGGACATATGGAACTGGCGCAGCCGGTGACTGGCGCATTGAGCGCCCCGCAGCGACGACGGAGCGTGAGCGGAGGAGGGAAGCGGAGGCAAGCCAAGCTGGCGGCACGCCAGCGCCCGGCGCCTGAGGGACATATCAAAAAGGATCATCGGGTTCGCCCGATGATCCTGAGGTAGATCTGGCCTTCCCCGGCACTTTCCGATAACACTGGCGCCTTGATATGTGAAAGGTCCGGTGCAACGCCATGGCTGCCGAAAAGTCCCTCGATAAACTGCGGAGCGAGATCGACCGCCTGGACGATTCCCTGCACGATCTTCTGATGAAGCGGGCCGAGGTGGTGGAGCGCATCGCCGCCCTCAAGGAGGATGGCGGCCAGGTGACGCTGCGCCCGGGGCGCGAGGCGGAAATCGTGCGCCGCATCGTGGCCCGCCACGGCGGCCGCTTTCCCAAGCCCACCCTGGCCCGGCTGTGGCGCGAGCTGATTTCCGGCATGTGCGCCATTCAGGGCCAGGTGTCGATGGCGGTCTACAGCCCCGAGCGCGGCGCCGGTTATCTGGATCTGGCCCGCGATCATTACGGCTCGTCGGCGGTGATGACGCCGTGGAGCTCGCCCGGCCAGGTGGTGCGCGCCGTGGCCGAGGGCAGCGCCAATGTGGGTATTCTGCCCATGCCCGACCGCGACGACGGCGAACTGTGGTGGACCAGCCTGATGGGCGATTCCGCCGACATGCCGCGCATCGTCACCCGCCTGCCCTTCTCGGGCGCCTTCCGCTCCGATGGGCTGGAGGCGTTGGTGGTGGCGCGGCAAAGCTTCGATCCCACCGGCTACGACCGCTCGTGGCTGGGGGTGGAAACCCTGCCCGACGTCAGCCGCGCCCGCCTGCGCGCGGTGCTGGGGGCGGCGGGGCTGGAGCCCACCGCCCTGGCCGCCACCCATCGCCAGAGCGACAGCTGGCTGCATCTGGTGGAAATTTCCGGGGCCCTGGCCGCCGACGACCGCCGCCTGGCCAAGCTGGTGGAGCGGCGCGAGCCGGTGTTGCGCTGCGCCCTGCTGGGCGGCTATCCCGTGCCCCTTTCGCCCGAGGATCTGGCGGATTAAGATCACCCGCTTTTTAAGTTTCGACCTTTACGAAGAAGACCGTCTTATCATGTCCGCTCCCACTCCCCGTCCCGGCATTCTCGACATCAGCCCCTATGTGGGCGGCGAGTCGAAGCTGGCCGGTGTCGATCGCATCATCAAGCTGTCGTCCAACGAAGGCGCCTTAGGGCCCAGCCCGCGCGCCGTCGCCGCCTTCCAGGCCATGGCCGGGCAGATGCACCGATACCCCGACGGACACGCCGTGCAGCTGCGCGCCGCCCTGGCCCGCCAGTTCGGGCTGGACGCCGCCCGCATCGTTTGCGGCAACGGTTCGGACGAGCTTTTGCAGCTGCTGGCCCGCTGCTATGCCGGTCCCGGCGACGAAGTGCTCTACAGCCGTCACGCCTTCATCGTCTATCCCATCGCCGCCCTGTCGGCGGGGGCGACGCCGGTGGCCGCCGACGAGGTGGATCTCACCGCCTCGGTGGACCATCTGCTGGCCAAGGTGACGCCGCGCACCCGCGTGGTGTTTCTCACCAACCCCAACAATCCCACCGGCACCTATCTGCCCGCCGCCGAGGTCAAGCGCCTGCGCGACGGCCTGCCCGCCGATGTGCTGCTGGTGATCGACGCCGCCTATGCCGAATATGTGGAGCGCAACGATTACAGCAACGGCGCCGAACTGGTGGAGGCGGGCGAGAACACGGTGATGACCCGCACCTTCTCCAAAATCTACGGCCTGGGCGGCATGCGGGTGGGCTGGGCCTATTGCCCGGCCCAGGTGGCCGATGTGCTGAACCGCACCCGCGGCCCCTTCAATATCAGCAATGCCGGTCTGGCCGCCGCCCAGGCGGCCCTGGAGGATGTGGCCTTCACCGATCTGGCCCGCCGCCACAACAGCTTCTGGCGCGCCTGGCTGGCGGAACGGCTGTCGGCCCTGGGGCTGCTGGTGGTGCCGGGGGTGGCCAATTTCCTGCTGGTGCGCTTCCCGCATCAGGCCGGGCGCACCGCCAAGGAGGCCGATGCCTTCCTGCGCGGCAAGGGCATCATCGTGCGGCAGGTGGCCTCCTACGGCCTGCCCGATTTCCTGCGCATCACCATCGGCCGCGACGACGAGACGCAGGCGGTGGCCTCGGCCTTGAGCGAGTTCATGGAGGCCCAGGGATGAGCGCGCCGCTGTTTGAAACCGTGACCATCATCGGCATCGGCCATATCGGCTCGTCGCTGGCCCGGGTCATCCGCCGCGACGGCCTGGCCGGGCGCCTGCTGGTGCTGGACCGCAACCCCGAGCATCGGGCCCTGGCCCTGGAACTGGGGCTGGCCGATCAGGTCACCGACGATATGGCGGCGGCGGTGGCCCCGGCCGATCTGGTGATCCTGGCCACGCCGGTGGGCAGCTATGCCGATCTGGCGGCGGCCATGGCCCCGCACCTGAAAGCCGGGGCCATCGTCACCGATGTGGGCTCGGTGAAAATGGCGGTGGTGCGCGATGTCGGTCCGGTTCTGCCGGAAAACGTGCATTTCGTCCCCGGCCATCCCATCGCCGGCACCGAGCATTCCGGCCCGAAAGCCGGGTTCGCCGAGCTGTTCCAGGGGCGCTGGTGCATCCTGACGCCGCCGCCCGGCACCGACCGCGCCGCCATCGACAAGGTGCGGGCGGTATGGCAGGCGGCGGGCAGCATGATCGAGGAAATGGAGCCGGCGCATCACGACCGCGTGCTGGCCATCACCTCGCACCTGCCGCATCTCATCGCTTACACCATCGTCGGCACCGCCACCGATCTGGAAGGGGATCTGCAGCAGGAGGTCATCAAGTTCTCGGCCTCGGGCTTCCGCGATTTCACCCGTATCGCCGCCTCCGATCCGGTGATGTGGCGCGATATCTTCCTCAATAACAAGGAGGCGGTGCTGGATGTGCTGCAACGCTTCACCGAGGATCTGACCGCCCTGCAGCGGGCCATCCGCTGGGGCGAGGGCGATACCCTGCAGGCCCTCTTCACCCGCACCCGCGCCATCCGCCGCTCCATCATCGACGCCCGTCAGGCGTAATACCGCACCCTCATGCGCGCGTCGCCTTGCTCCTAACCGGCGTCGCGATGAGTCAAACGCATCGCGCCTTGGTATAAGGCGGTTTTCAGCCAAGGGGGCGTGATAGCCCCCTTGCTCACTCCTCGTCGGCGGCGGCCAGGGCCAGCAGGTCTTCGGCGGCGGCGGCGGGCAGTTCGCTGACCGAGCGCAGCTTGCGGTCGATGGCCCGTTTGCGCCGCGAGATGTCCTCGATGCTGTTGCTGGCCTCGTGCAGTTTCTTCTGCACCTTGTCCAGCACCTCGCCGTATTTGCCGAATTCGCTCTTTACCGCGCCGAGGATTTCCCACACCTCGCTGGAGCGTTTCTGGATGGCCAGGGTGCGGAAGCCCATTTGCAGGCTGTTGAGCAGGGCGCTCAGGGTGGTGGGGCCACAGAGGGTGATGCGGTGCTCGCGCTGCAACTGGTCCATCAGGCCGGGGCGGCGCAGAAGTTCGGCGTAAAGCCCCTCGGTGGGCAGGAACAGGATGGCGAAATCGGTGGTGCGCGGCGGGTTGATGTATTTGCCGGAAATATCCTTGGCGAAGGATTTGACGCGGGCCTCCAGGGCCTTGGCGGCGGCCTCCACCCCCTCGGCGTCGGCCTGTTCGGCGCAGTCCAGCAGGCGTTCGTAATCCTCGCGCGGGAATTTGGCGTCGATGGGCAGCCACACCTCGCCGTCGCCGCCGTCCGCGCCGCGTCCGGGCAGGCGGATGACATATTCCACCCGTTCGGCCGAGCCGTCGCGGCAGGCGGCGTTGGCCAGGAACTGCTCCGGGGTCAGCATCTGTTCCAAAAGGTTACCCAGCTGGATTTCGCCCCAGGTGCCGCGCGTCTTCACATTGGTCAGCACCTTTTTCAGATCGCCGACGCCGCTGGCCAGGCTTTGCATCTCGCCCAGGCCCTTGTGCACCTGCTCCAGCCGTTCCGACACCAGCTTGAAGGACTCGCCCAGGCGTTTCTCCAGGGTGCCCTGCAGCTTTTCGTCCACGGTCTGGCGCATTTGTTCCAGCTTGGCCTCGTTGCCCTGCTGCAACTGGGCCAGACGCGCCTCCACCGCTTGGCGCAGTTGCTCCTGCCGGGCCTCGCCGGCCTTGGCCTGCTCGGCGGTCTGGCGGGCGAAGGCCTCCAGGCGCTGATCCAGGCTTTGCGTCAGCCGGGCGATCTGCTGGCCGAAAGTGTCGAGAGTGCCCTTTTGCAGCTCGGACAGCCCTTTCAGGCCGTTGCCCACCTCGTCGCGCAGATCCTTGCCCTGGCGGGCCTGGGCCTCGCGCTCGGCGGCCATGTCGCCGCGGATGCTGCGTTCCAGCCGTTCCAGCTCGGGGGCGATCTGGCGGGCCAGGGCGTGGGGCAGGGCCAGGGCCAGATCGTTCAGCAGGGCCTCGGCGCGGGCGGCGGAGGGACGGCGCAGCAGCAGCAGCACCGCCAGCAGGGTGACGGCGGCAAGAGCCAGGGCGGCCAGGGACAACAGCATCATGGTCTCCGTCAGGGCCGGGTGTCGGCGAAGGCGGGCAGGGTGGCGGCGCGCTGGCGCAGGGCCCGCAGCCGGGGGGCGAAGCCTTCGGGCAGCATGTCGGGCCAGAAGGCGTCGATGAAGTCCAGCGCCGCCACGGCGCTGATATCGGCCTGGGTGAGGGTTTCGCCGGTCAGCCACGGCCCGGCGCAGGCCTGCTCCAGGGCGGCCAGACCGGCGCGGGCCTGATCGGCGCAGCGGTGCAGCAGCTCCTGATGCTGCTTATCGGCGGGGCGGAGGGTGCGCTCCACATAGCAGGACAGGCTCTTTTCCATGGCGCCCAGGGCCAGGGCTACCAGCTTCAACACCCGGCGCCGCGCCGGACCGCGCGGCGGCACCAGGGCCCGGTCCGGCCCGGCCAGTTCGTCGAGGTAATCGAGAATGGGGGTGCTGTCGATCAGCACCTCGCCGTCATCGAGCAGCAGGGCGGGAATGCGGCCCAGGGGATTGATGGCCTGCACCGCGGCGCGATCGGCCACCGTGCTTAAAAGGCGCTGCTCGTAAGGCAGGCCCAAGAGACGCAGGGAGATGGCGACGCGGCGGACGAACGGCGAGGTGTTGCGGCCGATCAGAATCATGCTGTTCTCCTTTTGATCCTGCGGCAGGGGTACGCCGTTTTGCCGGCAGGGTCAAGGATGATAGGGGGAAAGACCAGGGTGATCGCATATGGAAGCCGCTATCAGCGGCTGACTAGCGCATTGAGCGCGCCGGAGCGTTGCCGGAGCGGTAACGCGGAGGCATAAGTGAGGACAGCCAAGCTGGCGGCACGCCAGCGCCCGGCGCTTGAGGGACAATAAAGAAGCCAGGGTGAGCGCATATGCGATCACCCTGGGCAAAGGCTTCCAAGCGCTTGCCCTGGAATGGTAGGGTGCCGCCATGAACTACCGTCACGCCTATCATGCCGGAAATTTCGCCGATGTGGTCAAGCATGCCCTGCTGACCCTGGTGCTGGCCCACCTGAAGCGCAAGGAGGCGCCCTTTTGCGTGGTCGATACCCATGCCGGGATCGGCCGCTACGATCTGACCGGGATCGAGGCCGGCAAGACCGGGGAATGGAAGGACGGCATCGGCCGCCTGATGGCGGGCGGGCCCTGGCCCGAGGCCCTGGCCGAGTATCAGGCGGCGGTGCGCGCCGTCAATCCCGGCTGGCCGGATGTGACGGCCTATCCCGGTTCGCCGCGCATCGCCCGCTTCCTGTTGCGGCCGCAAGACCGCCTGGCCCTGGTGGAACTGCACCCCGAGGATGCCCGCACCCTGAAGCGGGAATTCCGCCACGATACCCAGGTGGGGGTGCATGTGCAGGACGCCTATCTGGCCCTGAAGGCGCTGCTGCCGCCCAAGGAGCGGCGTGGTCTGGTGCTGATCGATCCGCCCTTCGAGGTCAAGGACGAGTTCCGCCGCGTGGCCAAGGGCCTGGCCGAGGCCCTGCGCCGCTGGCCCACCGGCATCTACGGGGTGTGGTATCCCATCAAGGAGCCGGAGGCGGTGGAGCGGTTTCTCGGCGAGGCGGCGGGCCTGGGGCGGCCCTGCTTCACCGCCGAGCTGTTCCGCCATCCCCCCGATGATCCGGCCCGTCTCAACGGCACCGGCCTGCTGCTGTTGAACCCGCCCTGGCAGTTGGACGAGGGTCTGGCGGCGCTGCTGCCCGTGCTGCACGACCGCCTGGGCGGCAGCGGCGGCAGCCGCCTGCGCTGGCTGGTCAATCCGGTTTAGCGCGAGTCCGGCTTTGCCGGACGTCGCTCCTAAACGTTTTCTGCCTTTGGCGCTCAAGCGCCGCCAGGGCTTTACGCGAGTCCGGCTTTGCCGGACGTCGCTCACGTTAACTGATTTTACTGAAAAACCGGCGCAGGCGCAGGCCCGACAGCCAGGTGGTCACCGGCTGGGCCATGATGGGGAAATCCCACGAGCCCAGCACCACCTCGGCGCGGCCCAAAAGATTGGCCTCGGGCACGAAGCCCAGGCCGCCCTCGGCGCGGGGGATGCGGCTGTCCAGGGAATTGTCGCGGTCGTCGCCCATCATGAACAGCATGCCGGGCGGCACCGTCACCTCCGGGGTGTTGTCGAGCGGGCCGGAAAAGGTCAGCTTCAGGATGGGGTGGACGCGGCCGCCCGGCAGGGTTTCCAAAAGGCGGCGGGCGGGCAGGCGGCGGCCGTCGCGCAGCTCCACCTGGCCGATGCCGTCGTCCTGCAGCGGCAGCGGCCGGCCGTCGATCCACAGCCGGCCCTGGCGCATGGCGATGCGGTCGCCGGGCAGGCCGATCAGGCGCTTGACGTAAACCTCGTCCGGTTTGTTGGGCGGGCGGAACACCACCACGTCGCCGCGCGCCGGCAGCCGGGCGAACAGCCGTCCCTCTCCGCCCACCGGCAGATCCACCGGCAGGGAATAGCGGCTGTAGCCGTAGGTGAATTTGTTGGCCAGCAGTTCGTCGCCGATCTGCAGGGTGGGCTCCATGGAGCCGCTGGGCACGTAATAGGGCTGGGCCAGGGCGGTGCGGGCCAGCAGCACCACGGCCACCATCAGCAGGGCGGGAGCGATTTCATGCCACAGGCGGGCAAGGAGGGAGCGGAACATGGGCACGCCTTCGGGATGGCAACGGAACGGTCAGGCCACAGTCTCCAACAGGGCCAGCAGCCCCGACAACAGTTTTTCCGGTTCGGGCGGGCAGCCGGGGATGACCAGATCCACCGGCAGCAGCTCCTGAACGCCGTTCATCACGGCGTAGCTGCCGGCGAAGCAGCCGCCGTCGCGGGCGCAATCGCCCATGGCCACCACCCATTTCGGCGCGGCCATGGCCTCATAGGTGCGCACCGCCGCCAGGGCCATGTTGCGGGTGACGGGGCCGGTGACCAGCAACACGTCGGCATGGCGCGGACTGGCGACGACCTTGAGGCCGTAACGTTCCAGATCGTAGACGGGGCCGCAGACGGCCTGGATTTCCAGTTCGCAGCCGTTGCAGGAACCGGCGTCGAGGGCGCGGATGGCCAGCGAACGGCCCAGGGTGTCGCGGCTGCGGGCGCTCAAGGTGGCGGCCAGTTGGGCCAGGCTGTCGGCGTCGGCCGGCGGCGGCGCCTGGGTGACCGGGCCCTTCAACAGGGTTTGGAGGAGAAGGCGCACCAGCCGCATGGTCAGAGATCCACCCCGGAATAGGAACAGTTGAAGGATTTGTTGCACAGGGGAAAGTCGGCGACGATGTTGTTCTCGATGGCCGCCTCCAGCAGCGGCCATTGGAACCACGAGGGATCGCGCGGGTGGCAGCGCACCACCTTGCCCGCTTCCGACAGGCGCAGCCACAGCAGGATTTCGCCGCGGAACCCCTCCACCAGGGCCATGCCCTCGCCGCCGCGGGTGGGAATGGGGCGGGTCAAGGGGCCGCCCGGCATGCCGTCCATCAGCTGATTGACCAGGGACAGGCTTTCGCGCAGCTCCTCGATGCGCTGCCAGATGCGGGCGTTGACATCCCCTAAGGGCTGGGTGGGCACGGCGAAGTCCAGTTCGTCGTAAGGGGGATAAGCGACGGCCTTGCGGGCGTCGCCGCCCTGCATGGAGGCGCGGCCCACCACGCCGCCGGCGCCGAAGCGCCGCGCCAGGGCCGGGCGCACGATGCCGGTGCCCACCGTGCGGTCCTGCAGGCTGGGCAGATCGTCGTAGATGTCCACCAGGATATTGAGGCGCTGGGCCAGGGTGGCGCACAGCTTGCGCAAGGTGGCGCCGCCCTCGCGGGTCAGGTCGTGGCTGACGCCGCCCGGCAGGATGCGGTCCATCAGCAGACGGTGGCCGAAACAGGCGGCGTTGGCCCGCAACACCTCCTCGCGCAGGGTGGTGCAGTGGGCCAGCATCACCGGGAAGGCGGCGTCGTTGCACACGCCGCCCACGTCCAGCAGATGGTTGGCGATGCGTTCCAGTTCGGCCATCAGGGCGCGCAGCCAGTGGGCGCGCGGCGGCGCCTCGCTGGCGGTGGCCGCCTCCACCGCCCGGGCGAAGGCCAGGGAATAGGCCACGGTGCTGTCGCCCGAGAGGCGCGCCGCCAGTTTCGCCGCCTCGGCCAGCGGCTTGCCGGCCATCAGCTCCTCCACCCCCTTGTGGGTGTAGCCCAGCCGGGCTTCCAGACGCACCACGCTCTCGCCGCTGCAGGTGAAGCGGAAATGGCCGGGCTCGATCACCCCGGCATGCACCGGCCCCACCGGGATGATGTGCAGGGCCTCGCCCTCCACCGGCAGGAAGGGATAGTCCACCGGCGTCTCCGGCGCCGGACCGCGCGGCAGGGCCAGGGGGCGCGAGACCGGCCAGCGGCCATGGTCCAGCCAGGGGCGGGGATCGGAGAGGCCCACCGGCGTGATGCCCCACAGGTCGCGCAGGGCCCGTTCCAGGCGGATGGCGCCGGGCCGCACCTCGGACAGCGAGGGATATTTGCGCTCGGGGCAGGACAGCGAGGCCACGGCCACGGCGCCGTCCTCCTCGTCGCGCAGGGCGGCATGCACCTCGCCGCCGTCGGCCCACAGGCCCAGCAGGGTCCAGTCGGATTCCGCCAGCTGGTGCAGAAGGTCCATCCAGGCCCGCTCGTCCAGCAGGTGGCGCGGCCAGGGCTGGTGCTGCGGCACGGTGCGCAGGCCGTCGAGAAATTCCGTCAGGGTGGTGTTGCCCAGCATGGCGGTTTATCCCAGCTGTTTGGCGATGGCCCACAGCCACGAGGCGGTGGCGGCGGGCAGGATGATGCCGGCGGCCACGGCCAGGGCCATGTGCAGGAAGATGGGCGAGATGCCGATCACGCGGGTGAACAGGCGCGGCGGCTTGGTGCCGTCGCGGCCCGGCAGCGGCGAGGGCGGGCCGAAGGCCAGCCCCTGCAGGCGCAACACCAGGGCGGCGAAGGCCAGCAGCAGCAGGGTCAGCAGCGTCAGCCCCAGCCAGGGGGTACGGTGCATGAGGGCGTTCAGCAGCAGAAATTCGCTGGTGAAGACGCCCAGGGGCGGCAGCCCGGCGATGGACAGCACGCCCACCACCAGCGACCAGCCCAGCAGCGGCGCGCTGGTGGTCAGGCCGCGGATATCGGCGATGCGCTGGCTGCCCGCCGCCTGCGAGGCCAGCCCCACCACGAAGAAGATGGCCGACTTCACCAGGGAATGCATCAGCATGTGCAGCAGCCCGGCGAAATTGGCCAGGGCGCCGCCGGTGCCGAAGGCCACCGCCAGAAGGCCCATATGTTCGATGGAGCTGTAGGCGAACAGGCGTTTGATATCGCCGCGGCGGTAGAGCATGAAGGCCGCCACCAGCACCGACAGCACCCCCAGCCCCACCAGCAGCGGCCCCGGTTCCAGGGTATGAGGATTGCCGGCCAGCAGCCGCTTGTAACGCAGCAGCACATAGAAGGCCACGTTGAGCAACAGCCCCGACAGCACGGCGGAAATGGGGGTGGGGCCCTCGGCATGGGCGTCGGGCAGCCAGGCGTGCAGCGGCACCAGCCCGGCCTTGGTGCCGTAGCCCACCAGCAGGAAGACGAAGGCGAGATTGAGGAGTTCGGGCTGGAAGGCGGCGGCGTGCGGCGTCATCAGGCTGAAGGCCATGGCCGGGCTGCCGTCGCCCATCACCGTCTGCGCGGCCAGATAGACCAGGATGGTGCCGAACAGCGCCAGGCCGATGCCGACGCTGCACAGGATGAAATATTTCCAGGCCGCCTCGATGGCCGGTTTGGTGCGATAAAGGCTGACCATCAGCACGGTGGTGAGGGTGGCCCCTTCCACCGCCACCCACAGGATGCCGATATTGTTGGCCGACAGCGCCAGCAGCAGGGTGAACATGAAGGCCTGGTACATGGCGTGGTAAAGGCGCAGATGGCGCGGCGCCAGGCGATGGTTCTTGCCGTCGCGGTTGATATAGGCGGCCGAGAACAGGGCGGTGGAAAAGCCCACCAGCCCGGTCAGCAGAATGAGGGCGGCGCTGAAATCGTCGATGAACAGGAACAGGCCGGGGGGCGGAGGGGCCAGGGCCAGCCACAGGGCGGCGGCGAAGGTGGCGGCGGAAAAGCCCACATTGAGCCAGGCGGCCAGCCGCCAGCCGGGCAGAACCGCCAGCAGGGCCGCCCCCAGCAGCGGCAGGGCCAGCAGCAGCGGCAGCGGACCGGGGAGAATGGCGGAGAGGGCGGTCATTGGCTGTCTCCGCGCGAGGTTTCGAGATAGGAAAGCTCCAGGCTGTCGAAGCGCTCGCGGATGCGGAAGAAGAAGATGCCGAACAGCGCCATGGCCACCAGCACCGAAAAGGCGATGCTGAGTTCCACCACCAGCGGCATGCCGTGGGCGCCGACGGCGGCCAGCAGCAGGCCGTTTTCCAGCGACATGAAGCCCACCACCTGGGTCACGGCGTTGCGGCGGGTGATCATCATCAAAAGCCCCAGCAGCACCACCGACATGGCCAGGGCCACGCTTTCGCGGGTGATGGCGGTGGCGGCGATGTCCATGGGCATCACCAGCACGATGGAAAGGGCCACCAGCCCCACGCCGGCCATCAGGGTGGGGCCGATGCCGAGAGCCGTTTCCACCGTGCGGTGGATGCCCAGGCGGCGCACCAGCCATTGCAGGGCGGCGGGCACGGCCATGCCCTTGAACAGCAGGATGATGAGGGCGGTGGCGTAAAGATGCGGCGCGTCCTGGATGGCGGCCTGCCAGGCGGCGGCCAGGGCCAGGGCCATGGCCTGCAGGGCGTAGGTGCGGATCACCGCCGTCATGCGGCGCTGATAGAGCAGGCCGAAGCCCATCATCAGCACGGTGGCGCCGATCAGATGGGCCAGATTGTAGGCGAAGGGGGTGTGGGCCATCCTAAAGCGCCTCGGAGACATAGAGGAAGATGGTGGCCAGAAGGGCCAGCAGCAGGGCGCCGCCCAGGAAGTCGGCGATGCGGAACAGCCGCATCTTGGCGATCCAGCTTTCGTAGGCGGCCAGCACCACCGACAGCGCCGCCACCTTGGCGATCCAGGCGGCCAGGCCCACCAGCAGCCAGGGCGCGGCGTCGCCGGGGCGGGCGATGCCCCAGGGCAGGAACAGGCAGATGATCAGCGACAGGAACAAAAGCTGGCGCATCATCGCCGCCGCTTCCATCAGGGCCAGATGGCGGCCGGAATATTCCAGCACCATGGCCTCGTGCACCATGGTCAGCTCCAGATGGGTGGCGGGATTGTCGATGGGGATGCGCCCGGATTCCGCCAGGGCCACCATCAGCAGCGCCCCCATGGCCAGGCCCACCGAAACCTCCAGCCCCACATGGCCGGCCAGCACGAATTCCACCAGATGGGCCGGCGAGGTGGTATGGGCCAGCACCGACAGGCTGAAGGTGACCATCAGCATGGCCGGTTCGCCCAGGCTGGCGATGAACATCTCGCGGCTGGCCCCCAGGCCGCCGAAGGCGGTGCCGGCGTCGAGCCCGGCCAGGGCGGTGAAGAAGCGCGCCACGCCCAGAAGCGCCACCAGGGCGATGAGGTCGGCGGCCGGGGTCATGATCATGTCGGTGGTGAGGGTGGGCAGGATGGTGGCGGCCAGCCACACCGCCACGAACACCACGTAAGGGGTGATGTGGAACAGCCAGCTGGCGCTGTCGGCGATCACCGAGTCCTTTTGCAAAAGCCGCCACAGATCGCGGTAGGGCTGCCAGCAGGAGGCGCCGCGCCGTCCCTGCAGCCGGGCCTTGACGCGGCGGGTGAGGCCGGTGGCCCAGGGGGCGGCGGCCACCACCAGCAGGGTATGCAGAATGCCCCAGAGCAGCGGGATCATAGCGGCGGCCTCACGGCGACGATGACGAGCCCGGCCACCAGGGTCCAGAACATCATCAGCAGGTAATGGCGCACCGTCAGGCTTTGCAGACGGTTGACGCGGTCGGCCAGCCGGTTCACCAGGCGGATCAGCCGGGCGTAGAGCCCGTCCCACAGGGGGTCTCGTATCTCCAGGCGGAAGCGGGCGGGGGCGGTATCGCCGGGGGCGGGCATGTCGATCAGTTCGCGCGCCGCCAGCAAAGGCCGGCCGAACACCCGGCGCAGGGGCTGGCTGAAACTATCGGCGCTATATTGGGCCTCGGGCAGGGCGCACGGGGTGCCGCAGTCCCAGACGGGTGCGCGGCGGGTGCGCTGGCTGCCGAAATGATGCACCACCAGCACGGTGGTGATGGCCAGGGCCACTCCGGTCAGCAGCAGCATCAGGGCGGAATAGGAGCCGGCGCCGGGGGCGATGGGGCTGAGCCACGGCCAGCCCAGCAGGGCGGTGGGCAGGCGCACCCGCAGCAGCGGCGCCACCACCGAGGCCAGCCCGCCCGACACCAGCACCGGGAAGATCCCCAGCCCCAGGCACAAGGCCGCCGGCACCACCTGGGCCAGTTGCAGGGAGAGCGGCGCCTCGCGGGCGGCGGCGGCGGCGGCCGAGCGCGGGCGGCCGAGGAAGACGGTGCCGAAGGCGCGCACGAAGCAGACGGCGGCGAAGGCGGCGGCCAGGGCCAGGGCCACCCCCACCACCGGCACGCCGAAACGCATGGCCCAATGCGACAGGCTGGGGGCATGGAACAGGCTTTGGAACACCAGCCATTCCGAGACGAAGCCGTTCAGCGGCGGCAGGGCGGAAATGGCGCAGGCGCCGGCCAGGAAACAGGCGCCGGTAACCGGCATGCGGTTCAAAAGCCCGCCCAAGCGGTTGATGTCGCGTTCGCCGGTGGCCGAAACCACGGCGCCGGCCCCCAGGAACAGCAGGCTTTTGATCAGCGAGTGATTGAGCACGTGGTAGAGGGCGGCCACCAGGGCCAGGGCGGCCAGGGCGGGCTGATCGTAGGCGCGGAAGGCGGCGGCCAGCCCCAGGGCCACCAGGATCAGGCCCACATTCTCCACGGTGGAGTAGGCCAGCAGCACTTTGAGATCGCGCTGCATCAGGGCGTAGAACACCCCGGTCAACGCGGTGGCGGCGCCCAGCAGCATCAGGGCGAACCCCCATTGCCAGCCGAGCACCGGCTGGAGATCAAACAGGATGCGGATCAGGCCGTAGAGCGCCACCTTGGTCATCACCCCCGACATCAGGGCCGAGGCATGGCTGGGGGCGGCGGGATGGGCCAGGGGCAGCCAGGGATGCAGCGGCACCATGCCGGCCTTGGAGCCGGTGCCCAGCAGCACCAGCAGCACCGCCAGCACGCCGCCGCCGCCGCCGGGATGGGCCCGCAGCAGGGCGAAATCGAAGCTGCCGCCGTCGGCGGCCATCAGGGCGAAGGCGGCCAGCAGGCAAAATCCGCCGAACGCGGCCATGGAGAGATAGGTCAGCCCGGCCTTTCCGGCCTCGGGATTGCCGTCGTCGGCCACCACCAGCAGCCACGAGGTCAGCGACATGAATTCCCACGCCAGCAGGAACGAAAAGGCGTCGTCGGCCAGCAGAACGCCGTTCATGCCCAGCAGGAACAGCGGCAGAAACGGCGCCACCCGTCCGGGGCGCGGCAGATGCGGGGCGTAGCCCAGGCCGTAGAGCCCGGCCAGCACGGCGGGCAGATTGACCACCAGCAGGAAAAAGGCGCTCAGGCGGTCGAGCCGCCAGTGCCCGGCCAGGCCGGGCAGGCCCAACGGCAGGGTGATGATCTGCGGCGGGGTGCCGGGCGGGGCGGCCAGATGCATCAGGCCCAGGGCCAGCAGCAGCAGCGACGGCGGCAGGCAGGCCAGATGCACCAGTCCGGCCACGGCGGGGCGTCGTCGGCCCAGGGGCGCGGCGAGGCCAAGCAATAGGAATGCAATCATGGCGCTGCCGATGACCATGGCGGACCTTCGGTTCTGGGCGGACGGCGGACCAGGAAGAGGCCCGGCGGCGATGGATGGGGTAATAATGGAGACGGGGAAGCATATCCGCCACGGCCGCCGCCCGCAAGTGCGGCGATGTTGCGACACGGCAGGGTAATCGGGTGAACCCGATTACCCTGGTTTTCACATGTCCGCTCAGGCGCCGGACGCTGGCGTGCCGCCAGCTTGGCTTTCGCGCAAACGGTTGCGCGGGCGCTCATCGCGCCAACGCGGCGAAAATCCCCTTCAAACGAACAACGATCGCGCGTTCACCCGATGACCCTGTGCGACACGGCGATAGGACTTGCCGCGCATCTGCGCTATTCTTGCCGGCGGGGAATTGAGTTTCGCTTGGCCTTTAAGGATCTGGGTGCGGGATGGGATCATCGGGGACATCGCGGCTGGTCTGCATCCTGGCGGGCTGGCTGCTGGTTTGCGCCGTGCCGGCCCGGGCCGGCGATGTGCTTTATCTGCAATTGGGCGCCGGGGCGTCGGGGGAGCATGCCTTCATTCTGGGCGGGTTGATCGCCAGCGCGCTCAGCAATCCGCCGGGTCTGCGGCCCTGCGGCGACGGCGGGGGCTGCGGCGTGCCGGGGCTGATCGTCATGGCCAGCGGATCGGACGGCGGCGTGGAGACGCTGCGCCGCCTGGGGGCCGGTTCGTTCGACGCCGTTCTGGCCGATGCCGATATGGCGGCGCTGGCGGCGCGGGGCGCCGGTCCCTTCGCCGGGCGGGCGGTGGCGGATGTGCGCGCCCTGGCCCGGGTGGGGGAGGACGATCTGCAGGTGGTGGCGCGGGCCGGATCGGGGCTGCGCCGTCTGGCCGATCTCAAGGGCCGCCGGGTGGCGGTGGGGACGCGGGGGTCGGCCGCCGCCTATCATGCCGGGCTGCTGCTGGCCGCCGCCGGTCTGGAGGGGCGGGTGCGGCTGCGTTTCCAGCGGGCGTCCGAAGCCGCCGACGCCCTGACGGCGGGGCGGCTCGACGCCATCATCCTCACCGACAGTTTGCCCTCGCCCACGGTGGCCGCCCTGGCCGAGCATCAGGCCGTCGTCCTGTTGCCGGTGCCGCCGCGGGTTGCCGCCGCCATGCGCCGCCGCGAGCCGCTGCTGCGCCCGGCGCTGATTCCGGCCGGGGCCTATGCCGGCCAGGCCGACGGCGTGCCCACCCTGGCGGTGGGGCTCGATCTTCTGGTGGGGGCCCGCCTGCCCGAGACGCTGGCCGAGGCCATGTGCGCGGCCCTGTGGCATCCCGACAGCCGGGCCCTGCTGGCCCAATCCCATGCCAGCCTGCCCGATCCGGCCCAGGCGGCCAGCGGGCTGGGGGTGCCGCTGCATCCCGGAGCGCGCCGTTATTATGCCGACCACGGGCTGTTGCCCGTCACGGATCACGGGCCGTTGCCCGTCACGGATCACGGGCCGTTGCCCGCTACGAAAAAGGAAACGCCATGACCGCCCGCGTCTGTGGACCCTGCACCCTTTGCTGTCAGTTTTTCGCGGTGCCGGAAACCGGCAAGCCCACCGGACAGTGGTGCGATCACTGCGGCGCGACGGGCTGCGCCATTCACCGGACACGGCCGCCGTCCTGCCGTAATTTCGAATGTTTCTGGCTGCTGGACGAAGGGTTTCCCGAGGATCTGCGCCCCGATCTCTGCGGTATCGTGGTGTCGTTCAACGAGGATCACGCCAGCGTGGTGGCGCATGTGGATCCGGCCCGCCCCGACGCCTTGGCCGAAGAACCGGGCAGCGCCCTGCTGGCGGCTCTGAGCGGGGCTTTCGATCCGGTATTCGTGGTGTGCGGCGCGGAACGGGTGATGCTGCGCCGCCACGGCCAGGCCCCGGATGGCGACGACGCCGCGCCCGGATAACCCGGATGCAGAGAAAGACATTGACCTTCCGCCCTGATATGGCAACGTCGCCGCAAACAAAACGAAAGATCGGATAAGCCCATGGCCGACGAGCTTCCTCCGCCTCCGCCCGCTCCCGCCGCCGAACAGCCCGCCGCGCCGCCGCCCGCGCCGCCGCCCGCGCCCTCGGCGCCGCCCTCGGCTCGGATCTGGTCGCCGCCGACCGCTGGGCAGGGGGAGCGGCCGCGCCGGGACGCCGGGGGGGATGGCCGCTGGCGCGGTCCGCTGCTTTACGGCGGCGCCATCCTGATCACCGTGCTGTGGTTGTCGGTGTGCCTGACCTATATCGACAAGTCGCTGGGCTGGAGCAACGTCTTCATGCTGCAGCCCCAGGAATTCGGCGGCATTCTCGGCGGCGCCGTGGTGCCGCTGGCCCTGATGTGGCTGTTCGTGGCGTTTCTCGATCGCGGCACCATCCTGCGGCGCGAGGCGGCCGAACTGCGGCGCTATCTCGACCGCCTGGCCTATCCCAACGAGGAATCCGAGGCCCGCGTCACCACCATTTCCAATGCCCTGCGCCGTCAGGCCGAGGCGTTGACCACGGCGTCGTCGGAGGCGGTGGAGCGATCGGAGCAGGTGCGCCAGTCCTTGCAGCGCCAGATCGACGATCTTTCGAAGCTGGCGACCCGCGTCGGCGGCGATACCCAGCGGGTGGTGGACGGCCTGAAGCTTGAGGTGGAAACCCTGGCCCGCAGCACCGAGGGTACGGTGGCACGCATCGTCGAGGTGCGCGGCGCCACCCAGGATCTGGTGTCGGCCACGGAAGAGGCCATGACCCGGGCCAAGGAGTTCAGCCTGGGCATGGGCGAGCAGGTGGAGCGGCTGCGCAAGACCTCCGGCCAGGTGATGGAGCAGTCGGAACAGTCGGCCGGCGCCATCCAGAAGGCGGTGGACCTGATGGGCCGCGCGGTGATCTCCGCCACCGACAAGGTGGATGAACTGGCCCATGTGGTGGAAACCCAGTCCACCCGCATCCAGACGGTGTCGGAGCGGGCCATGAGCCGGGCCGACGAGGTGGCGCACGAACTGAACCGCCGCCAGGAGGCGCTGGATCAACTGTTCGGCAAGCAGAACGCCGACCTCGAAGCGGCGGCGGTGCGGCTGGCCGAGCAGACCGGGCGCATCAGCGCCTCGCTGGAGCAGCAGGCCAACGGCCTCGACCAGATCACCGAGCGGGTGCTGACCCGGGTGAAAATCGTCGAGGAGGGACTGGGGGTGCAAACCCGCGAGCTTTCCTCGGCCTCGGATCAGGCCATGGTGCGCTTCCGCGAGCTGGGCGATGCCATGGGCCGCCATGTGGACGGGTTGCGCACGGCGGCCGAGGAGGCGTCGCAGCAGCTGGGCGCGGTGGGCGAGGTGTTCACCCAGCGCCGCGACGAGGTGGAGGGCGGCTGCGACCGGGCCATGACCCGGGTGCGCGAGGTGGGCGAGGCCCTGCAGGGGCAGAACCGCGCCCTGATCGCCGCCTCCGACCAGATGACCCAGCGCGCCCGCGAGCTGATGGATTCCTTGCGCCTGCATGTGGACGAACTGGGCCGGGGCGCCGACAAGGCGGCGGCCCAGGCCGAGGCCCTGCGCACGGGCCTGCGCAAACAGGCCGAGGAACTGGCCGATACCGCCAATCTGGTGTCGACCCAGGCCAAGCTGAGCGAAGCCTCGCTGGGGCAGCAGGCCCGGCACCTCAATTCCACGTCGGAGCAGGTGATGGCCCGGGTCAAGGGCATCGCCGACGATCTGCGCCTCAATGTCAACGATCTGCTGGCCATGTCGGGCAGGGTCAGCGGCGAGTTGCAGTCGGTGGGCGAGATGTTGCGTCTGCGCAGCCAGGATGTGGGGCTGGCCTCGCAGCGCGCCGTCGAGGACGTGCAGAGCGTGGCCGACAGTTTCGACGAGCGTTCGGGGCAGCTGACCCAGGCCGCCGAGCAGGCCGCCGGCCGTCTGCGCTCCGCCGGCGAGGATATCCGCCGTCAGAGCGACGCGCTCATCGCCACCACCGAACAGGCCCATGGCGGGCTGGGCAAGGTGGGACAAGCGTTGCAGACCCAGTCGGCCGAGGTGGTCAAGGCCTCCGACAATGCCGGCGAGGCTCTGCGCGCCTTCGCCCAGCAGATGCGCCAGACCACTGTCGAGATGTCGGACGCGGCCCAGCAGGCGCAGTTGCAGTCGCGCGCTTCCGGCGACGCCCTGCGACAGGCCGCCCGGGAGTTCGAGGACGGCGCCGGCAAGACCGCCGCCCATGTGGCGGCGGTGTCGGAGCAGTTGAAGAGCAGCGTGCGCGATCTGGCCGGCACCTCGGACCGTATTACCGCCCAGGTGCGGGCCTCGGGCGAATCGCTGCGGCGCCAGTCGCAGGATCTGGCGGACTCCAGCGAGAGCACGGCCTCGCGCCTGGAAAATCTCTTCGAGACCCTGCGGCAGAAATCCAACGATCTCGGCATCACCGGCGAGCGGCTGTCGGCCCAGGCGGAAACCCTGGTGCAGACCTTCGCCCGCCAGACCGAGGATCTGCTGAAATCCTCGCGCACCGCCGAACAGCAGGCCCGCGACCTGGAGCAGCAGCGCAGCAGCGTTTCGGTGGAGAAATTCCTGCAAACGGCGGCCTTCATCGTCGAGAAGCTGCAATCGCTGTCGGTGGATATCAGCCGCATCTTCCAGTCGGGGGTGGACGACAAGACCTGGCGCGAGTTCCATTCCGGCGACCAGTCGGTGTTCCTGCGCAAGATTCTGAAGAATCTCGACCGCAACCAGATCGCCGCCATCCGCACCCGCTACGAGGAGGACAGCCAGTTCCGCGACTTCGTCAACCGCTACCTGGCGGAGTTCGAGGCGCTGCTGGCCCAGGCCCGTCAGGCCGACCGCGCCGACGTGCTGACCGGCGCCTTCACCAGCGCCGAGGTGGGCAAGCTCTATCTGGTGCTGGCCCGCTCCCTGGGCCGCCTGGAATAGGCGGCCCGAAGGCCCCCGGGAACGCCAGCGCCCGGCGCCTGAGGGACAAAAAGAAGTTATTCCGGCGCCTGAGGGACAATCCCGGAAGCCGCCTTGGCGGCTGACTAGCCCGTTGAGGGCGCCGGAGCGTTGCCGGAGCGAAAGCGCAGGCATAAGCGAGGACAAGCCAAGCTGGCGGCACGCCAGCGCCCGGCGCCTGAGGGACATAAAAGAAGTTATTCCGGCGCCTGAGCGGACATATCCCGGAAGCCGCCTCGGCGGCTGACTAGCGCATTGAGCGCGCCGGAGCGTTGCCGGGAGCGCTTGCGCGGAGGCATAAGCGAGGACAAGCCAAGCTGGCGGCACGCCAGCGCCCGGCGCCTGAGCGGACATATAAAAGAAGTTATCCCGGCGCCTGAGGGACATAAAAAAATCTAATGCATTCCGGCGGCTTTGCCGACGGCGGCCATGGTGGTGAAGAAGTCCAGCTGCCAGGCCATTTCCTCGGCGGTCATGGGATAGTCCTGGCTGTCGGGCAGGGGGCGCAGGATGTCGCCGGGGGCGATCTTCGACAGGCGGATCTGCGCCAGCACCGCCGTGGGGGCTTTCAGTCCCGCCTTCCAGCACAGGGCCAGCATGCCCTTGGCCGAGCGGGTGGCCACCACCTTCTGCGCCAGTTCCAGGGGCAGATCGGCGCGCACCGCCAGGGCGGCCACCACGAAGGCGTGCTTGCCCGAGGCGATGCCCGAGATGAGGGCGGTTTCGTCCAGCTTGCCCTCTTGATGCAGGCGCTGGGCGACCTCGAAGGGATCTTCCGCCGCGAAACGGGATTCGGCCTCGCCGCCGCGGCCGGCGCCGCGATGGAACTCGGCCATGTCGGAACCGTTCTCCTCCACCCGGCGGCGCACCACGGCGGCCACGGCGGCCTTGGTCTCGGGGTCGATATCGGGGCGTTCCTGCAGGCGCTGCAACAGGCTTTCCGCCACGAAACGGGCCAGGCGGGTGGCGGCGCGGGCCGACAACTGCGGCCGGTTGACCAGGGGGGCGTGCCACAGTTCGTGCTGGGGGGCGTGGTCCAGCAGCATGTCGAGGGTTTCCTCGCGGATCTGGGCGCTGGGATTGCCTAAGAGCACCGCCACGGCGGTCACGTCCTCGCTGTGCACGATGGCGTCGGCGACGTCGGGGGCCACCAGGGCGCGGCGGCTGATGGCCGACAGCCGGTCGGTGACCGGGGCGCTTTGGATGATCTCCAGCAGATCCTCGTCGGTCAGCACCGGCGAAAATTCCAGGATGGGCAGCGCCACTTCCAGGGCGGGATCGTGCGCCAGGGTCAGAATCAGGTCGGGCGGGGCATTGGCGACGTCGCGCAGGGTTTCGGCCAGGATCTGCCGCACGCGGGTGATCTGGTCGCGGGCCAGAAGGGCCAGGGCCTCGTAGGTGCTCTGGCGCAGGCGATCCTGTTCGTCGGGCGACAGGCCGGGGGCCAGGCGGGCGATCTTGCCGGCCAGATCGCCCCGCACGTCCGGATTGGCGTCGGCCGCCAGCTTGAGATCGGCCTGGGCCGGGGTGGCGGGATTGGCGGCGATGCGGCGGCGCACCTCCGGGCTGGGATCCTCGGCCAGATAGTAAAGCACTTCCGGCCCCACGTCCTGGCGGGCGGCCAGACTGCCGCGCACGCTGGGATCCTTGTGGCGGGCCAGTTCCTTGATCTGCTCGTAGCTGAGGCCGGGGCGCTCGGCCAGCCGGGCGGGCTGGGCGGCATCCCGGCCCAGCAGGCGGTTCAGGGTCTTGCCGATCAGCCCGCTCATGATGGCGGGCTCAAGGGGGGCTGCACCGCCAGGCGGAAGTCGCTCTTGCCGTCGCGCTTGACGCCGTACATGGCCTCGTCGGCGCGGGACAACAGCTCGTTCATGCTCTCCGGGCTGTCGCCCTGATGCACCGCCACCCCCAGGGACAGGGTCAGCTGGGCGTCGGGCCGGCCGGAAAACTGGGCGAGCAGGGCGCCGGCCTCGAGGATTTCGCGGCAGCGGCGGGTGGCGATGGCCTCGTCGGCGCCCTCCAGCCAGATGGCGAACTCGTCGCCGCCCAGGCGGGCCAAAAGATCGACGGGGCGGGTATGGGTCAGGAGAATGTCGCGCACCGCCAGCAGGGCCTCGTCGCCGCGCTTATGGCCGAAGAGATCGTTGACCAGTTTGAAATTGTCGAGATCCACATAGATCAGCGCCGCCGGCTTGCGGTCGAAGGCCAGGCGGTTGAAGCGGCGGGTCAGTTCCTCGAAGAAGGCGCGGCGGTTGTAAAGTCCGGTCAGGCCGTCGGTGCGCGACAGGGTGAGGATGCGCTCGTGATTGGCGATCTGCTCGTTGGCGATGCCGATCTGGTTGGCCACATCCTCCAGCAGCAGGCGGTCGTCGTCGCTCCAGCCCTGGGCGTCGCCGTTGCGCCAGACGATGATGGCGCCGTTGCCGCCCTGGCGGTAGCGGGTGAGGGCGGCCAGGGCCATGCGCTGTTCCACATGGCCTTCGAAGCGGTCGTCGGTGTTGAACACGGCCAGGATGGGGGCCGAACTGCCCACCGCGCCGAAAGCGCTGCCGGGGATGAACCCGGTTTCGGTACGCCGGTAGATCTGGCAGCCGATGCCGCTCAAGGCCCGCGCCGTGGCCTCGGCGGCGATTTTCAGCATATCGGCCGGATCCACCACGTCGCGGATGGTGCGCACGATGTAGGTGAGCAGCCGCTCGCGGTTGTTGGCCCGCACCAGGGCGGCGTCGCGCTCGCGTTCCAGGGTCACGTCGCGGCAGACGCCGCGCGCCCCCCGGCGCCGTCCCTCGCCGTCGCGCAAGGGCGACGAGGAGGCCAGCACGCAGGCGGCGGCGCCGTCGGCGCGGCGCAGCCACACTTCGGCGTCTTCCACCGGGCGGTCGGAGGTGAAGGGGACGAGACCGTTGATACCGGGCTGCTCGACGATGAACTCCTGCGGCAGCCGCCCCACCAGCTGATCGGCGGCATGGCCCAGGGCGCCACGGGGCGAGACGAAGACGAAGCTGCCCTCGGGGCCGATTTCCCAGGCGAAATCGCTGGAGATCTCCACCAGATCCTTATAGCGCTGCCGCGATTCCACCAGGGCGGCGCGCAGGTTGCTTTCCAGGGTGGCGTCCTTGGCCAGCACCAGGGCGGTGCCGTCGTGCAGCGGCAGAACGCTGAGATCGAACAGCATCAGGCCGTCTTTGTCGGGCAGCATGACGCTGTCCATCTGCGAGCGTCCCGAGGCCAGGGCGCGCCCGGCGGCGGCGGCGATGCCGGGCAGGGCGCCTTCCACCATCAGTCCGGCCAGCCGCGCCGCGGCGCTGTTGGCCTCGCTCACCTGACCCTGGGCATCGAGAATAAGGGCGGGCGTGGGGAAACTTTCCAGGGCGTCCAGCCCGAGGACACGCGGACCGGAGCGATGGTCGGCGGCGAGGCCCAGCAAATCTTGTAATGTCTTGATCATGCTCATGCCGTTGCGACCCGCGAAGGCTCTATTCCTTATGTTATACCAAATCCCGTTGATCGGACCCGATCACCGGAGCCCCTCACGCGGCGGGCGGGGTCTTCCAGACCCCTTGCCTAACGCGGCATCAGCCGCGCGTCGCCTTGCTCCTAACCGGCGTCGCGATGAGCCAAGCTCACCGCGACTTGGTATTACACGTCCGCGCCGTTTCCTCATCCACAAGGAGTGTAGTCTACCCAACTTATGGCCTGGGGCAATGACGGAATCGGCCGGGGGGCCTTATCCCCCTGTTTTTCCCGGGGCTTGCGGCGCGGACGGCGAGGGCGTATCTCTTGGCCATGGTCTCCGATGTCCGCCCGTTTCCCGCGCCGCTGCCCGATGTCTGGGTCTTCGATCTGGACAACACCCTTTATCCGGCCTCCTGCAGCCTGTTTCCGCAGATCGACCGGCGCATGCGCCAGTTCATCAGCGAGGCCCTGCATCTGCCGCTGGACGAAGCCTTCCGTCTGCAGAAGCGCTACTATCATCAGTACGGCACCACCCTGCGCGGGCTGATGCTGGGGCATGGCATCGAGCCCGACACCTTCCTGGCCTATGTGCACGATATCGATTGCGGCGTCCTGGATCCGGCTCCGGCCCTTGAGGCGGCGCTGGCCGCTTTGCCGGGGCGGCGGCTGGTCTATACCAACGGTTCGGAGTGCCACGCCGTCAACGTGCTGGAGCGGCTGGGCATTTCCCGGCATTTCGACGGCATTTTCGATATCAAGGCCGCCGGCTATATCCCCAAACCCGATGCCGAGAGCTACGGCCGCATGATGGCCCGCCATGACGTGGCGCCGACGCGGGCGGCGATGTTCGAGGATATCGCCCGCAATCTTTTGCCGGCGGCGCAGGCGGGCATGACCACGGTGCTGGTGCGGGCCGAGGCGGGCGGCTGGCAGCCGCCGGAGGGCGAGGGGCCGCTCGATCATGTGCATCACATCACCGACGATCTGGCCGCCTGGCTGGCCGCGGTGGTAAAAAGCGGCGCCTGAGCGCACGCCCGGTCTTGCCAAGGCCGGGGCGGGCCGGTAATGCTTCTTGTTTTCCCGTATCGTGTGAAATGGATCTGCCTTCCATGTCGTTGAGTGCTGACATCATCGCCTGTGTCGAGGAGGCCTGGGAAAACCGCGCCTCCATCACCCTTGAAACCCGTGGTCCGGTGCGCGAGGCCGTCGAGGCGACCCTGAACGCCCTGGATTCCGGCCGGGTGCGCGTGGCCGAAAAACACGAGGGCCGCTGGGTGGTGAACCAGTGGGCCAAGAAGGCGGTGTTGCTGTCGTTCCGCCTTAACGACAACGCGGTGATGGCCGGCGGTCCCGGCCAGGGCGGCGTGTGGTTCGACAAAGTGCCCACCAAGTTCGAGGGCTGGGGCGCCGACCAGTTCCGGCAGGCCGGTTTCCGCGCCGTGCCGGGCGCCGTGGTGCGCCGCTCGGCCTTCATCGGCAAGGGCGTGGTGCTGATGCCGTCCTTCGTCAATCTCGGCGCCTATGTGGACGAGGGCACCATGGTGGATACCTGGGCCACCGTCGGCTCCTGCGCCCAGATCGGCAAGAACGTGCATCTGTCGGGCGGCGCCGGGATCGGCGGCGTGCTGGAGCCGTTGCAGGCCGGTCCGGTCATCATCGAGGACAACTGCTTCATCGGCGCCCGCGCCGAGGTGGCGGAAGGGGTGATCGTGGAAACCGGCGCCGTTTTGTCCATGGGCGTCTATCTCGGCGCCTCCACCAAGATCATCGACCGCGAAACCGGCGAAGTGCATGTGGGCCGCGTGCCGGCCTATTCGGTGGTGGTTTCGGGCAGCCTGCCCGGCAAGCCGCTGCCCGACGGCACTCCCGGCCCCAGCCTTTATTGCGCGGTGATCGTGAAGAAGGTGGATGAAAAGACCCGCTCCAAGGTTTCCATCAACGAACTGCTGCGCGATTAAATGACCACCATGGCCGCCGCCCCCTTCGATCTGGCCGATCCCCTGGGGCTGGCCCAGGCCCTGATCCGCTGCCCCAGCGTCACCCCGGCCGATGCCGGGGCGCTGGACCAGCTGCAGGCCGCCCTGGAGCGGCTGGGCTTCACCTGCCTGCGTCTGCCGTTCGGGGCGGCGGAGGGGCGGCCGGTCATCGACAATCTCTACGCCCGGCGCGGCAGCGGCGCCCCACATGTCTGCTTCGCCGGCCATACCGACGTGGTGCCGCCCGGCCAGGGCTGGCGGCACGATCCCTTCGCCGCCACGGTGGAGGACGGCGTGCTCTACGGCCGGGGCGCCGCCGATATGAAGGGGGCCATCGCCAGTTTCGTCGCCGCCGTGGCCGCGCTGCTGGCCGAGGGCGAGCCCGCGGGCTCCATCAGCCTGCTCATCACCGGCGACGAGGAGGCCCGGGCCCTCGACGGCACCGTGCGCATGCTCGACGTTCTGGCCGCCCGGGGCGAAACCATCGATTACTGCGTGGTGGGGGAACCCACCTGCCCGCAGACCCTGGGCGACATGATCAAGATCGGGCGGCGCGGCAGCCTGAACGGCCGCCTGCGGGTGACGGGCACGCAGGGCCATTCCGCTTATCCGCATCTGGCCGATAATCCCCTGCCGCGTCTGGTGGCCATGCTGGCCGCCATCACCGCCGAGCCCCTGGATCAGGGCAATGCCCATTTCCAGGCCTCCACCCTGGCGCTCACCTCCATCGATGTGGGCAATCCCGCCACCAACGTCATTCCGGCGGAAGGGCGGGCCGCCTTCAACATCCGCTTCAACGATCAATGGGACGGGGCCGCGCTGGAGCGCTGGCTGCGCCGCCGCCTCGACGCCGTGGGCGGCGCCTACACCCTGGAGATCGAGGTGTCGGGCGACAGTTTCCTCACGCCGCCCGGTCCGCTGTCGGCGGCCCTGGTGGCGGCCATCGGCGCCGAAACCGGCCTTGTGCCCGAACTTTCCACCTCGGGCGGCACCTCGGATGCCCGCTTCATCAAGGCCGTCTGCGCGGTGTCGGAATTCGGCCTGGTGGGCAAAACCATCCACAAGGCCGAGGAAGGCGTGGCGGTCGCGGATCTGCGCTGCCTGGCCCGCATCTATCGCCGGGTGCTGTCCACCCTGCTGGCCGGGGGCGGCGGGGCGCCATGATGGCCTTCTTGCGCGAGATCGCGGCCGGTCTGCGCGGCCTTTTGCGCTTCGATGCCGGGGCTTTCCGGCATTTCGCCCATGGCGGACGCGGCTTTCTGCTGTCGTTCCTGGCGGCGGTGGTGGTGCTGCCCTTCCAGGCCGGCATCGTCTGGGCCGGGGTGGTGAGCGAGCAGGTGCGCGATCCGCTGCGCTACAGCCTGTTCCAATGGCTGGCCTACGGCGTGGCCTGGCTGGCCTATCCGCTGCTGATGCTGCCCATCGCCCGCCATTTCCGCTGCCAGGGCCGCTATTATACCTATTTCGCCGCCTTCAACTGGTTCCAGGTGGTGGAATTCGCGCTGATGACCCCCATCATCCTGCTGGGGGCGCTGCAACTGCTGCCGCCCGGTCCGGCCTTCCTGCTGTGGCTGCTGGCCACCCTGGCGCTGCTGGCCTATGAATGGTTTCTGCTGCGGCGCGGCCTGGGGGTGGAGATCTCCACCGCCAGCGCCCTGACCATCATCAATATGCTGCTGACCCTGTTGATCTATCGCGTCGGCGAGTTGCTGTCATGACGCTCTCGGTCCGCTTCGTCGCCAGCGAAGCCGAGATCGGCGGCGATCTGTGGGCCGCCTGCTTTCCGCCGCCGCTGGAGGGACGCTGGTGGTATCACGCCCTGGAGCGGGGTGGGCTCGAAGATCAGTTCACCTTCTTTTACGCCCTGGTGGAAGAGGCGGGGCGTCCTGTCGGCATCGCTCCGGCTTTTCTGATGGACATGGATATCGCCCTGGTGTTGCCCGCGGCGGTGCTGCCGCTGTTCCGCCTGGCCGGGCGGGTGTGGCCGGCGGCGCTTTATCAGCGCACCCTGTTCGTGGGCTCGCCCTGTTCCGACGAGGGCACGGTGGGGCTGCTGCCGGGGGTGGATCGCCGCGCCGCCCTGCTGGTCCTGCAACAGGCCTTCGAGGCGGAATGCCGCCGCCGCCGCGCCAGCATGCTGGTGTGGAAGGACGTGCCCCAGGCCGGCGCCGACGATATGGCCTGGTTGAGCGGCCATGCCCGGCTGTTTCCCGCCACCAGTTTTCCCGGAGCCGAGGCCGATCTTCCCGGCCCCGACAAGGCCGCCTTTTACGCCGCCTTGAAAGGCAGCCGCCGTTATTCCCTGAACCGCAAGCTCAAGCGCAGCCGCCAGCTGGCGGACCTGCGGGCCGAGGTGGTGCGCCAGCCCGACGCGGCGCTGTTGCGGCAGATCTTCGCTCTGTTCTGGCAAACCTTCGAACGGGCCACCACCCGTTTCGAAACCCTGACCCCGGCGGTATTCGAGGCGCTTTCGGTGCTGCCGGAGAGCCATTTCATGCTGCTGCGCCACCCGGACGACGGCCGTCCCGTGGCCTTCATGCTGTGTTTCGTGCAGGGCGATCACGTCATCAACAAATTCATCGGCCTGGATTACGCCTGCCCGCGCGACTGGTCGCTCTATTTCCGCCTGTGGGACGAGGTGGTGGGCTGGGCCTCCGGCCTGGGGGCGCGGGTGATCCAGAGCGGCCAGACCAGTTACCGCGCCAAGGTGGACATGGGCCACCGGCTGGTGCCGCTCACCAATTACTGCCGTCACGTCAACCCGCTGATTCACTGGGTCTACGGCAAGGTGGCGGCCTCCATCGGCTGGGCCAGCCTCGACGAGGATCTGGCCACCTATTTGAAGACCTATAAGATGGAGGATCTGGTCGAACCGCTCTCTTGACGATGCGGCGGCGACGGCCTATTTCACCCTCACCCGATGATGACAGTCCGGCTACGGTGGCCCCGTGCGCCCTTAATTTAGCGAGAAAGTATCCACGCCATGGCCCATCTCCCCATTCTGGTGGCCCCCGATCCCCGGCTGAAGCAGAAGGCCGCCGCCGTCGGCGCGGTGGACGACGCCCTGCGCGCCCTGATGGACGATATGCTGGAGACCATGTATGCCGCGCCCGGCATCGGCCTGGCGGCGCCGCAGGTGGGGGTGCTGAAACGGGTGCTGGTGATCGATATCGCCCGCGACGACGAGCCCAAGGCGCCGTTGCGCATGGTCGATCCTGAAATCGTCGCGGTGTCGGACGAGGACCGGGTCTACGAGGAGGGCTGCCTGTCGGTGCCCGAGCATTACGCCGAGGTGACCCGCCCGGCCGAGGTGACGGTGACGTATCTCGATGAAACCGGCACCCGGCGGCGGCAGAGCTTCGACGGTCTGCTGGCCACGGTGGTGCAGCATGAGATGGATCACCTCGACGGGATCCTGTTCATCGATCACCTGTCCAATCTCAAGCGCAACATGATCCTGCGCAAACTGTTGAAATCGCGGGAGAAGAAGGCGTGAGCCTGCGCCTTGTCTTCATGGGGACGCCGGATTTCTCGGTGTCCATCCTGGCGGCGCTGCGTGCCGCCGGGCACGAGATTTGCGCCGTCTACAGCCAGCCGCCGCGTCCGGCGGGGCGCGGTCATAAGGAGCAGCCCACCCCGGTGCACGCCTTCGCCGCCGCGCACGGTCTGCCGGTGTTCACCCCCCGCTCGCTGAAAAGCGCCGAGGACCAGGCGGCCTTCGCCGCGCACGGCGCCGATGCGGCGGTGGTGGCGGCCTACGGCCTGATCCTGCCCAAGGCGGTGCTGGAGGCGCCCCGGCACGGCTGCTTCAACGTGCACGCCTCGCTGCTGCCGCGCTGGCGCGGCGCCGCCCCCATTCAGCGGGCCATCGCGGCGGGGGATGCCGTCAGCGGCGTCACCATCATGCAGATGGACCAGGGGCTGGATACCGGGGCCATGCTGCTCAAGGGCGAAACCGCCATCACCGCCGAGACCACCGGGCAAAGCCTGCACGACGCCCTGGCGGCGCAGGGCGCGGCCCTGATGGTGGAGGCCCTGACCCTCCTGGAAACGGGCCGGTTGACCGCCACGCCGCAGCCGGACGAGGGCGTGACCTACGCGGCCAAGCTCACCAAGGACGAGGGCCGCCTCGACTGGAGCCGCCCCGCCGCCGAGCTGGAGCGCCTGATCCGCGCCTTCACCCCCTGGCCGGGGGTGTGGTTCCAGCAGGGCGACGAACGCATCAAGGTGCTGCGGGCCGAGGTGACGGCGGGGCGGGGCGCGCCCGGCACGCTGCTGGACGACGCCCTGACCGTGGCCTGCGGCGACGGCGCCTTGCGCCTGCGGATGCTGCAGCGGGCGGGCAAGAGCGCCCTGGCCGCCGAGGATTTTCTGCGCGGCCGCCCCCTGCCCAAGGGTCTGGTGCTGTGCCCCGTTACAAACTGACCCTGGAATATGACGGCACCGGCCTGGTGGGCTGGCAGCGCCAGACCAGCGGTCCTTCGGTGCAGCAGGCGCTGGAGGAGGCCCTGGTCAAACTGGCGGGCTGTCCGGTGACGGTGGCGGCGGCGGGGCGTACCGATGCCGGCGTGCACGCCACCGGCCAGGTGGCGCATGTGGATATCGATAAGCCGCTGAGCGTGGAGGCGGTGCGCAACGGCCTCAATTACTGGCTGCGCGGCGAGGACGGCGTCACCCCGGTGATCGTGCTGGCGGCGGAAGAGGCGGCGGCGGATTTCCACGCCCGCTTTTCCGCCACCGGGCGCCGCTATCTGTACCGTATCCTCAACCGCCGCGCCGCTCCGGTGCTGGAGCGCCATCGGGTGTGGTGGGTGCCGAAGCCGCTCGACGCCGAGGCCATGCAGGCGGGGGCCAACCATCTTTTGGGGCATCACGATTTCACCAGTTTCCGCGCCGCCGAATGCCAGGCCCGCTCGCCGATGAAAACCCTGGACGTGCTGGAGGTGCGCCGCGACGGGGCGGAGATCCGTATCGTGGCGGCGGCCCGCTCCTTTCTGCATCATCAGGTGCGCAACATGGTGGGCACCCTGAAACTGGTGGGCGAGGGCAAGGTGCCGCCCGAGCATGTGAAGATGGTGTTACAGGCGCGTGATCGTTCTGTTGCAGGGGCCACCGCGCCCGCTTCCGGGCTGTACCTCACCGGGGTTTCCTATTAAAAACAGGGCCCTGCGGAATTCATGCGGGGGAATGTCATGTCGGTCGGTCTGCACCTGGAGACGCCGGCGCAGCTCAGCAAGCGGCGCTATCAGCGGCTGATCATGTCGGTGCCGGTGATGATCGCCGGACACCGCGCCCGCACGCTCGACTGGTCGGCCACCGGCTTCCGCCTGCCCACCGAAATTCCCGGCATCGGCGATGCCGTGGTGCCGGCCCAACTCATCGTTCCGGCCGAGGGGCTCAGCTTCTTCTTCCGCATCGCCGCCCACCATGTGCACCGCAACGACGACGACGGCTATGCCGGTTATCATTTCCGCGAGCAGACCGAGATCGAGCACGACATGCTGCGCGGGCTGGTGATCTATTTCGTCTCGGGCGCCGCCTTCCCGCTGGAGGCCGGCCTCGATCTCGACATCAACCGTCAGGCCCTGGCCCAGGCCCGGGCCACCGGTCTGGCCGATCATCCCGAACTGGGCTACACCATCAGCCGGATTTAATCTTTCCGGGCCAGCAGGAACAGGCGGCGGAAGGGAAACAGGGTGACGCCGTCGGCCCGGCGCGGATAAAGGCTGTTCATGCGGGCGCGGTAGCGCTCCAGGAACAGGGCGCGCTGGTCCTCCGGCAGGGCGTCGGCCAGCGGTTTCAGGCTGGTGCCCAGCATCCACTGCGTTATCGCGTCCTCGCCCGGCAGCGCCTGCAGATACTCCACCTCCCAGATATCCGGATCGGCGCCGGCCCGGCGCAAGAGATCCCAGTAAAAGGCGGGATCGGCCACCGGATCGGGGCGCAGCAGCGGTTCCAGGGCCGGGCGCCAGGGGCCGTCCACGGCCAGGGCACGCATCCCGGCGTGGCTGGGGGCCTGGAAATTGCGCGGCATCTGCACCGCCAGCACGCCGCCCGGCGCCAGCAGGCCGAACAGCCGGGGGAACAGCGCCGCATGATCGTCGAGCCAGTGCAGCGAGGCGTTGGCGTAGAGGAGGTCGGGCGGGGTGTCCGGACGCCAGGTGGCGGCGTCGGCCTGGACCCAGGCGGCGTCGGGCAGGGCGCTCCGGGCCGCCGCCAGCATTTCGGCCGAGGAATCGACGCCGGTGAGGCGGGCCTCGGGCCAGCGGGCCCGCAAGGAAGGGGTGACATTGCCCGGACCGCAGCCCAGATCGACGATATGGCCGGGCGCCTCCAGGGGAACGCGGGCCAGCAGTTCCAGGGCGGGCCGCAGCCGCTGATCGCCGTAGCGTAGATATTGCCGGGGATTCCAGGTCATGGTCGCTCCTTCGGTGGTGATTGGCAGGGGCATCGTGTGAACGCGCAACCGTTTGCACGCCAGCGCCCGGCGCCTGAGCGGACATGTGAAAACCAGGGCATCAATCGGGTTCGCCCGATTGCCCTGCGGTGATTGGCGTTGACTCGGGGGCCGGCTGCCCTTATACACCGATGCTTCGTTTTTCCTGAGCATGTTTGGAGTATCCCATCGTGAAGCGCACCTACCAGCCCAGCAAGCTCGTTCGCGCCCGTCGTCATGGCTTCCGCGCCCGCATGGCCACCGTTGGCGGCCGCCGCGTGGTCGCCTCCCGCCGCCGTCAGGGCCGCAAGCGTCTGTCCGCCTAACGCTCCCGTCATGGGGGCCGTGGTCGGGCGGCTGAAACGGCGATCCGAGTTTCTGCGGGTTGCCGCCACACGCTGCAAATGGGCAGCGCCCGGCCTGATTCTTCAGGCGGCTCGCGCCGCCTGCTCTGTGCCGCCGCCTTCGGGCGGCGCGTCCGTTCCCGCCTTGCCTTCGTCTGGCGGCCCCGCCCTGCGGGTGGGCTTCACCTGCAGCAAGAAGGTGGGCAATTCCGTGGCCCGCAACCGCGCCAAGCGCCGTTTGCGCGCCGCCGCCGCCGCGATTCTGCCCGCCCTGGCCGCGCCCGGTTACGATTATGTGCTGATCGGCCGGCAAGAAACTTTGCGCCGTCCCTATGCTCAGTTGTTGCAGGATTTGCGGATCGCGCTAAAACGTGTTGGTGCGTTGCGGGAACCGCGGCCTTCCACGGCGGAGGCGCCGCCCCCTTTGGCGGAGGATAAAGGCGAATGAGGGTGATCGGCCTGTTGCTGCGTGGAGCGATCCGCGGCTATCAGCTGCTGATTTCGCCTGTCCTGCCGGGCCAGAGTTGCCGATTCCTGCCCACCTGTTCCCACTACGGTATGGAAGCCATCGCCGTGCACGGCCCCTGGAAGGGGAGCTGGCTGACCCTGCGGCGGCTTTTGCGCTGCCACCCCTGGGGGGGCGAGGGCTATGATCCCGTGCCGCCCGCCGCCCCCGGCCCGTCCCCGGCGACGGGGGCCGCAAAACCGTCATGTGCTCCGGACCGGGGCTGCTGCCACTCTGGCCTCCATTAACCCGCCACATCATTCCTGCATCTGGCCGAACCGGTAAGAAGGTTATGAACGAAAACCGCAACATCATTATGGCGATCGCCCTGTCGGTGGGCATCCTCCTGGGCTGGGAGTTCTTCATCTCGAAGCATCCCGCCCCGCAGCCCGCCCAGAGCACGGCGCAGAGCGCGGCCGATGTCAAAGCCGGTGCCGTTCCCGGTGGCGCCCCGGGCGCCGCGCCCGGCGCGCCCGCGGCCCAGAGCGAGGCCGAACGCTTGAGCGCCCTGCGCGCCGAGCCCCGGGTGCGCATCGATACCCCCAGCCTGAAGGGCTCCATCGCCCTCAAGGGGGCCCGCCTCGATGATCTGTCGCTGGTGAAGTTCCACGAAACCACCGATCCCTCCAGCCCGGACATCACCCTGCTGTCGCCGGCGGCCGGTGTGGGCGCCTATTACGCCGAGTTCGGCTGGGTGGCGGGCGAGGGCAGCAAGGCGGCGCTGCCCGGCCCGGACAGCGTGTGGACGGCCGACGGCACCAGCCTGAGGCCGGGCCATCCGGTGACCCTGACCTGGAACAACGGCCAGGGGTTGCAGTTCACCCGCACCTACGCGGTGGACGACGACTACATGTTCACCGTGAGCCAGGCGGTGCGCAACACCGGCACGCAGGCGGTGACCCTGTTCCCCTACGGCCTGGTGTCGCGCTGGGGCACGCCGCCCTCCGACAGCCGCAGCTCGATCCTGCATGAGGGGCCGCTCGGCGTCTTCGACGGCACCCTCACCGACGAAACCTACAAGAAGCTGAAGGACGACCAGCATCTGATCGAAAAGAAGACCACCGGCGGCTGGCTGGGCTTCACCGACAAATACTGGCTGACCGCGCTGATCCCCGACCAGAACGCCGCGGTGGATACCCGCATGAGCTGGCGCGAGGCCGACGCCACCGACCGCTATCAGACCGACTGGCTGGGCGCGGCCCGCACCCTGGCCCCCGGGCAGAGCGTGTCGGAGCAGAGCCATCTGTTCGCCGGCGCCAAAGAGCTCGACAAGCTCGACGCCTACAGCACCGCCCTGGCGCCCAAGGGGGATCTGAAGCTGCACATGGCCATCGATTTTGGCATGTTCTGGTTCCTCACCATCCCCTTCTTCCACTTCCTGCGCTTCATTCACGCCCATGTGCCCAATTTCGGGCTGGCCATCATGGTGTTCACCGTGGTGATCAAGGGCGCCTTCTTCCCCATCGCCAACAAGTCCTACCACGCGATGAGCAAGATGAAGAAGCTGCAGCCCAAGATGAAGGAGCTGCAGGAGAAGTTCGGCGACGACAAGAACCGCCTGAACCAGGAGATGATGGCCCTTTACAAGCGGGAAAAGGCCAATCCGGTGTCGGGCTGCCTGCCGCTGGTCATCCAGATCCCGGTGTTCTTCGCCCTCTATAAGGTGCTTTACGTCACCATCGAGATGCGCCAGGCGCCGTTCATCGGCTGGATCCACGATCTGTCGGTGCCCGATCCCACCAATCTCTTCACCCTGTTCGGGCTGATCCCCTGGGTGCCGCCCCAGGCCCTGCATATCGGCATCTGGCCGCTGCTCATGGGCTTCACCATGTGGCTGCAGCAGAAGCTGAATCCGCAGCCCACCGATCCCATGCAGGCGCGGATGTTCACCTTCCTGCCCCTGATCTTCACCTACATGCTGGCCAATTTCCCGGCCGGTCTGGTGATCTACTGGGCCTGGAGCAATCTTCTGTCCATCGCCCAGCAGTGGGTGATCATGCGCAAGGCGGACAAGGCGTGAGCGAAGACGCGCTGACCCCGGCGCAGCAGGAGGCGGCCCGTCTGGAAGCGGGCCGCCTTCTGTTCGCCCAGGACTGCCAGTTCGTGGCCGGCACCGCCACGTTGGAACGGCTGCCCGTGCCCGATCTGCCGGAAGTGGCTTTCGCCGGGCGCTCCAATGTGGGCAAGTCCAGCCTGATCAACGCCCTGACCGGGCGCAACGCCCTGGCCCGCACCTCCAACACCCCGGGGCGCACCCAGCAGCTCAATTTCTTCAATCTGGGCCGCCGTCTGATGCTGGTGGATCTGCCGGGCTACGGCTATGCCCAGGCCCCCAAGGATCAGGTGGCGGGCTGGAACCGTCTGGTGAACGACTATCTGCGCGGCCGCACCGTGCTGAAGCGCTGCTATGTGCTGATCGACAGCCGTCACGGCCTGAAGACGGTGGACGAGGAGGTGATGTCCATGCTGGACAAGGCCGCCGTGCCCTATCAGCTGGTGCTGACCAAGGCCGACAAGATCAAGCCCTCGGCGCTGGAAAGCATGCGCGGCCAGGTTCTGGCCGGTATTTCCCGCCGTCCGGCGGCGCATCCCGAGATCCTGGCCACCAGTTCGGAAAGCGGCCTGGGCATCGCCGAGCTGCGCGCCGTTCTGGGCGGCTTCGCGCTGGCCGCCGTTCCATCGCCCCACCCTTAAACCCAAGGAGGCATCATGTCCGATCTGACCCGCGCCGACGAACGGGCCGCCTGGCTGGAAAAGGCCAGCACGCTGTCGGAGGCCCTGCCGTTCTTCCGCCAGCATGCCGGTGAAACCATCGTCATCAAGTACGGCGGCCATGCCATGGGCGACGACGGGCTGGCCCAGCTCTTCGCCCGCGATGTGGTGCTGCTGCGCCAGGTGGGCATCAACCCGGTGGTGGTGCACGGCGGCGGGCCGCAGATCGGCAAGATGCTGGAACGCCTCAAGATCAAGAGCGAGTTCATCGACGGCCTGCGGGTGACCGACAAGGACACCGTCGAGATCGTGGAAATGGTTCTGGCCGGCTCCATCAACAAGCAGATCGTTTCCGCCATCAATCAGGCCGGCGGCTTTGCCGTGGGGCTTTCCGGCAAGGACGGCGGGCTGATCCGCGCCCGCAAGCTGCGCCGCACCCAGCGCGATCCCGATTCCGAGATCGAGAAGGTGCTGGACCTGGGCTTTGTCGGTGAGCCGGTGGAGGTCAATCCCCACGTTCTCGAGCATTTCCACGCCTCCGACATCATTCCGGTGATCGCCCCCACCGGGGTGGGGCCCTCGGGGGAAACCTACAACATCAACGCCGACACCTCGGCCGGGGCCATCGGCGGCGCCGTGGGCGCCCAGCGCCTGCTGTTCCTGACCGACGTGGCCGGGGTGCTGGACAAGCAGGGCAACCTGATCCCGGAAATGACCGCCAGCCAGGTCAAGGCCCTGATCGCCGACGGCACCATCACCGGCGGCATGATTCCCAAGGTGGAAACCTGCCTGCACGCGGTGGCGCAAGGGGTGGAGGCCGCGGTGATCCTCGACGGCCGCGTGCCGCACGGCATGCTGCTGGAACTCTTCACGCCGCACGGCGCCGGCACGCTGATCCGCCGCGACGCGGCGTGAGATTTCCGGCACCGGGGACGGATATGCACGGGGCGGCCCGCAAGGCCGCCCCGTTTTCTTTGCCTATTCTTATCCAGAAGCATATGCGGCGGCCGATATAGGGATATGGTCCTGGACATTGGGTTCCTGAAATGTAATCTAGTTAACGTATGCGTTAACCTGGCCGCAGATGCCGGGAGGCGTACGAAGGAGGCATTACGTCACAGGAGAGGAACTCGGATGTCGTCAGACGAACTTCAGGACCGGCTTGACGCCGCCCTGCCGCAGTTGGCGGGCTTGCGCGCCGTCATCAAATTCGATTTAGGGGCCGACGGCCAATGGCTGGTGGATGCCCGGTCCGCGCCGCCCAGCCTCAGCGCCGGGGCGGACGGGGACGATCCCGATTGCACCATCAGCGCCAGCGGCAAAACCCTGACCAAGCTGCTGGACGGCAGCCTGGATCCCATGCTGGCCTACGGCATGGGGCGTATCCGCGTCAAAGGCTCCATGGGTGTGGCCATGAAGCTCGTCTCGGCTCTGGGGTAAGGGAGATGCGCATGTCTTTTCCCACTCCTCCGGTCACGGCGCTGGCCCTGGCGGGCTCTTTGCTGGGGGCGATGCCGGCCCAGGCCGCCACCTCCGCCATCAGCTTCACCATGCCGAAAACCCCGGCCAGCCTGAGCTATGCCATCCTGATGGACGGCAGCCCCATCGGGCGGGAAAACTACACGTTCCAGCAGCAGGGCGGCCATACCGCCGTGGCGGTGGATACCCGCACCGATGTGACGGTGCTGTTCCTGAAATTCCATTACCGTCATCAGCGCAAGGAGGACTGGCAGGGCAATCAGCTGCTGGACATGACCTCCAATACCGATGACGACGGCTCGATTCACCACGTCACCGCCCAGGACGGCACGGCCGGCCTGCATGTGGTGACCGATGGCGACACCCAGGCCCTGCCCGGCGACAGCCTGCCCTTGAGCCTGTGGAACGAAGCGGTGCTGACCCGGCCGGTGCTCTATGGCGTCATCGATGCCGAGCCCTACCACGTGAAGATCGAGGATCTGGGCCTGGCCACCCTGACGGTGGGCAACCATGTGTGGAAAACCCACCATTACCGCATGAGCGGCGATATCGACCGCGAGCTGTGGTACGGCGACGACGGCCTTCTGGTGCAAACCACCTTCGAGCGCCGCGGCTATCCGATCAAATTCGTTCGGCAATAACCTATAAAAAAGTTGGTTGACGTATACGTATACCTATTGACGTTAGGTGTCGTATTTATCACAATCAGGGCAACGAGGCGTCCGAAGAGAGACGCCACATGGGAGGTTTCGACGATGATGGGGAAGATTCGTTTCGCCACGTGCGCGTCCGTTCTGGGGCTGGGTGTGGCCCTGTCGGCCAGTGGCGCGGCCTATGCCTCGGGCATCGCCCTGCGCGAGCAGAGCGCCGAGGGTCTGGGCAACGCCTATGCCGGTGAGACGGCCAAGGCCTACGACGCCAGCACCGCCTATTACAACCCGGCGGGCATGAGCAACCTGCCCGACAACGAGATTTCCGGCGACGCCACCTGGATCGCGCCGCATGTCAGCTACAGCGGCTCCAACAGCAATCCGCTGGGCGGCACGGTATCGGGCGATCAGCCGGGCAACGCCGTCAAGGCGGCGGCCATCGGCTCGGTGTTCGCGGCCTATCGCCTCAATGCCCGCTGGAATGTCGGCATGGCGGTGACCACCCCCTACGGCATGCGCTCGGAATATGACGCCGGCTGGGTGGGGCGCTACCAGGCCATGCATTCCGACGTCACCGACGTGGAATTCTCGCCGGTGCTGTCTTACAAGATCGATGATCACTGGTCGGTGGGCGGCGGTCCGCGCATCGATTATTTCACCGCCAAGCTGGGTCAGGGCATCAATTCCACCGCCGTGGCCTATGGCGCCCTGCATACCCTGCTGCCGCTGCAGGACGGCAGCGCCAACATCAGCGGCGACGATACCGGCCTCGGCTATGTGGTCAGCGCCCTCTATAAATACGACAATGACACCCGCGCCGGCATTTCCTACCGCTCGCGCGTGTTCCACAAACTGGATGGCAATGCCCAATATTCCCTGCCTGGCGCGCTGACGCCCTATGCCTCGGCGTTGGGCATGAGCAACCAGGGCGCCACCGCCAAGTTCACCACGCCGGATTCCTTGAATGTCGGCCTCTATCACGACATCAACAGCCAGTGGGCGGTGATGTCGGATCTGTCCTGGACGCACTGGTCGGTGCTGCAGAACCTGAACGTGGTGGGCGATAACGGCAGCGCGATCAGCTCCACCCCGGAAAATTGGCGCGATACCTATTTCATCTCGCTGGGCGCCAGCTATAAGCCCAGTGACAAGTGGGTGCTGCATACCGGCGTGGCCTACGACCAGAGCCCGGTGACCGACGCCAACCGCACCGCCCGCATTCCCGATACCAACCGCTATTACACCTCGCTCGGCGTCACCTACAACGTGCTGCCGAACGTCAGCCTGGATCTGGCCTACGCCCATCTGTTCGCCGACAAGGGCAGCATTACCCAGGAAGCCAATTCGGCCGCCGGTGTGCTGAGCGGATCCTATGACAACAGTGTCGATATCGTCAGCACCGGTATCACGCTGAAGTTCTGACGCCGCCCTCCCGTCCGCCGGAAGAAAACCGGCGGACGGGAGCGGACCGGAAACATGGTTTGGAGATCAAGATGCCCGTCGCCATCGACCGGACGACGCCGATTCCGCTCGTCCCCGCGCCCAGCATTCTGGAAGAGTCGGCCCGGCGTTTCGCCGACCGCCCCGCCCTGGATTTCCTGGGCCGCAAAACCAGCTATGGCGAGCTGGCCCGCCTGGTGGACCGCGCCGCCCGCGGCTTTCAGCAACTGGGCGTGAAGAAGGGCACCCGTGTCGGTCTGTGCCTGCCCAACTGCCCCTATTACGTCATCAGCTATTTCGCCGTTCTGAAGGCCGGCGGCATCGTGGTGAACTTCAATCCGCTCTATGTGGAGCGGGAGCTGAAGCATCAGATCGAGGATTCCGGCACCCGCATCATGGTGACCCTGGATATCCGCCAGATCTACCCCAAGGTGGCGGCCATGCTGGAGGCCAGCAGCTGCCTGGAACGGGTGGTGGTCTGCTCCATGAGCGGCAGTCTGACCGCCGTGAAAAGCGTGATGTTCAACGTGTTCAAGCGCTCGGAAGTGGTGGCCATTCCCGACGATCTGCATCATGTGCGCTTCGAACGGCTGCTGGCCAGCCAGGGCGAGGTGCGGCCGGTGGAGATCGTGCCGGAGCAGGACGTGGCGGTGCTGCAATATACCGGCGGCACCACCGGCGTGCCCAAGGGCGCCATGCTGACCCACGCCAACATCACCGCCAACACCGCGCAGCTGTGCCGCTGGGTGCCCGAGATCGCCCTGGGCCAGGAACGCATGCTGCTGGTGCTGCCGCTGTTCCATGTCTTCGCCATGACCGTGGGGCTGAATTTCGGCCTGGCGGTGGGGGCCGAGCTGATCCTGCTGCCGCGTTTCGAGCTGGAGCAGGTGCTGAAGACCATTACCCGCAAGCGTCCCACCCTGTTCCCCGGCGTGCCCACCATCTATACGGCGCTGAACGGCGCCGCCGAACAGGGCAGTTGGGATCTGTCCTCGGTCAAGGTGTGCATCTCGGGCGGGGCGCCGCTGCCGGTGGAGGTGCGGGCCCGTTTCGAACAGCTGACCGGTTGCCATCTGGTGGAGGGCTACGGCCTGACCGAATCGGCGCCGGTGGCCACCTGCAATCCCCTGGGCGGGGTGGTCAAGGCGGGGTCGGTGGGCATTCCCATGCCCGGCACCAGCATCGAGGTGCGCTCCCCCCTTGATCCCGCCATCCGCATGGAGCAGGGCGAGAAGGGCGAGATCTGCATCCGCGGCCCGCAGGTGATGGCCGGCTATTGGAACCGCCCCGCCGATACCGAGGCGGTGATGTTCGACGGCGCCCTGCGCACCGGCGACATCGGCTATATCGACGAGGACGGCTACGTCTTCCTGGTGGACCGCATCAAGGACGTCATCATCAGCGGCGGCTACAACATCTATCCCCGCGTTATCGAGGAAGCCCTCTATCAGCATCCCGACGTGGCCGAGGTGGTGGTGATCGGCGTGCCCGATCCCTATCGCGGCCAGGCGCCCAAGGCCTTCGTGCGCCTGAAGGACGGCCATGCCGCCACGCCGGAGCAGTTGAAGGAGTTCCTCTCGGGCTATCTGTCGCGCATCGAAATGCCCAAGGCGATCGAGCTGCGCGCCGAACTGCCCAAAACCATGGTCGGCAAGCTCAGCAAGAAAGAGCTGCAGGCCGAAGAGGCGGCCCAGGCCGCCCCCGTTCCCGCACAGACCGCGTAAGTAAGAAAAGGCTTTGCCAATGGCCTCGCCCATGTTCATTATCCGCGACCTCAAAGTGACGTATAGGGATGTTACGGGCCCTCAACGTCAATTTTCGCCCGTAAATAGGGAACTGTCGCATGGAGAAGATTTACTCGGTTACCGAACTGGCGCGCGAGCTGGGGGTGACGCCCCGCACCATTCGCTTCTACGAGGATCAGGGGCTGATCTCGCCGCAGCGGGCCGGCAATACCCGGGTTTATTCCTATCGCGACCGCGCCCGGATGATTCTCATCCTGCGCGGCAAGCGGCTGGGCTTTTCCTTGCGCGACATCAAGGAGTTTCTCGATCTCTACGTGGTGGACACCTCGCGGATCGAGCAGATGCAGCTCCTGATCGCCAAGGTGCGCAGCCGCATGCATCTCCTGGAGGATCAGCGTCAGGCCCTGGAGCAGTCGCTGACCGAGCTGCAAGAGATCGAACGCACCGCCATCGAGGCCCTGACGGCCAAGGGCGCATCCATTCCACCGGCCTGAGGCGCCGTCCCCGTTCCCCCAAACGGTCTTCGCCTCGGGTTTCTGTCAGACATTCATTCAGTTTGGAGATCCGTTCATGAAGACCGTGGTTATCGCGGGCTATGCCCGTTCGCCGTTCACGCCCGCCAAGAAGGGGGCTCTGACCACCGTTCGCCCCGATGATCTGGCGGCGGCCACCGTGCGCGCCCTGGTGGAGCGCAGCAAGGTTTCCCCTGAGGATATCGAGGATCTGATTCTGGGCTGCGCCTTCCCCGAGGGCGAGCAGGGCCTCAACATGGCCCGCCTGGTGGCGTTGAGCGCCGGTCTGCCCCTGACCGTGGGCGGCCAGACCATCAACCGCTTCTGCGGCTCCTCCATGCAGTCGATCCACGCCGCCGCCGGAGCCATTCAGATGGGGGCCGGCGAGGTCTTCGTCTGCGCCGGGGTGGAAAGCATGACCCGGGTGCCGATGATGGGCTACAACCCGCTGCCCAATCCGGTGCTTTATGCCGCCAATCCCGGCGCCTATGTCGGCATGGGCGATACCGCCGAGAACGTGGCCCGCGAATGGGGCATCTCCCGGGCCGAGCAGGAGGCCTTCGCCGTGGAAAGCCACCGGAAGGCGGCGGCGGCCCAGGCCGCCGGGCGTCTGGCCGGCGAAATCGTGGCCATCGGCAAGGTCGATCAGGACGGCTGCGTGCGCGCCGACACCACCGCCGAGAGCCTGGCCGGCCTCAAGCCCGCCTTCAGCGAACAGGGCAGCGTGACCGCCGGCACCAGCTCGCCGCTGACCGACGGCGCCTCGGCCACCCTGGTCTGCTCGCTGGACTATGCCGAGAAGAACGGCCTGGAGCCCCTGGCCAAAATCGCCTCCATCGCCATTTCCGGCTGCCGTCCCGACATCATGGGCATCGGTCCGGTGGGCGCCTCCACCAAGGCCCTGGCCCGCGCCGGCATCAGCGTGGCCGATCTCGGCGTGGTGGAGCTGAACGAGGCCTTCGCCGCCCAGGCCATCGCCTGCATCCGCGATCTCAAGATCCCGTCCGAGATCATCAATCTCGATGGCGGCGCCATCGCCCTCGGCCATCCCCTGGGGGCCACCGGCGCCCGCATCACCGGCAAGGCCGCCGCGCTGCTGAAGCGCGAAGGCAAGCGCTATGCCCTGGCCAGCCAGTGCATCGGCGGCGGCCAGGGCATCGCCACGGTTCTGGAGGCGCTCTAATGGCCGAGATCAAAAAAGTCGCCGTGATCGGCGCCGGCGTCATGGGGGCGGGGATCGCCGCCCATGTCGCCAATGCCGGAATTCCCGTGCTGCTGCTGGACATCGTGCCGGCCGGGGCCGAGAACCGCAACGTCATCGCCGAGGGGGCGGTGGCCCGGATGTTGAAGGCCGATCCCGCGCCCTTCATGTCCAAGCGCGCCGCCAAGCTGGTGAGCACCGGCAATGTGGAGGATCATCTCGGGCAACTGGCCGATTGCGACTGGATCGTCGAGGCGGTGATCGAGCGCCTGGACATCAAGCAGGATCTTTATGCCCGCATCGAGGCCGTGCGCAAAGAGGGCTCGGTGGTGTCGTCCAACACCTCCACCATTCCGCTGTCGGTGCTGGTGCAGGGGCTTCCCGAGCGTTTCCAGCAGGATTTCTGCATCACCCATTTCTTCAACCCGCCGCGCTATATGCGGCTTCTGGAAGTGGTGAAGGGCCCGAAGACCAAGGCCGACGCCGTCGCCAGCGTCAGCCGCTTCGCCGACGTCATGCTGGGCAAGACCATCGTCGACTGCAAGGACAGCCCCGGCTTCATCGCCAACCGTCTGGGAGTTTACTGGATTCAGACGGCGGTGGTGGAAGCCATGGACGCCGGCCTTGAGGTCGAAGAGGCCGACGCCGTCATCGGCAAGCCCATGGGCATCCCCAAGACCGGCGTTTTCGGCCTGATCGATCTGGTGGGGCTGGATCTGATGCCGCATGTGATCTCCAGCATGGTCTCGTCCCTGCCGGCCAGCGATCCCTTCCATGCCGCCAACCGCGAGATGCCGGTGGTCAAAAAGATGATCGCCGAGGGCTTCACCGGCCGCAAGGGCAAGGGCGGCTTCTATCGCCTGAACCGCGCCGGCGGCGCCAAGATCAAGGAAGCCATCGATCTGGCGACCGGCGCGTACCGGGCGCAGAAGACGGCCGAGCTGGAGATCCCGAAAAAGTTCCGCGATCTGATGGCCGCCGACACCAAGGCCGGCCGTTACGCCTGGCGGGTGATGGCCCAAACCCTGGCCTACGCCGCCAGCCTGCTGCCCGAGGCCACCGATACGATCCCCTCGATCGACGAGGCCATGCGCCTGGGCTACAACTGGAAATTCGGCCCCTTCGAGCTGATCGACCAGTTGGGCGCCGCCTGGTTCGCCGCGCGTCTGGCCAAGGAGGGCTTGCCGGTTCCGGCCCTGCTGACCCTGGCGGGCGAGCGCAGTTTCTATCGCGTCGAGGCGGGCAAAAAGCAGGTCCTCGGCTTGGACGGCCAGTATCACGATCTGGTCCGCGCCGAGGGCGTGTTGCTGCTGTCCGATATCAAGCTGTCGGCCGCGCCGCTTTTGAAGAACGGCTCGGCGGCGCTGTGGGATATCGGCGACGGCGTCACCTGCTTCGAGTTCACCAGCAAGATGAACGCGGTCGATCCCGACATCATGGCTCTGCTCGGCAAGGCCCTGAAGCTGACGGCCAAGTCCTATAAGGCCATGGTGATCTATAACGAGGGCAGCAACTTCTCGGCCGGGGCCAATCTGGGCCTGGCCCTGTTCGCCGCCAACATCGCCGCCTGGACCGAGATCGAGCAGATGGTGGCCGCCGGGCAGGAAACCTACAAGGCGCTGAAATACGCGCCCTTCCCGGTGGTGGGGGCGCCCTCCGGCCTGGCGCTGGGCGGCGGCTGCGAGGTGCTGCTGCATTGCGCCGCCGTGCAGGCCCATGCCGAAACCTATGTCGGCCTGGTGGAGTGCGGCGTCGGCCTCATCCCCGGCTGGGGCGGCTGCAAGGAGATGCTGGCCCGCTGGGCGGCCAATCCGAAGATGCCGAAGGGGCCGATGCCCGCCGTGGCCAAGGTGTTCGAGACCATCAGCACCGCCACCGTGGCCAAGTCGGCGGCCGAGGCCAAGGAGCTGTTGTTCCTGCGTCCCTCCGACGGCATCACCATGAACCGCGACCGCCTGCTGGCCGATGCCAAGGCCCGGGCCCTGGCCATGGTGGAGGGCTATACCGCCCCGGCGCCCGCCGACTACATCCTGCCGGGCGAAAGCGCCCGGGTGGGCATGGAAATGGCGGTGGACGGCTTCCATCGCCGCGGCATCGCCACCAAACACGATCGGGTGGTGGCCGGCGAACTGGCCCGCGTGCTGTCGGGCAATGGCGCCGACATCAGCAAGCCGGTGGACGAGGCGCACATTCTGGAGGCCGAACGCGCCGCCTTCATGCGGCTGGTGCGCCATCCCGGCACCCTGGCCCGCATCGAAAGCATCCTTGAAACCGGCAAGCCGCTCAGGAACTGACATCATGGCGAACTATCAAGCACCCCTGCGCGATATGCGCTTCGTCCTCTACGAGCTCAATCAGGGGGCGGATCTCTGCAAGCTGCCCGGCCTCGAGGACATGACCCCCGATCTCTTCGATCCCGTGCTGGAAGAGGCGGCCAAGCTGTGCGAACAGGTGCTGCATCCCCTGAACCGCTCCGGCGACGAAGAGGGCTGCACCTGGGAAAACGGCCAGGTGCGCACCCCCCAGGGCTTTAAACAGGCCTATGAGCTGTTCCGCGACGGCGGCTGGACCGGGCTGGCCTGCGCCCCCGAATTCGGCGGCCAGGGCATGCCGCAGATGATCAATACCCTGGTTTCGGAGATGATCTGCGCCACCAACCTGTCGTTCGGCATGTATCCGGGCCTGAGCCACGGCGCCTATACCGCGCTCTACGCCCATGCCTCGGACGACCTGAAGGCGGCCTATCTGCCCAAGCTGGTGGACGGCACCTGGTCGGGCACCATGTGCCTGACCGAGCCCCATTGCGGCACCGATCTCGGCCTGTGCCGCACCAAGGCGGTGCCCCAGGCCGACGGCAGCTACAAGATCACCGGCACCAAGATCTTCATCTCGGCCGGCGAGCATGATCTGACCGAAAACATCATCCATCTGGTGCTGGCGCGTCTGCCCGACGCCCCCAAGGGCATCAAGGGCATCAGCCTGTTCCTGGTGCCGAAATTCCTGCCCGACGCGCAAGGCAATCCCGGCCCGCGCAACGGCGCCGCCTGCGGTTCCATCGAGCATAAGATGGGCATCAAGGCCTCGGCCACCTGCGTGATGAATTTCGACGAGGCCACCGGCTGGCTGGTGGGCGAGGCCGGCAAGGGCATGCGCGCCATGTTCACCATGATGAACGAGGAGCGCCTGGCCGTGGGCGTGCAGGGTCTGGGCCTGGCCGAAGCCTCCTATCAGGGGGCGGTGGCCTATGCCCGCGACCGTCTGCAGGGGCGTTCGTTGTCGGGGGTGAAGGCGCCCGACAAGGCCGCCGATCCCATCATCCATCACCCGGATGTGCGGCGCATGCTGCTGACCATCCGCGCCACCACCGAGGGCTGCCGCGCCCTGGCCGCCTGGGTGGCCAACCGCCTGGATGTCGCCGAGCACAGCGTCGAGCCGCAGGAAAAGCGCGACGCCGAGGATTTCGTGGCGGTGATGACCCCCATCGTCAAGGCGCTGATGACCGATCTGGCCTTCGAGGCCGCCAATCACGGCATGCAGGTGTTCGGCGGGCACGGCTTCATCCGCGAACACGGCATGGAGCAGCTGGTGCGCGACTGCCGCATCGCGCAGATCTATGAAGGGGCCAACGGCATTCAGGCCCTGGATCTGGTGGGCCGCAAGATGCCGGCCCATGCCGGGCGTTACCTGCGCGCCTTCTTCCATCCCGTGGGCGATTTTATCGCCGCCCATGTGGAGGACGATGAGCTGGGGCCGTTCGTGCAGCCTTTGGCCAAGGCCTTCGTGCGCTTGCAGCAGGCCACCGGGCAGATCGCCCGCGTCGGTCTGGCCAAGCCCGAGGAGGCGGCGGCGGCGGCCACCGACTATCTGCGGCTGTTCGGTCTGGTGGCCCTGGCCTATCAGTGGGCCCGCATGGCGCAGATCGCCCTGCCCAAGGCCGACGCGGATCCCTTCTATCGCGCCAAGCTGGGCACCGCCCGCTTCTTCATGGAGCGGATGCTGCCGCAAACCGGCGGACTGTTCTCGGCCCTGATGGCCGGCGGCGGCTCGCTGATGGATTTCCCGGAGGAAGCCTTCTGATCCGGGACGCTCCGCCTGCTTTAGGACAGTGGGGCGGCGGGGTGATTTGGGGTGGGATCGGGCTCGCGTCGCCAGTCTCCCGGAGGCGCGGATCCGCCCACCCCCTCTTTTCCCATGAAAGGCTGCTGACATGAATCTGTGGCTGCGCGTCGTGGCGGTGATCGTCTCCACCTTCTTCCGGCCCCGCATTCCCTTCACCGGGGAGTCGGTGCTGCAGTTCCGGGTGTGGCCGCATGATCTCGACATCAACATCCACATGAACAACGCCCGTTACATGGCGCTGATGGATCTGGGCCGCCTCGATCTCATCGTGCGCTGCGGCCTGTGGCGACGGGTGCTCAAGGATCGCTGGCAACCGGTGATCGGCGCGGCGCTGGTGCGCTTCCGCCGTCCGCTGGCGCCGTTTCAGCGCTTCACCCTGGCCAGCCGCGTGCTGGGCTGGGACGAGAAGTGGCTCTACATCGAACATGTTCTGCAAACCGGCTCCACCGTGGCCTGTCATGCCGTGGTGCGGGGGGCGTTCGTGGCCCAAGGGGTGGTGATCCCGCCCCAGGAGGTGGCGGATCTGGCGGGCGGAGGGGTCTCCCAGCCTCTGCCCGCCTGGATCGCCGCCTGGCGCGACGCCGACCGCGCCTTCGATCCGGCCTGACGCCATTCTTTGCTCAAGGATTAGAAGACCATGCGTTCACTCAAAGGCAAAACCCTGTTCATCACCGGCGCCAGCCGCGGCATCGGCAAGGCCATCGCCCTGCGCGCGGCGGCCGACGGCGCCAATATCGTCATCGCCGCCAAGACCACCGAGCCCCATCCCAGCCTGCCCGGCACCATCCACAGCGCCGCCGAGGAGATCCGCGCCGCCGGCGGCCAGGCCCTGGCGCTGCAGGTGGATATCCGCGACGAGGACCAGGTGGCCAAGGCCGCCGCCGATGCCGCCGCCCATTTCGGCGGCATCGACATCCTGGTCAACAACGCCTCGGCCATCAATCTCACCGGAACGCTGGAGACGCCGGCCAAGCGCTTCGATCTGATGATGGGGGTGAACATGCGCGGCACCTTCCTCACCAGCCAGGCCTGCCTGCCCTATCTGAAACAGGCCGACAATCCGCATATCCTGATGCTGAGCCCGCCCATTTCCCTGGAACCGCGCTGGTTCGGGCCGCATCTGGCCTACACCATGAGCAAGTTCGGCATGAGCATGTGCGTGCTGGGCCTGGCCGAGGAATGGAAGGAACGGGGCATCGCCGTCAACGCCCTGTGGCCGAAGACGGTGATCGCCACCGCCGCCCTGGCCATGCTGGGCGGCGCGGTGAAGACCGATTTCTGCCGGACGCCCGAAATCGTCGCCGAGGCGGCGTGGGCGTTGCTCACCCGTCCCAGCCGTCAGACCAGCGGCCGTTTCCTGCTGGACGAAGAGGTTCTGCGGGAAGAGGGGCAGAGCGATTTCGACCGCTATGCCGTGGCGCCCGGCCAGCCGCTGCTGCCCGATCTGTTCTTGTAACGCCACGCGGGCGACCGCACTGGCGACGGTCGCGGGTGGGGGCCCGCGGACCGACGCCGGCGCCATGACGGCCGGGGGTGAGGTTCCTCCCGGCCGTCATGGCCGTTTTGGTTATTTCACCCCGTAGCGGGCCATGAACATGTCGGCGGCGCCGGCGGCCAGCCGCTGGGGCGTCATGCCGGGCTTGGGCGGCACGCCGAGCACGGCGCGCAAATGCATGTCGCCCTTCAGCATGCCGGTGAACAGATCGATGGCCAGGGGCATCTCGGCCTCATCGAGGGCCAGCAGGCCGCGCCGGGCCAGATCGGACAGCAGGGCGGTCAGGCGCTGGATGGCGCGCACCGGCCCGACGCTGTAGAAGGCCTCGCCCACTTCCGGCAGGCGCGGGCTTTCCCCCATGATCACCCGGTGCAGGGCCAGGGCCTCGGGCGCCATCAGCAGCGAGACGAAATGTTCGGCCATTTCATAAAGGGCCTGACGGGCGTCGGAATAGCATTCCGGCAGGGGCAGCGGCGCGAAGGCCACCGAGCAGCGGGCGCCGATCATCTCTTCGAACAGGGCCCGCTTGCTGGAGAAGTGGGCGTAGATGGTGGCCTTCGAGACATTGGCCAGGGCCGCCACCGCGTCCATGCTGGCGGCGGCATAGCCGCTTTCCAGGAAAACCGTCTGCGCCGCGGCCAGAATCGCCTCCTGTTTGCTGGTGGCGGGCTGGCCGGTGCAGCAATCGATTTTTTTTGGGCGCGACATTCTTGACCTCTCTGCGGGACACTGCTATTTACTAAACCGTTCAGTTTAGTTTTTCAACCGGGTTCATACGGGAAAGTATGCCATGACCAAGCGCAAAGCACTCATCTTTGTCGGCACCGCCGTGGCTTTGGCCCTGGCGGTCACCGGCTATGAGTGGCTGACCAATTGGCGCTTTCACGAGGATACCGACGACGCCTACCTGAAAAGCGACATCACCTCCATCAGCCCCAAGGTGGGCGGCCATGTGGCCGAACTGGCGGTGACCGACAATCAGCATGTGCGCAAGGGGCAGCTTTTGCTGCGCATCGACGACCGCGACTACCGCGCCCGGGTCGAGGAGATGCAGGCCCTGGTGGCGGCGCGCGAGGCGGCCCTGGCCAATCTCGAGGCCCGCATCGCCTTGCAGCACTCCAACGTTTCGGCGGCGGAGGCCCGGGTGGGCAGCGCCTCGGCCGAGGTGGTGCGCTCGCGCGCCGATCTGGCCCGCAGCCGCGCCCTGGTGCGCGACGCGTTCGTCAGCCGTCAGATGCTCGATACGCATCAGGCCGACAGCCTGAAAGCCTCGGCCGCCATGCGCGCCGCCGAGGCCACCGCCCAGGCCAGCCGCCGCGAATTCGCCGTGCTCGACAGCGAGCACGCCATGGATCAGGCCCAGCTCGACCAGGCCCGCGCCCAGCTCGAGGCCGCCCGTCTCGATCTGGCCCATACCGTGGTCACGGCGCCGGTGGACGGCGTGGTGGGCAACCGCGGCGTCGAGGTGGGGGAATATGTCCGCCCCGGCACGCCGTTGCTCTCGGTGGTGCCGCTGGCCCATGTGTGGGTGGAGGCCAATTTCAAGGAAACCCAGATCGCCCATATGCGGCCCGGCCAGCCGGTCAGCGTCAGTATCGACGCCTTTCCCGGCCAGGAGATCGAAGGCCGCGTCGAGAGTCTGTCGCCGGCCAGCGGCGCCGATTTCAGCCTGCTGCCCCCCGATAACGCCACCGGCAATTTCACCAAGGTGGTGCAGCGTATTCCGGTCAAGATCCTTCTCGATCCCGGCCGTGCCCTGGCGGGTAAGCTCCGCCCGGGCATGAGCGCGGTCGTGACGGTGGATACCCATGGACGTGCCGTCGCCAGCGCGGGAGATGCTCCCAAGCTGGCCGACGGGGCGCCCTAGGGCCATGTCCACCGCTCCCGAGGTCCGTCCAGAGACCCCCGTTCCCCTCACCCCCAAGCACCCCGCCGAACGGGTGGTCTCTGGACGCGACTGGATTGGCTTCATGTCCATGGTGGTGGGCATGTTCATGGCCATCCTCGATATTCAGATCGTTTCCAGCTCGCTGTCGCAGATCCAGGCCGGCGTCAGCGCCGGGTCCGACGAGGTTTCCTGGGTGCAGACGGCCTATCTCATCGCCGAGGTCATCATGATCCCGCTGTCGGGATGGCTGGCCCGGCTGCTGTCCACCCGCACGCTGTTCCTGGCCTCCTGCATCACCTTCACGGTGATGAGCGCCGCCTGCGCCTTCGCCTGGGACATCAATTCCATGATCGTGTTCCGCGCCCTGCAGGGCTTTCTGGGCGGAGCGATGATCCCCACGGTGTTCGCCACCAGCTTCATGCTGTTCCCGCAGCGCCAGCAGGCCATGGTTTCGGTGCTGGTGGGGCTGACCGCCACCATGGCCCCCACCATCGGCCCCACCCTGGGCGGCTGGCTGACGCAAAGCCTGACCTGGCACTGGCTGTTCCTCATCAATGTGGGGCCGGGCCTGTTCGTGACCCTGATGGTGTTCCTGTTCGTGCGCGGCGAGGGGCCGCGCTGGGAGATGCTGAAGGGTTTCGACGGCTGGGGCATCCTGTTCGTGGCCGGTTTTCTCGGCTGCCTCGAATATGTGCTGGAGGAAGGCACCCGCAACGACTGGTTCTCCGACCGCACCATCACCACCGTGGCGCTGATTTCCGGCACCAGCTTCCTGCTGCTGCTGTGGCGCGAGCTGACGGTGGCGCATCCGGTGGTGGATCTGCGCGCCTTCAAGGACCGCAATTTTCTCATCGGCTGCTGCTTCAGCTTCATCCTCGGCATCGGCCTTTACGGGTCGGTCTACGTCATCCCGTTGTTCCTCGACGAGGTGAAGCAATATGATTCGCTGGAAATCGGCCTGACCATGATGGTCACCGGCATCTTCCAGTTCCTGTCGGCGCCGCTGGCCGGCATCCTGGTGAAGAAGATGGATCCGCGCCTGATGCTGGGGATGGGGCTGGCCTGTTTCGGCGGCGGCCTTTACCTCAACAGCGCCATCACCGCCGAGTGGGGCTATTGGGACATGTTTCTGCCGCAGGCGGTGCGCGGCATGGCCCTGATGCTGTGCTTCCTGCCCATCAACCAGTTATCGCTGGGCACCCTGCCGCACGAGGAGGTGCAGAACGCCAGCGGTCTTTACAATCTCATGCGCAATCTGGGCGGCGCCATCGGCCTGGCCGTCATCAACAACGAGATCGTCAGCCGCAACGCCCTGCACCATCTGCGCCTGGCCGAGCGCATCACCGCCGCCCGCGCCGTGGTGCAGGATCAGTTGAACGCCCTCTCCGACCGCTTCGATTCCCGCTTCGCCACCGACGCCGTGGGCGCCGCCCGCGCCCTGATCGAACAGCGGCTGATGCGCCAGTCCCTGGTGCTGACCTTCGACGACGTGCTGCTGATGATGGCCTCGGTGTTCGTGCTGGCCCTGCTCCTTATGCCCTTCGTGCGCAAGGTGGACCCCGCCGCCGCCGCTGGCGGCGGGCATTAGAGTCTGTTTCACATCCAAGACCAGGTCGCGATGAGTTTGACTCATCGCGACGCCAAGGGTTCCGGAGAAACCCGCCCGGCGCATGAGGGTGAGGTGATCGGTTCCGATCACCGCAATTCGGTTAACTGAGCGACAGCCGGGCGGCGGTTTCCTCCCACAAAGCGGGCAGGGCGGGCAGCAGGGCGCGGGTTTGCCGTTCGTCCCCGGCCTGGGCGGCGGCGGCGATGGCGGCGGCCAGTTCCGTCAACGCGGCGGCCTCCACATAAACCATGGTGCCTTTGAGGTCGTGGGCCTGGGCCTGGATCTCGCGCAGCGCTCCTGCGGCGGTCAGGGCCCGCAACCGGGTCACGCACGCTTCGCCCCGGCGCAACGCCAGCGCCGTCAGCTCGCGCAGGGTCTCGGGCGGCAGATGCGCCGCCAGGGCGGGGGCGGCCTCGCGCCGCGCCGCCGGCAGCAGTTGGGCCATGGCGGCGGCGAGATCCCGGGGCTCCACCGGTTTGGCGATGTGGCCGTCCATGCCGGCCTCGCGGCAGCGCAAGGCATCCTCGGCCATGGCGTTGGCGGTCAGGGCCAGAATGGGCACGCGGCCCGCCGCGCCCGGCAGGCGGCGGATGGCGCGGGTTGCCGCCAGGCCGTCCATATCCGGCATCTGCATATCCATGAGCACAAGATCGAAGCCGCCCTCGGCGGCGGCGTCCACCGCGGCGCGGCCATCCGCCACCAGCCGCACCTGATGCCGCCCCTGCGCCAAGAGGCCCAGCACCACCTTCTGATTGATGGGATTGTCCTCGGCCACCAGCAGGCGCAGCGGCGGCAGGGCGGCCGCGGGCGGCGCGGCCTCCTCCTCCTCCGGCGCGGCGGGGGAAAGGGGCAGACACACCCGGAAACGGCTGCCCTGGCCGGGGGTGCTGTCCACCGTGATGCGTCCGCCCTGGGCCTCCACCAGGCGCTTGCAGATGGCCAGGCCCAGCCCGGTGCCGCCGTAGCGGCGGGCGATGCCGGCATCGCCCTGTTGAAAGGCTTCGAACAGGTGGGCCTGCGCCGCCGGATCGATGCCGATGCCGCTGTCCTCGATGGAAAACAGCAGGCCGGGGCCGTCCAGGTCCGGCGCCGCTTCCACCCGCAGGGCGATGCCGCCCCGCGCGGTGAATTTCACGGCATTGCCCAGAAGATTCAGCAAAACCTGGCGCAGGCGTCCGGCATCGCCGTGCCGCCAGGGCGGCAGGGCGGGATCCCGCTCCACGGTGAAGGACAAACCCTTGCTCTCGGCCTGGGGGCGCCACAGGGCGGCCACGTCGGCCAGCAGCCGGGGCAGGAAGAAGGGTTTGTCCTCAAAGGCGATCCGTCCGGCCTCCAGTTTGGAAAAATCCAGAATATCGTCGAGGATGGTCAACAGGGCCCGGCCCGAGCCTTGCAGCATGTCCAGATCCTGGCGGGTGTCGGGCGGCAGCGGGCGGTCCAGCATCAGGGTGGCCAGCCCCAGGATGCCGTGCATGGGGGTGCGGATCTCGTGGCTCATGGTGGCCAGGAAATCGGATTTGGCGCGGCTGGCCGCCTCGGCGCGGGCGCGGGCCCGCTCCAGTTCGGCGATCATGTCGTCGCGCTCGTAGCGGGCGGCCAGATCGGCGCGGGCACGGCGGTTGTTGCCCAGGGCCACCCGCAGCATCAGCAGGGTGAACACCGTGAAATAGACCGCCAGGAGGCTGTCGGTGGTCTGATGACGGGCCAGCAGGGCCAGGGCCACCGGCAGCACGGCGGGCAGGGCGAAGCCCAGAACGGCGGGCATCTGGCTGCTGAACACCGAGGTGGCCTGCGCCATGACGAAAATCTGCAGGGTGGTGATGATCAGGAACAGCCCCCAGGTGGGGGCGGTGGGGATCAGCAGGGCGCCGGCCCCCCAGGCCACGCCGGTCAGGGCGGTGCTGGCGGCGAGGACGGCGCGGCGGCGGGCGGCGGGGGGATGGCTGTCGAAGCGGCGGCGGGCCCGCGCGATCACCACATAGCGCAGGCCCGAGGCCAGGGCCACGCCGCCGAACCACAGGGCGGTGGCGGCGCCATTGTCCTCTGTCCGGCAGGCATAGGCCACCAGCAGCGCGCCGATCAGGCCGCTGATCAGCGAAAAATTGGTTTGCGCCATCATCTGGCGGAACAGTTCGCGGCCGATCCGTTCCGTTTTCTCTTCACTGTCCGTCATGCCAAGATCCGCTGCATCCCCACCGCCATCACCATAGGCCCAATAACCTCCGGCGGGAAGATGGCGTCAAAAGCGCTTGCCTTTTCACCCGCTCCCCCCGATAGTCGCGGCGGGAGGCTGGCGCGGACGGGTCCGTCGCCAACCCGGTCAGGTCCGGAAGGAAGCAGCCGTAACGATATTCGATTCGGGTCGATGTCCAGTCTCCCACCTCCATCCAGCGCAGTGGGCGAGATGACCGACGCGGCAGCCGCCACCCCTTACCGAGTTCTGGCCCGCAAATACCGGCCCACCGATTTCGCCGGGCTGATCGGCCAGGATGCCCTGGTGCGCACCCTCAGCAACGCCATCGCCTCGGGCCGCCTGGCCCACGCCTTCGTGCTGACCGGCGTGCGCGGCGTGGGCAAGACCACCACCGCCCGCATCATCGCCCGCGCCCTGAACTGCATCGGTCCCGACGGCCGGGGCGGCCCCACGGTTTCGCCCTGCGGCCAGTGCGAGCATTGCCGCGCCATCGCCGAGGACCGGCATGTGGACGTGATGGAGATGGATGCCGCCAGCCGCACCGGCGTCAACGACATCCGCGAAATCATCGACGGCGTGCGTTACCGCCCCACCTCGGCCCGCTTCAAGATCTATATCATCGACGAAGTGCACATGCTGTCCACGGCGGCCTTCAACGCCCTCCTGAAAACGCTGGAGGAGCCGCCCGAGCATGTGAAGTTCATCTTCGCCACCACCGAGATCCGCAAGATCCCGGTCACCGTGCTGTCGCGCTGCCAGCGCTTCGATCTGCGCCGCGTCGAGATGGAGGTGCTGGAACGGCATTTTTCCGCCATCGCCGCCCAGGAGGGGGCCGAGATCGACGCGTCCGCCCTGGCCATGATCTGCCGTGCCGCCGACGGCTCGGTGCGCGATGGCCTGTCGCTGCTGGATCAGGCCATCGCCCATGGCGCCGGGCGGGTGGACGAGGCCCAGGTGCGCGACATGCTGGGCCTGGCCGACCGCGCCCGGGTCTTCGATCTGTTCGACGCGGTGATGCAGGGCGATATCGCCACGGCCCTGGCCCAGATGGACGAACAATATGCCGTGGGCGCCGATCCGGCGGTGATCGTGCAGGATATGCTGGAGCTGACCCACTGGCTGACCCGCCTGAAACTGGCGCCCGACAGCGCCGCCGGTCCCGCCGTGTCGGAAACCGAGCGGGTGCGCGGCGGCGCCATGGCGTCGGCCCTGTCCATGGCGGTGCTCACCCGCGTCTGGCAGATGCTGCTGAAGGGCCTGGGCGAGGTGCGGGCGGCCCCGGCGCCGCTGCAGGCCGCCGAAATGGTGCTGGTGCGTCTGGCCTATGCCGCCGATCTGCCCAGTCCGGCCGAGGCCATCGAGGCCCTGCGCCCGCCTCCGGGCGGCGGCGGGGCGGCGGCGGGCGGCCCCGGCGGCGGCGCTCCGGCGCCGGGAGGGGCGGGGGTGC
>JAJXUO010000066.1 GCA_021782815.1 Pseudomonadota bacterium
GCCGCCGAAGAAGGCGGCGGCGACGTCTGACCGGCGGCGGCGGCCGGCGGCGCCTGCGGCGCGTCGGGCGGCGGCAGCAGCCGTTCCGATCCCGGCGACGGCGGATTGGAACCGATCTGGTTGTAGATCAGCTTGTCGCGGTTGGGCACCACCATGCCGCCGCGTTCATCGGGCGGCGGCTGGGTTTTGATGGGGCCGTTGTCGGCGGTGATCAGGGGCACGCCGTTGGCCGTGGTCTGCACCTGGGCGGTGGGCCCGGCGGCGAAGAACAGATGGCGCGCCGCCACCCCCACCGCCGCCAGGGCGAGAAAGGCCAGGGCCACCGTCAGGATCAGCCGGGTATGGGCCGTGCGGCGGGCATAGTGGCTGTCCGGATCGTCGTCGTAGCGTTCCGGAATGATATCCAGGATTTCGCGGTCGACCCGCTCGTTGTCTGGACGGAAAGGCATTTACCTCATCTCCTCAACCGGCTCGACCCCGAACACCGCGAGGCCGGAAGCGATCACCAGGGCAACGGCCCGCACCAGGGCCAGGCGGGCCAGGGACAACGCCTCATCCCCCTCCACCAGGAAACGCAGCGACACATCGTCCTTGCCCTTGTTCCACAGGCCATGGAAGGCGGCGGCAAGATCGTAGAGATAGAAGGCCACGCGGTGCGGCTCGTGCGCCTCGGCCGCTCCTTCCACCAGGCGCGGCCAGGCCGCCATCTGGCGGATCACCGCCAGTTCGGCGGGATCGTTCAGGCGCTGCAGCCCGGCATCCGCCAGGGCCGGGCCCGAAAGATCGGCGCCCGCGTAAAGGGCCGCGCCGTGGCGCAGCACCGAATGGGCGCGGGCATGGGCGTACTGCACATAGAACACCGGATTGTCGCGCGACTGCTCCAGCACCTTCACCAGATCGAATTCCAGCTGGGCGTCGTTCTTGCGGGTGAGCATGATGAAGCGGACCACGTCCTTGCCCACCTCGTCCACCACGTCGCGCAGGGTGACGAAGGTGCCGGCCCGCTTCGACATCTTGTAGGGCTCGCCGTCCTTCAGCAGATTGACCATCTGGCAGAGCTTGACGTCCAGTTCGCCCTTGCCCCCGGTCATGGCCTTCACCGCCGCCTGCATGCGCTTGACGTAGCCGCCGTGATCGGCGCCCCACACGTCGATCATGCGGGCAAAGCCCCGGCGGTATTTATCGAGGTGATAGGCGATATCCGAGGCGAAATAGGTCCAGGAGCCGTCCGACTTCTTCAGCGGGCGGTCCACATCGTCGCCGAAGGCCTGGGCCTTGAACAGGGTTTGCGGCCGGGGTTCCCAATCGTCGGGGGTTTTGCCCTTCGGCGGCTCCAGCACGCCCTGATAGATCAGGCCGAGCCCGTCCAGATAATCCAGCGCCGCCTGCACCTTGCCGCCCTCCACCAGGGCGCGTTCCGAGGTGAAGACGGCGTGCTTGACGCCCAGGGCGGCCAGATCGTCGCGGATCAGGCCCATCATGGCCTCGATGGCGGTGCGGCGGAAATGCGGCAGCCACTCGGCCTCGGGGCAGGCCCGCCATTTGGCGCCGTCGGCTTCGGCCAGCGCCTTGCCCACGGCGATCAGATACTCGCCCGGATAAAGCCCCTCGGGAATGGCGCCGATGCTCTCGCCCAGGGCCTCGCGGTAGCGCAGATGCGCCGAGCGGGCCAGCACGTCCACCTGGGCGCCGGCATCGTTGATGTAATATTCGCGGCTGACCTCGTAGCCGGCCTTTTCCAGAAGCCCGGCCAGGGCATCGCCCACCACGGCGCCGCGGGCATGGCCCACATGCATGGGGCCGGTGGGATTGGCCGACACATATTCCACATTGACGCGCTGCCCCCGCCCCATGTCCGAGGCGCCGTAGGCGGTGCCGGCCCGCAGGATGCCCGCCAGCTGCCCGGCCCACACGCTGTCGGCCAGACGCAGATTGAGGAAGCCGGGCCCGGCCACCTCCACCGCCTGCACCGAGGCCAGGCCCCGCAGCTCATCGGCCAGACGTTCGGCCAGATCGCGCGGCTTCAGACCGGCGGCCTTGGACAGCACCATGGCGGCATTGGTGGAGATATCGCCGTGCGCGGCCTCGCGCGGGGGTTCGGCCGTGACCTTGGCGGTATCGAGGCCGGCGGGAAGCGCCCCGGCGGCGACCAGACGATCGAGGGCGGACAGAATCTCGGCGCGGTAAGTCTTGAACAGATTCATGGTGTCTCTTGCATGTCAAACAAACGGCGATGCTCGTCCAGGGCCGAGCGGTCGGTGAGGCTGGCGATATAGTCGGCCACGGCACGAGCCGTACCCGGCTGGTCCCGGCCGTCGCAGCATTGCTGCCATTCCGGCGGCAGGCATCCCGGCTCGCGCAGCAGCAGGGCATAAAGATCCTTGACCACCCGCCGGGCCTTCGAGGTCATACGATTGACCTTATAATGGCGGTACATGTGGTCGAAGAGAAAATGTTTCAACGCCCGGTCGTTGGCGCGCATGGCGTCGGAAAAGGCCACCAGCGGCCGCCCCAGGGCCCGCACCGCGTCGGGGCTTTGCGGGGCGTGTTCGGCCAGGCGGCGGCGGGTTTCATCGATGAGATCCTGCACCATCAGGCCGATGAGGCGGCGCACCGCCTCGTGGATATGCACCGAGGGGGCGATATCGGGATACTCGGCCTTGACCTCGGCGAACACCGGCCCCACCAGCGGCACCTCGGCCAGATCGGCGATGGAGAACAGCCCGGCGCGCAGGCCGTCGTCGATATCGTGGTTGTTGTAGGCGATATCGTCGGACAGGGCCGCCACCTGGGCCTCGGCGCTGGCATAGGTGTGCAGCTCCAGCGCCGCCTTGGCGTCGTAGCTCTGAATGGCCAGCGGCAGCGGCCGGGCGCCGGGAAAACCGGTGAGCGGGCCGTTATGCTTGACCAGCCCCTCCAGGGTTTCCCAGGTGAGATTCAGGCCGTCGAACTGGTAATAGCGTTTTTCCAGCTTGGTGACGATGCGCAAGGACTGGGCGTTGTGATCGAAGCCGCCCACGTCGGCGGTCATTTCCTGCAAGGCGTCCTCGCCGGCATGGCCGAAGGGGGTGTGGCCGAGATCGTGGGCCAGGGCCAGGGCCTCGGCCAGATCCTCGTTCAGGCCCAGCACCCGGCAGATGGAACGGGCGATCTGGCTCACTTCCAGGCTGTGAGTGAGGCGGGTGCGGAAATTGTCGCCGTCGTGATAAACGAAAACCTGGGTCTTGTATTTCAGGCGGCGGAAGGCTTCCGAATGAATGATGCGGTCGCGGTCGCGCTGAAAGGGCGATCGGGTCACACTCTCGGCCTCGGCAAAGCGCCGCCCCCGGCTTTGCTCCGGACGACAGGCATAGGGGGCGAGAATCTGGCTGATGGTCATGGCCCCCGGACACTACCCCGCGCCGCGACGGCGTTCAACCGCTATCACCCCAGGGCAATCGGGCGAAGCCGATTGCCCTGGTTTTCACATGTCCGCTCAGGCGCCGGGCGCTGGCGTGCCGCCAGCTTGGCTTGCGCGCAAACGGTTGCGCGGGCGCGAGGGTGCGCCAACGCGGCGAAAATCCCGTACAAACGAACAACGATCGCGCGTTCACTGAGGTGACCCTGGCGATCACCCCCACAGTTTCTGCATCCAGAACCATTGCTCCGGTGCGGCGCGCACCCAGCCCGCCACCACGTCCATGGCCTGCTGCATGGCGGTGGCGACGAACTCCTCCTTGGGCTGATCGTAATCCAGCGCCAGCGGCGGATAAACGGTCACCCGCATGCGGCAATCGGGCAACCGCTCCACCCGCACCGGCAGGATGGGGCAGCGGAAGCGCAAGGCCATCAGCGCCGCCGTGGGGGCGATGCGCGCGGTGCCGCCCAGGAACTCCACGTCGATGCCCCGGTTGTAGCGGTGATCGATCAGCAGGCCGACGAATTTGCGGGCGGCCAGGAACGAGAAGGCCTCCTTGGTGCCGCGGGTGCTTTTGGCGATGAAGGTGATCTTTTCGGCATGGCTGCGGCAGCGCGCCAGCACCGCCGCCACCTTGGGATTGTTGGGGGCGCGGAACATCACCGCCGCCTCGATCCCGGCCTTTTCGGCCATGAAGGGAACCACCTCCCAATTGCCGAGATGGGCCGAGGCCAGCACGCCGCCCCGCCCCGCCGCCGCCGCCGCCCGCAGATGCTCGAGCCCGACATACTCCACCCGATCCTCGCGCAAAAGCCGGGAGAGATGGGGATATTCGAAAAAGGTGCGGCCCAGATTATCCCATACCGCCGGCACCAGGGCCTCGACCTCGGCCGGGGAAAAACAGCGGGCCAGATTGCGCCGGGCCGTGCGGTCCGCCCCCAGGCGCGCCCCCACCGTGCGCAGCAGCCAGCCGCCGAACCGCGATGCCGTGGAGAGGGATAAGCAACCAAGTCCACGCTCGACCAGCCACACACCGCCGGCCTCCAGCCAGGAGACGACGGGGACGAAAATTTTCTTCATACGGCCTGATCTTCCACGGACAAACATCCAATTTGCGGCCGGCATTATCACACATCCCGCGGCGGCGTCCGGAATATTTTTGAAGCGCAAACATTAATTTACGTTTTGCGAGGGTGCGCCAACGCGGCGAAAATCCCCTTGCAAACGAACACCGATCGCGCGTTCACCCAATTACCCTGGCCGCCCCGCCAGGGTGATCACAACTAGCCCGTTGAGGATAGCCAAGCTGGCGGCACGCCAGCGCCCGGCGCCTGAGTGGACAATAAAGAATCCAGGGTGGGCGCAAATGCGATCACCCTGGCCGCCCCGCCCTGCATGGTTGACAAGCCCCGGTCATCGTGGCAAGCCCGCCCCCATGATCATTTCCCTACCTCCCACCTCCGCCGACCGCCGCCTGGAGCGGCGCGTGCTGATCACCGTGCTGGCCCTGCTGCTGCTGCGGGCCCTCACCGCCCATCTGGCCGATCTCTCGTCCGACGAGGCCTATTACTGGCATTGGATCCACCCGCTGCAGCTATCCTATTTCGACCATCCGGCCATGGTGGCCGCCTGGATCTGGGCCGGGGTGAGGCTGGCGGGGGAAAGCAGTTTCGGCGTGCGGCTGCCGGCCCTGCTGGGCGGCCTCGCCACCACGATTCTGGTGTGGGACAGCGCCCGGCTGGTGTTCCGCTCGCGCCGCGTCGCCGCCTGGGCGGCCTTGTGGCTCAACGCCTCGGTGCTGTTCAATTCCGCCGGGGTGGTGGTCACCCCCGATACGCCGCTGCTGGTGTTCTGGGCCCTGGCCCTGTGGGCGGCGCTCAAGGTGATCCTGGAGGGGGACGCCCGTTTCGTGCTGTTGACCGGGCTGGCCCTGGGCCTGGGGGCCATCAGCAAATACACCATCGCCCTGATCCTGCCCGGCCTCGTCCTGACCTTCCTGCTGTTCGCGCCGCTACGGGTGTGGTGGCGCCGCCCCGTCACCCTGGGCGCGGCGCTGCTGGCCGCCGTCTGCACCCTGCCCTTGTGGATCTGGAACGCCCAAAACGGCTTCGCCTCGTTCCACAAGCAGTTGGACCACGCTTTCGACACGCCGCCGCAGGCAACCCACGCCCTGGCCAATCTGGGCGCCTTCCTGGGCAGCCAGATCGGCCTGGTCACGCCGCTTCTGTTCGGCTTCTGCCTGTGGGGCATGGGCTGGGCCCTGTGGCGCGGCTGGCGCGAACGGCGGCCGGAATGGTTCCTGCTGGGCGCCACCTCGCTGCCCATCATCCTGTTCTTCGCCCAGCATTCCCTGGACGGCCTGGTGCAGGCCCACTGGGACGGCCCGGCCTACCTTAGCGGCGTCATCGCCACGGCGGGAGCGGGCTGCGGCCTGCGCCGGCCGCTATGGCGGCGCCTGTTCCTGGCGGCGCCGCTGCTGGGTCTTGCCCTCAGCCTGTTGGTGCTGTTCCAGGCCGCCACCGCGCTGCTGCCCCTGCCCGTCAGGATCGATCCCTTGAAGCGGCTGGGCGGCTGGAGCGAACTGGCGCGGGCGGTGGAAGCCCAGCGCCTGCTCCATCCCGGCGCCTTCCTGCTCACGCCGAAGCACGAGCCCACCGGCCCGCTGTCGTTCCACCTGCCGGGGCATCCGCCGGTGTTCCTGGAAGGGCATATCCGCCCCAGCTATTACAGCGCCGCCCAGGTGGCGGCCCTGAAGGGCCGCGACGCCATCATCATCACCCAGAGCAAGGACGACGGCGTGCTGCGCGACATGCCGCCCTATTTCGATCAAGTGACCCTCCTGGGCCAGGTGGATCTGCATTGGGGCGGCCGGGTGGCCGATCGCTACACCCTCTATCTGGGCCGGCATTATCACGGCGGCCTGCTCACCATGGGCAACGGCTGGAACGGCGGCAAGGACACCCCCGGATTGCCAGCCTCCCCGTGATCGTGTTACCCCTGCCGCCGCCACCACGCGAAGGAACAGCCCTTGCCCACCTCTCCGCTGCTTCTGCTTCTGCAGTCCCTCTGCCTGCTGCCCATCGCCGCCATCATGACCAAGGCCACGGTGCTGATCGCCCTGGCCGCCGTGCTGGCGGCCCTGGCCGCGCGGCGTCTGGTCCTCCCCGGCCTGGCGGGTGCGGCATGGAGCGGCGCCGTGGTGCTCTTATGCTCCGTCAGCGCGCTGTGGGCCATCGTGCCCGCCAACAGTCTGGAGCGCACCACCCAGGTTTTGGGGGTGTTCCTGTTGTGGCAGGGCCTGGCCGCCGCCGCCGCCGGCTGGACCGAGGCGGACCGCCGCCGCCTGTCGGATCTCAACCTGCGCGGCTGGCTCATCACCGTGGTGCTGATGCTGGCCGGCGTGGCGTTGGGACTGGCGCTGAAAAGCCCCGATGGCGTCTTGGAACCCCTGCACAGTTTTCGCGGTGAGCTGCATCGTCATTTCATCAGCAAGAACGGCGCCGTCATCCTCAGCATGACCACCCTGCCGGTGCTGGCCCATGTGCTGCGCCAGCGCCACGGACGGCTGCAGGCCGGGGCCATGCTGGTGATGCTGGTGACGGCCCTGCTGGCCTCCCACAGCTCCAGTTCGTTGAACGGCCTGGTGTGCGGCCTGCTGGCCTGGAGCCTGCACCGGCGTTTTCCCCGTCAGATCAACGCCCTGCTGGCCTACGGCATTCCTTTCGTGATCCTGACCATGCCGCTGTTGCTTTACAAGGTCGATCCCCAGGCGGTGGCGGTGCATATCCCGCATTTCCCGCCGTCCTTCTATCACCGGCTGGTGATCTGGCAGTTCTCCATTCACCACATCGCCCTGCATCCGTTTCTGGGCTGGGGTTTCGATGCCGCCCGCTCCATCCCGCACGGCACCGATACCTTCCACCACTGCTTCCCGGTGCCGTGGAGCCCGCTCCCCTATGAATGGAGCGGCCAGTATCTGCCGCTGCACACCCACAACGCCGCCCTGCAGATCTGGCTGGAACTGGGCGCCGTCGGCGCCGTACTGGTGGCCCTGGCCATGCACAGCCTGGTACAGCATCAGGTGGTGAACAACCGGGAGGGAAAAGCCAGCCTGATGGCGGGCCTGCTGGTGGCCGCCCTGGCCATCGCCTTCGAGGCCTTCGGCGTGGCCCAGGCCTGGTGGCTGATGCTGGTGGCCATCGCCTGGGCCGCCGTCAAGGCCCTGCCCCGGGAGTAAACACCGCCTCATACCAAGTCGCGGTGAGTTTGACTCATCGCGACGCCGGTTAGGAGCAAGGCGACGCGCGCCTGATGGCGCGGTGAGGCAAAGCGCGCCATCAGGCACGACGCCAAGGGTTTCGGAGAAACCCGCCCGGCGCATGAGGGTGCAGTGATCGGTTCCGATCACTGCAATTTGGTATAAGGGGACCGGAGCGGGGCGATCCCCGCTCCGGCATTCGCTCAGCTTTGCAGCACGTATTCGCCCGGGGCCTCGGCCAGCGGCGGATAGCCGGCCTCGCGCTTGCCCAGGGGCGGCGGCGCGGTGCGGCCGTCGCAGCGTTCCTCCAGCCACGCGGCCCAGGCCAGCCACCACGAGCCCTCGTGCCGGGGCGTTTGCTGCGCCCAGGTATCGGGATCGACATAGCGGTCGAGATCGTGATGGGTGCCGATCTGGTAGGAGCGGTGCTTATGCCCCGGCTCGCTGACGATCCCGGCATTGTGGCCGCCGCCGGTGAGGATGAAGGTGACATCGGAATCGGTGAGGATGTGGATCTTGAACACCGATTTCCACGGGGCGATATGGTCCTTGGTGGTGCCCACGGCGCAGATATCGGCGCGGATATCGGAAAGCGCGATGGCCCGGCCGTCCACCTGATAGCGGCCCTTGGAGAGATCGTTGTCCAGGAACAGATAGCGCAGATATTCCGAATGCATGCGGTAGGGCATGCGGGTGGTATCGGCGTTCCAGGCCATGAGATCGTTCATGAACTCCGGCTCGCCCAGCACATATTCCTTCAGCATGCGCGACCAGATGAGATCGTTGGAGCGCAAAAGCTGGAAGGCCCCCGACATCTGCCTGGTGTCGAGATAGCCCTGATCCCACATCATGTCTTCCAGGAAGGTCACCTGGCTTTCATCGATGAACAGCATGATCTCGCCCGCTTCCTCGAAATCGGTCTGGGCGGCCAGCAGGGTCATGCTCTTGATGCGGTCGTCGCCGTCGCGGGCCAGGGTGGCGGCGGCGATGGACAGCAGGGTGCCGCCCAGGCAATAGCCGCAGGTATGGATCTTGCCGCCGCCGGTGATGGCGGTAATGGCGTTCAGGCTGTCGATCACCCCGAAGCGCATATAATCTTCCATGCTGAAATCGCGTTCCTCGCGGCCGGGATTGCGCCACGAGATCATGAACACCGTGAAGCCGCGCTCCACCAGGAACTTCACCATGGAATTATGCGGGCTGAGATCGAGGATATAATATTTCATGATCCAGGCCGGCACGATGAGGATGGGCTCGGCCTGCACGGTTTCGGTGGCCGGAGCGTACTGGATCAGCTCGATCAGGCGGTTGCGGAACACCACCTTGCCCGGCGAGCAGGCGATGGTTTCGCCGACGCGGTACTCCTCCGAAACCTTGGCGGGCCGCCCCGACAGGCTGGCCTCGAGATCCTCGGCCCATTTCATGGCGCCGCGCCACAGATTGAGGCCGCCCTGCTCCCAGGTGGTTTTCAGCACCTCCGGGTTGGTCAGCGGATTGTTCGAGGGCGACACCATGTCCAGCAGCTGGCGGGCGGTGAAGCTCACCACATCCTGATGGTGGCGCGACACGCCGCGCACGTCGGTGGTGGCGTAGTGCCACCATTGCTCCGACAGCAGGAAGGACTGGTAGATCACGTTGAAGGGATAGCTTTTCCAGGCCTCGCCGGAAAACCGGGTATCCTGCGGCAGCGGCTCGATGAAGGGCTCGGCGTTGGGATCCTGGGCGGCATGACGGGCCCACAGGGCGAAGCGCACCGACTTGCTGAGAATGTTCTGCCCCACCTCGGACAGCTTGCCGGCGGAATTGCCGAGATGCACCGCCCAATCGAGATAGGACAGCAACAGCGAGGCCGGAGACAGCCCGGCGGTAAGTTTGCCCTGCATGGCATGCATCAGGCGATCGGTACTTTCGGTGAAGGGCGGCACCAGACCGGTTTCGTTGAAGCGGCTCCACGGCTCCTGATGGCGCGGCGCCGGGGCGCGCTTGAAGGCGCCCGGATTGAGCTTATCGGCGGGCGGCGCCACCGGCGCGGCGGCGGGAGCGGTGGGAGCGGCGGACGGACGGCGACGCGGGGAAGGCTGCTCGGTCATACGAACTCCTTAAAATTCGTGCTGCATTGCGAAAGACTATAGCGCCAATTGTGGTCTTCCGATGACGTTTTTCGGAAATCCCGCGCGGGAATACGCCCGCTGCGGGTGACGGGCCGCCGCAGCCGAGCGCCTCAGCCGGAAACCACCGCCCTGGGATCCGGCAGGTGCAGCAGAATGGTGCCGTCCACCACCTTCAGCGGCACGGTGGGGGTGCAGCCGTTATCCGGAGCCCGGGCCTCGCCGCTGGCCAGATCGATCACCCAGTTGTGCAACGGGCAGGTAACCGTATGGCCGGACACCAACCCCTCCGACAGCGGCCCCTGCCGGTGCGGGCAGCCGTTGTGCAGGGCGAACAGCGATCCGTCCCCGGCCTTGAACACGGCGATCTGACCTTGGCCGCTGTCGATCAGCCGCGCCCCCAGCGGCGGAATCTCCTCGACACGCCCCACGTTGATCCAATGCGGTCCCATGGCTCACCCCACCTGGCAAAGACGATTGAATTCATGCGCGTCGCGGGCCTGGGCGGCGCGCTCGGCCCAGGGATCGACCTGGGCGGTTTTCTGCGCGGCCAGAAAACGGCCATGGGCCGCCCGCCGCACGGCGGCATCGCCCACCACGCGGGCACGGACCGTCTCGATGCCCACCCGTCCGATCCAGGCCGCCGTGCGCTCCAGATACCAGGCCTCCTCGCGGTAGATCTGCAGGAAGGCGCCGCAATATTCGAGCACCTCGGCCTCGGTGGCCACCTGGCACAGCCGGTCGGTGCCGCGCAGTTCCATGCCCCCGTTGCCGCCCACCAGCAGGTCGTATCCGGCTTCGGTGCAGATCACGGCGAAATCCTTGATGGTGGCCTCGGCGCAATTGCGCGGACAGCCCGAAACGGCCATCTTGACCTTGTGCGGCGTCCAGGCGCCCCAGGTCATGCGTTCCAGTTGCACGCCCAGGCCGGTGGAGTCTTGCGTGCCGAAGCGGCACCACGCCTTGCCGACGCAGGTCTTCACCGTGCGCAGCCCCTTGGCATAGGCATGGCCCGAAACCATGCCGGCGGCATTGAGGTCGGCCCACACCGCCGGCAGATCCGCCTTGGCCACCCCCAGAAGATCGATGCGCTGGCCGCCGGTGACCTTGACGGTGGGAATGTGGAATTTGTCCACCACGTCGGCGATGGCCCGCAGTTCCCTGGCCGAGGTCAGCCCGCCCCACAGGCGCGGCACCACCGAATAGCTGCCGTCCGCCTGGATGTTGGCGTGCACCCGCTCGTTGACGAGGCGCGAGGGCTGGTGATCGGCATAGGCGCCGGGCCAGGCGCACAGCAGGTAATAGTTCAGGGCCGGCCGGCATTTGGCGCAGCCATCCGCCGTTTTCCAGCCCAGCGCCGCCATCACCTGGGGGATCGAGGTCAAACCGCGTTCCACGATGGCTTTGCGCACGGCGTCATGCCCGTGCGCGCTGCAGCCGCATATGGGCGGCGCCGCCGCCTCCACCACCTCGGTGCCCAGGGTGGCCGCCAGGATCTTGCGCACCGTGCCGGCGCATTGCCCGCACGAGGCGCTGGCCTTGGTGTGGGCCTTGACCTCGTCCAGGCTGGTCAGGCCCTTCTCGGTGATGGCCCGGACGATGGCGCCCTTGGAAACGCCGTTGCAGCCGCAAACCTGCATGTCGTCGGACATGGCGGCGATATCGTCCCCCTCCTGCCGGCCGCAGGCATGGGCCTGCCCGAAAATCAGGCGGGGGCGCAGCGCCCCGATATCGGCACCGGCGCGGATCTGCTCGAAATACCAGGGACCATCGCCGGTTTCGCCGTAGAGGACGACCCCCACCAGCCTGTCTCCCGCCACCACCAGTTTTTTATAGATGCCGCCCCGAATGTCCTTGTAGACGATCTCCTCGGTGCCGGCATTGCCGACGAAATCGCCGGCCGAGAACAATTCGATGCCCGTGACCTTCAGGCGCGTGGCGGTAACGGTGCCGGTGTAAGGCGCGGTTTCCAGACCGGCCAGATCCGCGGCGCACACCTTGGCCATATCGAACAGCGGCGCCACCAGGCCGTAGCACTGGCCGCGATGCTGTACGCATTCCCCCACCGAAACCACCGCCGGATCGCTGGTGCGCAGCCGGTCATCCACCAGAATGCCGCGGTCGCATTTGATGCCGCCGTTGGCCGCCAGTTCGGTATTGGGACGGATGCCCACCGCCATGACGATGAGATCGGCCTCGTCCTCGGCCCCATCCTTGAAACGGATGCCCTCCACCGCCTCGCGCCCCAGAATGCTGTCGGTGACGGCACGCATGCGGAAACGGATACCGCGCGCCTCCAGGGCCTGGCGCAGCAGCGCGCCGGCGGCGGCATCGAGCTGCCGCTCCATCAGGGTTTCCATCAGATGCACCACCGTCACCCGCATGCCCCGCGCGTTCAGGCCGTTGGCGGCCTCCAGCCCCAGCAACCCGCCGCCGATGACCACGGCCCGGGCGCCCGGCCTGGCCACCGCGAGCATCCGCGCCACATCGTCGGCATCGCGGAACGACACCACCTGCGGCAAATGCGCCCCCGGCACCGGCAGAATGACCGGACGCGCGCCGGTGGACAGCAGCAGACGATCGTAAGGCACCTGCTCGGCGCCTTCGGTGATGATCCGCCGGGCGGCGCGGTCGATCCCCGACACCCGGGTGCCCAGGCGCAGATGGATCCCGTTGGCGGCATACCATTCGGCATCGTTCAGCACGATATCGGCGAAGCCCTTCTCGCCCGACAGCATGGGCGAGAGCATGATGCGGTTGTAATTCACCCGCGGCTCATCGCCGAACACCGTGATGTCGTAAAGATCGGGGGCCAGTTTCAGCAATTCCTCGACGGTGCGGATCCCGGCCATGCCGTTGCCCACCACCACCAGCCTTTTCTTTTCCATGTCGCGCTCCTTGGGCTGCGAGAAAACAAAAAGGCGTTCCACGATACGGAAGCGGCGGGGACAAGCCCCGGGCTTCGGATCGCGGAACGCCTTTGTTCCATTCCCCCGCGCGGCGCCTTTGCCGCGCGGGTTCCATGCATACCCCCGTTTGCTCGCCATTGAGCATGGGGGGAACCGTTGCCGCCCCCTATGCAGATGGCATGCCAAACGCCAGACGCCATAAATTTCAATATGTTGAGGAAATGTCCCCCTTCCGGGGGCGCAAGTAATTGCCTACTTATTAATCTCAGATTAAAAAATAGGCAATTACAGCCGCTCGACGCAACGGCCGTAGAGATCGGGGCGATAGGTCCGGGCGGCCAGAGCCGCCTTATCGATGGCGCCGGACACATGCCCCGCCCGCTCCATTTGCCCCAGATACCACAGCGCCTGGGCCGGATCCGGCCTGTTCGGCATGTCGCCATGGAAGCGGATGCGCTCCAGTCCGGCCCGCACCACCTCGATGGGCGCATTGAGATAGGGCGGCTGGCTCAAGATCCCGGCCACCTCATCGCGGTGTTCCGGCGCGTCGCACCAGCGGCAGGCCGCCAGCACGGCCCGCAGCAGGGGCTCCAGGCAGGGCGCGCCGCCCTCCAGCCGATCCCGGCGCAGGGCCAGCACCTTTTCCAGACGTTCGGGCAGAAAGTCGCGCACCGCCGCCACCACCCGCCCCAGCCCCAAATGGACCGCCAGACTGTTCCAGGGCTCGCCGACGCAAAAGCCGGCGATTTGACCGGCCGAAAGCCGCGCCACCATCTGCGGCGGCGGCACCACCACCAGCCGCACCTGGCGCTCGGGGTCCAGCCCGGCCCCGGCCAGCCAGCAGCGCAGTTCGTAATGATGGGTGGAAAAGGGATAGGGGATGGCCAGCACCGGCGGCGCGGGCAGATCCGCCAGTGCCGCCGGCGCGCCGCCATCCAGCCCCGCCAGCAAGCCCGTGCCAAGGGTGATGGCGTTGCCGCCGCAACTCAGGCCCAGCGGCGCCACCAGATCCGTCCGCAGGTTTTCCAGCCCCAGCGCGCAGGCCAGCGGCATCGTGGCCAGCATTTGCGCGGCATCGAGAAAACCGCAGGCCAGCTTGTCGCGGAGATTCGACCAGGAAGGCTCCCGCGCCAGGTCCACGGCCAGCCCATGCTCGGCGAAAAAGCCGCGCTCCCTGGCCACTACCAGCGGCGCGCTGTCGCACAAAGGCACGAAACCGATCTTCAAGGATGTGTGCGGCATCGGTCCTACCCCAGAATCTCGGAGGCTTCGATAATCTTGTTGGCGATATCCACCAGCCTGGATTTCTGATCCATGGCCATTTTGCGCATCTGGCGATAGGCCTCCGCCTCGTCGCAGCGGCGGCGGCGCATCAAAATGCCCTTGGCCCGCTCCACCAGCTTGCGCTCGGCCAGGGTGGAGCGCGCCTTATCCAACTGGCTGCGCAAGGCCTGAAACTGGGCGAAGCGGGCGATCGCCACATCCACCACCGGCCTGACCCGCTCGGGCTTCAACCCATCCACCACATAGGCCGAAACCCCGGCCTCGATGGCGGCGCGGATGGTTTCGGGGGCGCCATCCTCGGCGAACATCACCACCGGCCGCCCCTGCCCGAAACTGACCTGCCGCATGCTTTCCAGCACATCGCGGTCGGGGCTGGCGATATCGATCACGATGATATCGGCCCGCAGCGCCGCCACCTGCCGCGGCACGTCGGCGCCGGTGGGCAGCACCCCGACCACCGTGAATCCCTCGGCGCGCAGCGCCGCCGACACCTCGGCGGCCCGTTCCGGCTCATCATCGATCAGAATCACGCGCAAAGACATGCCGCCGCCCGCACTGGGAAAGACGGCAGCGTAGCAGCAAATTACCCCTCGGGACATTAGCTCCGGTCAAGCGGCCCCGCCGGGACTCTTGCGCCGATGCGGCGGCCCTGGGTATGGTCGGGGCGGACGTCGGCTTCTCCTTCTATCGGAATCTCGGCCTTGTACCGCTGGTGGGTTCTCGGCATTACCACGCTCGTACAGCTGACGGCGGCCCTGGCCAGCCTGGGCATCGGCGCCTGGGGGCCTTACGCCAAACTGCGCTGGGGCCTGAGCGACAGCCATATCGGCCTGCTGGCCGCCACCGCCAACGGCGCCACCATTGCCGGACTGTTCCTGCTGGCGCCACGGCTCGACCGCATTGGCGAACGCCGCCTGATCAGCGGCGGCCTGCTGGTTCTGGCGCTGGCCATGGGCCTGCTGGGCACCTGCGGCGGCCCGCTGTCCTCCGCCCTGATCATGCTGATGATCGGCGCGGGCTACACCCCCATCCAGCCGGCCGGCGGCAAGGCGGTGTTCCAATGGTTCCCCGCCCGACAGCGCGGCCTGGCCATGGGCGTGCGCCAGGCCGCGCTCCCCCTGGGCGGCGCGGTGGCCGCCGCCGTCATTCCCCCGCTGATCGATGGACAGGGCTGGAACGGGGCCATGCTGTGGCTGGCCACCGCCATGCTGGCCTGCGCCCTGCTGTTCGGGCTGAGCTACCGCCCCGCCGCCGCTGCCGCCGCATCCCGATCGGGGCGCGGCTGGATCGCCCTCTGGCGCGCCTATGGCGGCGACCCCGGGTTTCGCCAGGTCGCCGCCATCGGTTGCGTTCTGGTGGCGGCGCAAACCGCCCTCAGCCTTTATTGGATGCTGTTCCTTATGGCCCGCTACCATCACCCCCTCGCCCAGGCGGCGCGGGCCCTGCTGCTTCTGCAAGCCGCCGGCACCCTGGGCCGTTTAGGACTGGCGGCGGCCAGCGATCATGTGGCGGGCGGCCGCAAAACCATCGTGTTCGGCGCCGGGTTCGGCATGACGGCGCTGCTGCTGATCCTGTCCGTGCTGCCGGCCTGGCCGCCGGGCCTGGCGGGAGGACTGCTCACCGGCGGCCTGGGCTTCATCGCCTTCGGCTGGTACGCCCCATGGCTGACCTGGGTGGCCGAACGCGCCGACGCCAGCCGCATCGGCGAAGCCCTGGGCCTGGCCATGGCCATCAACCAGATCGCCATCGCCGCCGCTCCCTTGGCCTGCGCCCTGCTGCTGCGCCTGCATGGCGGCTACACCCCGGTCTGGGCCGGCCTGTCCGCCCTGGTGGCCACCGGCCTGGGCTACGGCTGGTATCAGGGACGATCTGGCAAGGTACGGTAAGGGGCCAAGGCTCCATCTGCTCCGCCTTGAGCCGCGGAGCCTCTTGAACAAAACGCAAAACCCCTGCCAGGCGCTTGACCTGACAGGGGTTTTTATTGGTAGCGGAGGAGGGACTTGAACCCCCGACACGCGGATTATGATTCCGCTGCTCTAACCAGCTGAGCTACTCCGCCGCAACGCGAGGACGGCTTTTTAGCGGGATGACGGGGGCTTGTCAACAGGGGAAATCACGGCAGCCGCGCCGAAATCCAGCCGCCGCCCAAAACCCGTTCGCCGTCGTAGGCCACGCAGGCCTGGCCGGGGGCCACGCCCTCTTCCGGCTGGTCCAGCACCACCTCGGCCGTGCGGGTTTCGCCCAGGGTCAGGGTGGCGGCGGCGGGGGCGCGGGCCGAGCGGATTTTCACCTGGCAGCGCACCGTGCGTCCGGCCTCAGGCGCGCCGTCGCCCAGCCAGTTGACGCCGTGCAGGGCCATGCGGCAACGGCCCAGGGCCTCCCGGGGGCCGACGATGACCTGATCCCGCTCCGCATCGAGGCGCAGCACGTACAGCGGCGGGCCGCCGCCCAGGTTCAGGCCGCGCCGCTGGCCCACGGTATAATGGATGATGCCCTGATGGCGGCCCAGCACGCGGCCATCCCCGCCATGCACGATCTCTCCCGGCCGCACGGCGCCGGGGCGCAGGCGCTCGACCACGCCGGCATAGTCGCCGTCGGGCACGAAGCAGATATCCTGGCTATCGGGCTTGCTGGCCACCGGCAGGCCGAAGCGCTGGGCGATGGCCCGGGTTTCGTCCTTGCTGGCCATGCCGCCCAGGGGAAAGCGCAGAAAGTCCAGCTGCTCGCGCGTGGTGGCGAAAAGAAAATAGCTCTGGTCGCGGCCATGATCGGCGCCGCGCAGCAAAATGGGGCCTTCCCCCCCCTCTTCCCGGCGCACGTAATGGCCGGTGGCCAAAGCCTCGGCTCCCAAATCCCTGGCCACCCGCATCAGATCGCGGAATTTCACCGTCTGATTACAGAGGATGCAGGGAATGGGCGTTTCGCCCTTGAGATAGGAATCGGCGAAACGCTCCATCACCTCGTCGAGGAAGCTGCTTTCGTAATCCACCACATAATGGGCAATGCCCAGGGCATCGGCCACGCGGCGGGCATCGTGAATATCCTTGCCGGCGCAGCAACTGTTGGCGCGGCAGGTGGCCTGGCCATGGTCGTAAAGCTGCATGGTGACCCCCACCACCTCCCAGCCCTGCTCCTTGAGCAGGGCGGCGGTGGCCGAGGAATCCACCCCGCCCGACATGGCGA
>JAJXUO010000067.1 GCA_021782815.1 Pseudomonadota bacterium
CGTCCCGCCAGCTTGGCTAGTCCTCACTTACCCTCCGATGCCCAAATGGGCATCTCCGGCCGTTCCGGCGCGCTCAATGCGCTAGTCACCGGCTGCGCCGGTTCCATGTGTCCCACTATAGGGGGGGGAGGGCGTCATGCCAAGGCGTGGCGGACCAGATGCAGGAAGCGTTCCGGCTGTTCGGCGTGCGGCCAGTGGCCGGACTGGCCGATTTCGATGAGTTTGCTGTGGGGGAAGAGGCGGCGCATGGCCTCCTCGTCGCGCGGGCGGATATAGTCGGAGCGCTCGCCGGCCAGGAAGGTGGTGGGGCCGCCGAAGGGATCGTGATGGTTGGGGAAGGCGATGATGGCGGGCAGATTGGGGGCGATGCCGGCCAGATTGAGGCGCCAGTGGAAGCGGCCATGCTCGCTGACCAGATTTTGCAGCAGGAAGGCGCGCAAGGAGGGATCGTGGATGGTGGGGGCGAGCAGGGCGTCCACCTCGGCGCGCCGCGAAATCCGGCCGAGATCCACCCGGCGCATGGCGTCGATATATTCGGGAAAGCTCTCGCGGATATAGCTGACCGGGGCGATATCCACCACCACCAGCCGCCGCACCCGCTCCGGCTGGGTCAGGGCCAGCTGCATGGCGGTTTTGCCGCCCATGGAATGGCCGAGGATATCGGCGCCGTCCCAGCCCCGCGCCGCCATGTAGCCGGCCACATCCTCGGCCATCAGCTGGTAATCCATGGCCTCCGACCAGGGCGAGGCGCCGTGATTGCGCAGATCGAGGGCATGAACCTCGCGCAGATCGCCCAGGGCCCGGGCGATGCTGCCCCAGTTGCGCCCCGATCCGAAAAGGCCGTGCAGAATGATCAGGGGCGCGCCCTGACCGGTGACCTGCGAGGAAAGGGTAAGCATTGAGGTAGACCTCTTTTGATGTCCCGCCAGGGCCGGGGTTAGCCCAGGATGAGGGCGTCGTCGTCCAGTTGTTCGCCGCGCACCTTGGTGAACATGTGCAGCAGATCCTCCACCGACAAGCCCTTGCGGTCGTCGCCGGCCACGTCCAGCACCACCTTGCCGCCATGCAGCATTACCGTGCGGTCGCCATAATCCAGGGCCTGACGCATGGAGTGGGTGACCATCAGGGTGGTGAGGGCGGAGCGGCGCACGATGTCGTTGGTCAGCTCCATGACGAAGGCGGCGGTTTTGGGGTCCAGCGCGGCGGTATGCTCGTCCAGCAGCAGGATCTTCATGGGATTGAGGGTGGCCATCACCAGGGTGATGGCCTGACGCTGCCCGCCGGACAACAGGCCCATGCGGTCCTTCAGGCGGTTTTCCAGGCCCAGGCCCAGGCTGGCCAGACGTTCGCGGAAGAGGCCGCGCAGGGCCGGCGCCACGGCGCGGCCCAGGCCGCGCCGATGGCCGCGCGCGGCGGCCAGGGCCATGTTTTCCTCGATGGACAGGGCCTCGCAGGTGCCGGCCATGGGATCTTGGAAAACGCGGGCCACCAGTCCGGCTCGTTTGGGCGTGGGCCAGCGGGTCACGTCCTCGGCGTCGATGGCGACAAGGCCCTGCTGCGGCAGGGTTTCGCCCGACAGCACGCCGAGCAGGGTGGATTTCCCGGCGCCGTTGGAGCCGATGACGGTGACGAACTGTCCTTCGGGAATATGCAGATCGAGCCCTTGCAGGGCGCGGGTTTCGATGGCGGTGCCGGGATTGAAGGTCACCCGCACCTGATCCAGGGTAATCATGCCTTGCCTCCGCGGCGGAACGGCAGTTTGCCGCGCATGGACGGCACCGTCATGGCCAGGGCCACCAGCACGGCGGTGATCAGTTTCAGATCCTGGGCCTGCAGGCCGATGAACGAGGCGTTGAGGGCCAGGGCCACCGCCATGCGGTAGAGAATGGAGCCGCCCACGCAGGCCAGGGCGGCCAGCCAGATGGTGCGGGTGGGCAGGATGGCCTCGCCCAGGATGACGGCGGCCAGGCCGGTGACGATGACGCCGATGCCCATGGAAACGTCGGCCCCGCCCTGGGATTGGGCGAAGAGGGCGCCGGCCAGGGCCACCAGGGCGTTGCTGACCGCCATGCCCAGCAGGGTCATGCGGTCGGTGTTGATGCCCTGGGCCCGGGCCATGCGGGCATTGGCGCCGGTGGCGCGCATGGCCAGTCCCACCTGGGAGTTCAGGAACCACACCAGCAGCAGGGTGGCGGCCAGGCAAACGGCGGCATAGAGCACGAGGTCGCTGAGATAATAGGGCAGGTGCAGCTTTTCCACCGGGGTGAACACGGTGTCCACGCCCAAAAGCGCCACGTTGGGGCGGCCCATGATGCGCAGATTGACCGAATAGAGCGCGATCATGGTGAGAATGCTGGCCAGCAGGTTAAGAATTTTCAGGCGCACATTGAGCCAGGCGGTGACGAACCCGGCCCCGGCCCCGGCCAGCATGGCGGCCAGGGTGGCGACGACGGGAGGCACCCCGTGCACGATGAGGGTGGCGGCCACCGCCGCCCCCAGCGGCAGGCTGCCGTCCACGGTGAGATCGGGAAAATCCAGCACGCGGAAGCTGATGAAGACGCCGAGGGTGACCAGCCCGAACAGCAGGCCGGATTCAATGGCGCCGAAAAAGGCGATGCTGCTCATGCCGTCACTTCACGATGGTGGTGGCGCTCTTCAGCAGCGCGGGCGGGAAGGTGACGCCCATCCTGGCGGCCATGGCGGGATTGAGGGCCAGATTGGTCTTGTTCACCCCTTCCACGGCGATATCGCCGGGCTTTTCGCCTTTGAGGATGCGGGCCACGATCTTGCCGGTCTGACGGCCGACATCGTAATAATCGAAGCCCACGGCGGCGATGGCGCCGCGCGGCACCGAGCCGGTATCGCCGGCGAACACCGGCAGTTGGGTGTCGATGCCCACCTTGACCACCGCCTCCAGGGCCGAAACCACCGTGTTGTCGGTGGGGGTGTAGAAGGCGTCCACCTTGCCGGCCAGGCTGCGGGCGGCGCTCAGCACGCTGTTGCTGTCGGGGGCGGGGCCTTCCACCACGGTGATGCCCTGGGCGGCGGCGATGGTCTTCAGGCGGGCCACCTCGCTGACCGAATTGGCTTCGCCGGGATTATAGAGCACGCCCAGGCGGGTCAGATGCGGCAACACCTGGCGCATCATCGCCAGATGCTGCTTCAAGGGCAGGCGGTCGGTCACGCCGGTGACGTTGGCGCCGGGATGCTCCAGATTGCTCACCAGCCGGGCTCCCACCGGGTCGGACACCGCCGAGAACACCACCGGCACCGTGCCGTGCGCGGCGGCCACCGCGGCCTGGGCCGACGGGGTGGCGATGGCGACGATGACGTCGGGACTGTCGCCGACGAACGTCTTGGCGATCTGACCGGCGGTGCCGACATCGCCCTGGGCGCTCTGGAATTCCACCGACAGGTTTTTGCCCGGCACGAAGCCTTCGGCGGCCAGTTCGTCCAACGCGCCCTTGCGGCAGGCGTCCAGCGCCGGATGTTCGACGATGGCGGTGATCTTCACCACCTTTTGGGCGGCGGCCAGAACGGGCGAGGCGAAAAGCAGCGGTGCGGCGACGGCGGCGGCCAGCACGGCGGGCGAGAAACGCGAAAGCAACATGGTCGAACCCTCGGTGGAGATCCCGATCGGGGCGATCCTGTCCGTCAGGGGGCGCCCGATCCAACCGGGCAAACAAACAGCGGAACGCCGTCGGCGTCAAGTCGGTGGCGTGGGAAAAAGATCATGTCGGGGGTGATCCTATAAATCTACTGGACAGATCGTAAAATCGATGAATTAATATAATTTAAGTGTTGTATATTTTATATAACACAAATTTTTATGTTAATGGAGCGTCATGACGCCGTTGCGCCTGATCGCGGCCCTGGGGGGGCTGTTGCTGCTGTCGGTTCCGGCCTGGGCCGGCGCCACGCTGCTCAATGTCAGCTACGATCCCACCAGCGAGCTTTACCGGGATTACAACGCCGCCTTCGTCCGGCATTGGCGGGCCGAAACCGGGCAGACGGTGCGTATCTTGCAATCGCACGGCGGCTCGGGGCGTCAGGCGCTGGCGGTGCTGGAAGGGTTGCCCGCCGATGTGGTCACCCTGGCCGAGCCCCGCGATATCGATGTTCTCGCCAGCCGCGCCGGTCTGGTCGATCCCGGCTGGCGGCAGCGGTTTGCCGACGGCGCCGCGCCCTACAGTTCCACGGTGGTGTTCCTGGTGCGCAAGGGCAACCCCAAACATATCCGCGACTGGGACGACCTGGCCCGCTCCGGGGTGGTGGTGATGTCGGCCAGCCCGAAAACCTCGGGCGGGGCGCGCTGGGCCTATCTGGCGGCCTGGGGCTACGCCCTGCATCGCAGCGGCGGCGACGCGGGGCGGGCGCAGGCGTTCATGGGGGCCTGGCTGCGCCATGTGCCGGTGTGGGAATCGGGGGCGCGCGGGGCCACGGCGGCCTTTTTGCGCCGTGGCGTCGGCGATGTGCTGCTGACCTGGGAGAACGAGGCCATTCTGGCCCGGGGCGAAACCGGCGGCGACGCGGTGGAGATCGTTTATCCCTCGCGCTCGATCCTGGCCGAACCGCCGGTGGCGGTGGTGGACCGCCTGGCGGCGCGGCATGGCACCCGTACCCTGGCCGAGGCCTATCTGGGCTATCTCTACAGCCGCGAGGGTCAGGAGATCGTGGCCCGCAATCATTACCGTCCGCGCGACGCGGCGGTGTTGCGCGCCCATGCCGCCGACTTTCCCGCCATGACGCTGTTCACGGTAGACAGTCTGGGCGGCTGGACGGCGTTGTGGCGGCGGCATTTCGCCGAGGGCGGCCTTTTCGACCGCCTGACGGCGGCGGAGCGCGGATGATGGCGCGCGGCACGATTTTGCCCGGCTTCACCCTGTCGCTGGGGATCTGTCTGGCGGTGCTGGCCCTGGTGGTGCTGTTGCCCCTGGCCGGAGTGTTTCTGCATGCCGCCGGGCTGGGGTGGGCGGGCTTCTGCCGGGTGGCCTTCGCGCCGCGCGCCCTGGCGGCCTACGGCCTCAGTTTCAGTGGGGCGCTGCTGGCGGCTGTGATCAATGCGGTTGCCGGATTGGTGGTGGCCTGGGTGCTGGTGCGCACCACGTTCCCCGGCCGCCGTCTGCTGGATGCCCTGGTGGATCTGCCCTTCGCCCTGCCGACGGCGGTGGCGGGCATCGCCCTTTCGACCCTTTACGGACCGCACGGACTTTTGGGGGCGCCGCTGCTGCGTCTGGGCGTGGCCGTGGCCTATACCCGGTTGGGGGTGGTGGCGGCCATGACCTTCATCGGCCTGCCCTTCGTGGTGCGCACCGTGCAGCCGGTGCTGCAGGATCTGGGCACCGAGCCGGAAGAGGCGGCGGCCAGCCTGGGGGCCGGGCGGTGGCAGGTGGCGGTGCGGGTGGTGCTGCCGCTGATCCTGCCGGCGCTTCTGACCGGCGCCACCCTGGCCTTCGCCCGTGCCCTGGGGGAATACGGCGCGGTGATCTTCATTGCCGGCAATGTGCCGGGGGTTTCGGAAATCGCGCCGCTGCTCATCGCCACCCGCGTCGAGCAGTTCGATATCGCCGGGGCCACCGCCATCGCCGCGGTGATGCTGACCGGAGCCTTCCTGCTGCTGCTGGCGGTGAATATGGCGCAGCTTTGGCAGCGCCGCCGCCGCGAGGGGGTGTAGCCATGGCGCCGTCCCGCCGGTCCCCCTGGCCGCGCCGCCTGCTGATCGTGCTGGCGGTGATCATTCTCACCCTGTTTCTGCTGCTGCCGTTGCTGACGGTGTTCGCGGCGGCGCTGTCGCGCGGGGTGGCGGCCTATGGCCGCGCCCTGGCCGATCCCGAGGCGCTGTCGGCCATCGGCCTGACCCTGACGGTGGCCGCCCTGGTGCTGCCTTTGAACCTGCTGTTCGGGGTGGCGGCGGCCTGGGCGGTGGCCAAGTTCGATTTTCCCGGCAAAAGCCTGGTGGTAACGCTGATCGATCTGCCCTTTTCGGTGTCGCCGGTGATTTCCGGCCTGATCTTCCTGCTGCTGTTCGGTTTGCAGGGCTGGTTGGGGCCGTGGCTGGCGGCGCGGGATCTGCAGGTGATGTTCGCCCTGCCGGGCATGGTGCTGGTCACCCTGTTCGTCACCCTGCCGTTCGTGGCCCGCGAGTTGATCCCGCTGATGGAGGAGCAGGGCACGGAAGAGGAGGAGGCGGCACTGATGCTGGGCGCGCCGGGCTGGCGGATTTTCTGGCGCGTTACCCTGCCCAACGTGCGCTGGGGGCTGCTGACCGGGGTGCTCTTGTGCAACGCCCGCGCCATGGGCGAGTTCGGGGCGGTGTCGATGGTCTCGGGGCATATCCTGGGCCTGACCATGACCCTGCCGCAGCAGGTGGAGCGTTTTTATAACGATTACAACACGGTGGGCGCCTTCGCCCTGGCATCGCTGCTGGCGCTGCTGGGCCTGCTGACCCTGGTGGCGAAAAGCCTCCTGGAAAAACGCCACCCGACACCCGGTGTTTGAGTGGACATATAAAACCGGAGCCCGCCGCCCGGCGTCTGAGGGGGATAAATTTGGAAGCCGCGCATGCGGCTGACTAGCGCGTTGAGCGCGCCGGAACGGCCGGAGATGCCCTTGGGCATCGGAGGGTAAGTGAGGATAAGCCAAGGCGGGCGGAGCCCGCCGCCCGGCGCCTGAGGGGGATAAATTTGGAAGCCGCGCATGCGGCTGACTAGCGCTTTCTCGCGCGCCGGAGCGTTGCCGGAGCGGTAACGCGGAGGCATAAGCGAGGACAGCCAAGGAGCCGGCACGGCGACGCCCGGCGCTTGAGGGACATATAAAAATCATGATCCAATTACAAAACATCCGGAAAAACTATGGCGGCTATGTCGCCCTTGATGACGTGTCGCTGTCGGTGGCGCCGGGGGAGCTGGTGGCGTTGCTGGGGCCGTCGGGGTCGGGCAAGACCACCTTGCTGCGTATTCTGGCCGGGTTGGAGGGGGCCGATGCCGGGCGGGTGCTGCTGAACGGCGCCGATGTGACGGCGCTGTCGGCGCGCGAGCGGCAGGTGGGCTTCGTTTTTCAGCATTACGCCCTGTTCCGCCATATGACGGTGTTCGACAATGTGGCCTTCGGGCTGACGGTGCGGCCGCGCCGCCAGCGGCCCGCCAAGGCCGAGATCGCCGCGCGGGTGCATCATCTGCTGTCCATGGTGCAGCTGGAGGGGCTGGCCGGACGCTATCCCACGCAACTCTCGGGCGGACAGCGTCAGCGGGTGGCCCTGGCCCGCGCCCTGGCCATCGAACCGCGCCTGTTGTTGCTGGACGAACCCTTCGGCGCCCTGGACGCCAAGGTGCGCAAGGATCTGCGCCGCTGGCTGCGCCGCCTGCATGATGAGCTGGGCATGACCGGGGTCTTCGTCACCCACGATCAGGAGGAGGCGCTGGAAGTGGCCGACCGGGTGGTGGTGATGAGCCGCGGCCGCATCGAGCAGGTGGGCAGTCCGGCCGAGATCTATGATCATCCGGCCACGCCCTTCGTTTACCAGTTTCTCGGCAACGTCAACCGCCTGGACTGCCGCCTGCGCGACGGCCGCGCCGAAATGGCCGGTCTCAGTCTGGAGGCGCCGGGGCACGGCAATGTGGGGGAGGTGCGGGGGCAGGCCTTCATCCGTCCGCATGATGTGGAACTGCTGCCGGTGGCGGCCGAGGAGGGGGCGCTGGCGGAGGTATCCCACGTTTCGCTGCTGGGGGGCATGGCGCGGGTGGAGCTGACCTTGCAGGGGCAGGTGCTGGAAGCCGAGCTGCCGCGTCCGCAGGCGGAGGCCCTGGGGGTGCGGGCCGGGGCGGCGCTGCGGATTCGCCCCCGGCAGGCGCGGTTTTTCTTAAGCGACGGCTGGTCGGGCGCCGAACCGGCCATGGCGCCGGGATGGCAGGGGGACGGAATATAATATTAAATCTATATAGTATATAGATTAACTTACTTCATAAGATTGGTGTGAAATTAATTGACGACTCATATTCAACATGGAATATTGCGTTGTAACGAATGTTCAACACATATTTAATGTGAATAGGAGGGTTCCCTTGACCCACATCGCCGCGCCGTCCATCCATGCCGCCGAACCGCTGGTGCGGTTGTCGGATCTGGAGGAATACCAGCAGGGTCTGGACCGCCGCCTGTCGGGGCAGTGGGATGACGAGGTCTTCACCGGCTTTCGCACCCGCTTCGGCGTTTACGGGCAAAAGCAGCCCGGCGTGCAGATGATCCGCATCAAGATCCCCGGCGGTATCCTGCATACCCCGTGGCTGCGCTCCCTGGCCGCCTATAACCGGGCCTTCTGCCAGGGCGATCTGCATATCACCACCCGCCAGGATGTGCAGAGCTATTTCGTGCCGCTGGAACGCTCGGCCGAGGCGCTGGAGTTTCTCTACCGCGCCGGGCTGACCACCCGCGAGGCCTGCGGCAACACCTTCCGCAACGTCACCTCCTGCGCCCTGGCCGGATCCTGCCCGCGCGAGCGGGTGGATGCCGGCGCGGTGGCCGATCGGCTGGCCCGCAGCTGGATCCGCCAGCCGCTGGTGCAGCAGATGCCGCGCAAGGTGAAGATCGCGGTGTCGGGGTGCGCCACCGATTGCGGCGCCTCCTCCATTCACGATCTCGCCTTCATCGCCGTGGAGCAGGATGGCCGGCCGGGCTTCCGCGTTCTGGCGGGCGGCGGGCTGGGCGGCCAGCCGCGTCCGGCGGTGGAAGTGCTGCCCTTCGTCACGGAAGAGGCGCTGCCCACCGTGGTCGAGGCCACCGCCCGTCTGCATCAGCGCTATTCCGACCGCGTCAACCGCAACGCCGCCCGCCTGAAGTTCCTGCTCAAGCGTTTCGGCGAGGAAAAGTTCGTGGCCCTGTTCCGCGAGGAATACCAGCGCCTGCTGGGCCTGGCGCAGCGTCCGTGGCAACCCCTGGAGTGGCGCCGCCCGCAGGAGGCGGCCATCGAGTCCACGCCGGTGGGGGTGGTGCGTCAGCATGACGGACGCTTCGCCGTGGTGGGCAATCCGCCGCTGGGCATCCTGTCGTCCGAGCAGATGGAGGCCCTGGCCGATCTGGCCGAGGCTTACGACGTCGCCGCCCTGCGCGCCACCCGCGACCAGACCCTGGTGGTGCCCGATCTGCCGGAAACGGCGGTGGTCGATGTGGTGGCCCGCCTGCGCGCCCTTAATATCGCCGTGGCCGAACAGGCCGCCGACAATGTGGATGTGGTGTCCTGCCCCGGCACCACCACCTGCCGCATCGGTATCACCAGCTCCTATAATTTCGCCCGCGCCGTGGTGGAGGACGCCAAGAGCGATCCTTCGGCGCGCGGCGTCTCGGTGCGGGTGTCGGGTTGCCAGAATTCCTGCGGCCTGCATCACGTGGGGGATTTCGGTTTCCACGGCATGGCCAAGAAGATCGACGGGCAAAGCGCCCCGCATTACCAGATCCATCTGGGCGGCGATGCCCATGCCGGCGGCCAGATCGGGCTTTCCGGCCCCATCGTTCCGGCCCGGCACGGTGTCGAGGCGCTGCGGCTTTTGCGCACCGGCTATGCCACCGGCAAGCAGACGGGGGAAAGCGTGCGGGCCTGGGCCGAACGGCTGGGCAAGCCCGGCCTGGCGGCGCTTTTGCAGCCGCTGGAGGCGCTGGAGGCCGAGGGGCTGCATATCGATTGGGGCGACGATCAGGCCTTTGCCGGCGCCCCCACCCTCAAGGGCGAATGCGCGGTGCCGCTGGCCTCCGATCCGCTGCTGGCCTCGCTGGCCGACGATCACCTGATCCAGCTCGACCGCCTGCTGCTGGCCGACCGCTGGCAGGAGGCCCTGCAGGCCGGGGAAAGCGCCCTGGTCCAGGCCGGGCGCCGCATCCTGCACCGGCAGGGCCAGGCCACCGGCGACGACGACGCGCCGGCCACGATCTTCTCCTGGCTGCGCGAGAAGGCCCCCGCCCTGGTGGTGGAGGCGCACGGCCGCAGCGAGGATACCCGCATTGCGGCGCTGTCCAGCGGCCGGGCCGAGGCTTACCGCGAGGCGGTGGCGTCGTTCCTGGATGTGGTGCGCGCGCTGGTGGACGGGGTTCCGGCCGAGGAGGAGGCATGATGGACCTCGACGCCCTGCGGCAGCGGTACGCCGGTTTGGATGGCGGCGCGCTGCTGGCGGCCCTGGTGGCCGATTTTCCGGGAAAAGTGGCCATCATCAGTAGTTTCGGCGCCGAATCCGCCGTGCTGCTGGACTTGGCGGCGCAAGTGGATAAAACTTTGCCGGTGCTGTTTCTGGAGACCGACGAACTGTTCGACGAAACCCTGGCCTACCGCGACCGCCTGGTGGCGGCCCTGGGCCTGACCGACGTGCGCGGCGTGGGTCCCTCGGCCGAGGAAAAGGCCCAGGCCGCCGAGCTGTGGCGCCGGGATCCCGACCGCTGCTGCTTTTTGCGCAAGGTGCTGCCGTTACGCCGTGCCCAGGCCGGGTTTTCCGTGCTGGTGGATGGGCGCAAGCGCTTCCACGGCGGCGGCCGCGAAGTCCTCGACGCCCTGGAGCAAGGGGCGGACGGGGTCTTGAAGGCCAGCCCGCTGTTCAATTGGAGCGAGGCGCGCATCGAACAGGCCTTCACCGACCGCGCCTTGCCCCGTCATCCCCTGGTGGCCCAGGGCTACCGCTCCATCGGCTGCTGGCCCTGTTCCCGCCCCACCCTGCCGGGGGAAACCGTACGCGCCGGCCGTTGGGCCGGTGTCGCCAAGACCGAATGCGGAATTCATAGGACTGCCTGACCCATCATGACCTCCGATCTCGACGCCCTGGAAGCCCAGAGCATTTTCATCCTGCGCGAAGCCTTCAACCGCATCGACAAAATCGCCATGTTGTGGTCGATCGGCAAGGATTCCAACGTCATGCTGTGGCTGGCCCGCAAGGCCTTCTTCGGCCATGTGCCCTTTCCGGTGATCCATGTGGACACCAGCTACAAAATCCCGGAAATGATCGAATTCCGCGAGCGCTACGCCCGGGAATGGAACCTGCCGCTGATCATCGGCGGCAACAAGGCCGCCCTGGCCGAGGGCATGAGCCCGGACCGGGGCCGCGTCACCTGCTGCTCGGCGCTGAAGACCGAGCCTTTGAAGGAGGTGATCCGCGAACACGGCTTTACCGGCATCATCGCCGGCATCCGCCGCGACGAGGAGGGCACGCGGGCCAAGGAACGGGTGTTCAGTCCGCGCAACGCCGCCGCCGAATGGGATTTCAAGGACCAGCCGCCCGAATTCTGGGACCAGTTCAAGACCGATTTCGCTCCCGGCACCCATTTGCGCATCCATCCGCTGCTGCATTGGGGCGAGCTGGACGTGTGGCGTTATATCGAGCGCGAAAACATTCCCATGGTGGATCTTTATTTCGCCAAGAACGGCCGCCGCTACCGCTCGCTGGGCTGCGCCCCCTGCACCGGCACCGTGGAAAGCAACGCCACCACCGTGGCCGAGATCATCGAGGAATTGCGCACCACCAAAACCTCGGAACGCTCGGGCCGCGCCCAGGACAAGGAATCGGAAGACGCCTTCGAACGTCTCCGCCAGCAAGGTTACATGTAAGAGGCCGCCCGCGATGAATGCTGTTCTCCGTCCCCTGAAAATCGTCATCGTCGGCCATGTGGACCACGGCAAGTCCACCCTGGTGGGCCGCCTTCTGCATGAAACCGGCAGCCTGCCCGACGGCAAGGTGGAAAATCTGCGCGCCGTCTGCGACAAGCGCGGCATGCCGTTCGAATGGGCCTTCGTCATGGACGCCCTGCAGGCCGAGCGCGACCAGGGCATCACCATCGACACCTCGCAGATCCCCTTCAAGACCGCGCTGCGCCCTTACGTCATCATCGACGCTCCCGGCCACAAGGAGTTCCTGAAGAACATGGTGACCGGCGCCGCCAGCGCCGAGGCCGCCGTGCTGGTGATCGACGCCCTGGAAGGGGTGCAGGAGCAATCGCGCCGTCATGGCTATCTTTTGCATCTTTTGGGCCTGCGCCAGTTGGCGGTGGTGGTCAACAAGATGGACGCCGTGGCGTTCTCGCAAGAGCGTTTCGACGCGGTGTCGGCGGAAATCCGCGCCTATCTCGGCGAAATCGGCGTCAGCCCCACCCATATCATTCCCATCGCCGCCCGCCACGGCGACAATATGGTAAGCCGCTCCGAGCGCACCCCCTGGTATCAGGGCCCGACGGTGGTGCAGGCGCTCGACGCCTTCCAGCCCGCCGCCGAGGCCACCGCTCTGCCGCTGCGCTTTCCGGTGCAGGACATCTACAAGTTCGACCATCGCCGCATCGTGGCCGGGCGCATCGAAAGCGGCCGCCTCAAGGTGGGCGACCGTCTGCTGTTCTCGCCCTCGGGCAAGACGGCGCGGGTGGCCAGCATCGAAAGCTGGAACGCCCCGGCGCAAAGCGTGGCGGTGGCCGGGCAATCGGTGGGCGTGACCCTGGACGAGCAGATCTTCATCGAGCGCGGCCAGATCGCCAGCCTCTTGGAACAGCCCCCCATGGGTTCGGACCTGTTCCGCGCCCGGCTGTTCTGGCTGGGCCGCACGCCGCTCACCGAGGGGCGCCGCTATAAGCTGAAGCTGGCCACCGCCGAACATATCGTCGCCGTGGAAAAGGTGGAGCGGGTTATCGACGTGACCGATCTGGCCACGGCCGAAAGCCGTTCGGTGGAGCGCAACGCCGTGGCCGAGGTGCTGCTGCGCGCCGCCGGGCCGGTGGCCCTCGACCCCTTCACCGACAACCCCCGCACCGGCCGTTTCGTGCTGGTGGACCAGTACGACATCGTCGGCGGCGGCGTCATCTCCATGGACGGCCTGCCCGACAGCCGCTGCGCCCCCAGCGTGGTGGGCCAGGATCTCACCGCCGTGCAGCATAAGGTGACGCCGCAATCGCGCGCCGCCGCCAACCGCCATCGCGGCGGGGTGATCTGGCTGACCGGCCTCTCGGGGGCGGGCAAATCCAGCATCTCCATGGAGGTGGAACGCCGCCTGTTCCATCGCGGCTTCCAGGTCTTCACCCTGGACGGCGACAATATCCGCCAGGGCCTCAATTCCGACCTGGGCTTCGGCCCCGAGGACCGCGCCGAGAACATCCGCCGCATCGGCGAGGTGGCCAACCTGTTCGTGCAGGCGGGCATGGTGGTGATCACCTCCTTCATCTCGCCCTACCGCGCCGACCGCGACCGGGCCCGCGCCGCCAATCCCACCTCGTTCCATGAGGTATGGGTCAAGGCCGGGGTGGAGGAATGCAAACGCCGCGATCCCAAGGGGCTTTATGCCAAGGCCGTGGCCGGGACCATCCCCGATTTCACCGGCATTTCCGCCCCCTACGAGGAACCCCTGCATCCCGAACTGGTGCTGGATACGGAAAAACTGTCGCTGGAAGAGACGGTGGATCGCCTGATCCGCTATATCGAGCGCGATATGCAGCGCGAGCCCGGCGTGGATCTGGAAAGTCGCCCCGACGCCTCCATCTGACCTCCTCCGAAAGTGTTGTTGCCGGGGATCTCCGCAAGGCCCTAAGGTTTTGTCGGGATCCCCGGTTTTTCTTAAAGCCTGTAATCGTTGTAATCGATAAATATATCAAATATTAATCGTTTCAATAGATTGTTGGCGGCGATTAGAGTTCATCTCCAGAAGCCCCGGTCATCGGACCGGCGGCATGCGGATTGGGAGGTGACAATGGGCAAGACCACGACTGCGGTGCCGCGCGACATGGATATCGGCCTGTCGCGCGACGTGCGCCAGCGGATCGGCGATGGGTTGGCGCATCTGCTGGCCGACAGCTACACGCTCTATCTGAAAACCCATAATTTCCATTGGAACGTCACCGGACCGATGTTCAACACGCTGCATCTGATGTTCGAGCAGCACTATATGGAACTGGCCCTGGCGGTGGATCTGATCGCCGAGCGCATCCGCGCCTTAGGCCTGCCGGCGCCCGGCAGCTATCAGGCATTTGCCGGCCTGACGGTGTTGCAAGAGGAACTGGGCGTTCCCTCCGCCGAGGAGATGATCCGCCAATTGGTGGCGGATCAGGAGGCGGTGGTGCGCACCGCCCGCTCCATTTTCCCCGAGGTCGACGCGGCCCATGACGAACCCACCGCCGATCTTCTGACCCAGCGCATGCAGGTGCACGAGAAAAATGCCTGGATGCTGCGCAGCCTGCTGGGCTGACACCCCATTCCTGAAAAGTTGAGGAGCGCGACATGGAACAGACACACGAAACAGCCTCGGGAAAATGCCCGGTGATGCATGGCGGCGCCACGTCGGCGGCGGCGCAGGTGGCCTGGTGGCCGAAGGCCCTTAATCTCGATATTCTGCACCAGCACGACAGCAAGACCGATCCCTTCGGCGCCGGTTTCAGCTACCGCGAAGCGGTGCGCGGTCTGGATGTGGCGGCCCTGAAGCGGGATCTTCTGGCGCTGCTGACAGACAGTCAGGCCTGGTGGCCCGCCGACTGGGGCCATTACGGCGGCCTGATGATCCGCATGGCCTGGCATTCGGCGGGAACCTACCGCATCGCCGACGGGCGCGGCGGCGCCGGCACCGGCAACCAGCGCTTCGCGCCGCTGAACTCCTGGCCCGACAACGCCAATCTCGACAAGGCCCGTCGCCTGCTGTGGCCCTTGAAGAAAAAGTACGGCAACAGCATCAGCTGGGCCGATCTGATGATCCTGGCCGGCACCCTGGCCTATGAGTCCATGGGGCTCAAAACCTTCGGCTTCGCCTTCGGACGCGAGGATATCTGGCATCCCGAAAAGGATATCTATTGGGGCTCGGAACGGGAATGGCTGGCCCCCACCGGCAGCGCCGGCAGCCGCTATTTTGGCGAGCGCGAGCTGGAAAATCCGCTGGCCGCGGTGATGATGGGCCTCATCTACGTCAATCCGGAAGGGGTGGACGGCCAGCCCGACCCCTTGAAGACCGCCCGCGACATGCGGGTGACCTTCGCCCGCATGGCCATGGACGACGCTGAAACCGTGGCCCTGACCGCCGGCGGTCACACCGTGGGCAAGGCGCACGGCAACGGCTCGGCCGCCGATCTCGGCCCGGCGCCGGAAGGCGCGGGCCTGGAGGAACAGGGCCTGGGCTGGATCAATCATAAAGGGCGGGGCATCGGCGGCGCGGCCGTCACCAGCGGCCTGGAAGGGGCCTGGACCACCCATCCCACCCGCTGGGACAGCGGCTATTTCGATCTTCTGTTCGGTTATGAGTGGGAACAGCGCCGCTCGCCGGCCGGGGCGCATCAGTGGGAGCCCGTGGACATCCGCCCCGAGGATATGCCGGTGGACGCGGAAAACCCCGAAATCCGCCGCATGCCCATCATGACCGATGCCGACATGGCGCTGAAACTCGATCCCGATTACCGCCGCATCGCCGAACGGTTCCATGCCGATCCGGCGGCCTTCGCCGATGCCTTCGCCCGCGCCTGGTTCAAGCTGACCCACCGCGACATGGGGCCGAAAACCCGCTATATCGGCCCGGATGTGCCGCAAGAGGATCTGATCTGGCAGGATCCGATCCCGGCGGGACGGCGCGATTACGACGTGGCGGCGGTGAAGGCGCGGATCGCCGCCAGCGGCCTGGGGCTTGCCGAACGCGTGGCCACCGCCTGGGACAGCGCCCGCACCTTCCGGGGCTCGGACAAGCGCGGCGGCGCCAACGGCGCCCGCATCCGCCTGGCGCCGCAAAAGGACTGGGCCGGCAACGAACCGGAACGCCTGGCGCGGGTGCTGGCGGTGCTGGAGCCCATCGCCGCCGCCAGCGGTGCCAGTCTGGCCGATGTCATCGTCCTGGCCGGCAGCATGGGCATCGAGGAGGCCGTCCGCGCCGCCGGTCACGATATGACGGTGCCCTTCCTGCCGGGGCGCGGCGACGCCACGGCCGAACAGACCGACGCCGAGTCCTTCGCGGTGCTGGAACCCCTGGCCGACGGCTTCCGCAACTGGCTGAAGGGCGATTATGCCGTCAGCCCCGAGGAGCTGCTGCTGGACCGCGCCCAGCTCATGGGCCTGACGGCGCGGGAGATGACCGCGCTGGTGGGGGGCCTGCGCATGCTGGGGGTCAATCACGGCGGCAACCGGCACGGGGTTTTCACCCATCGCGTCGGGGTTTTGAGCACCGACTTCTTCACCACCCTCACCGACATGTCGCTGTCGTGGCATCCGCTGGCCGGCGGCCTTTACGAACTGCGGGTCCGGTCTTCGGGAGAACGGGCCTGGACCGCCAGCCGCGTCGATCTGGTGTTCGGCTCCAACGCCGTGCTGCGGGCCTATGCCGAGTTCTATGCCCAGGACGACAACCGGGAAACCTTCGCACGGGATTTCGTGGCGGCGTGGTGCAAGGTGATGAACGCCGACCGTTTCGATCTTTTGTAGCGAACCTGGTCCTTGGCCGGTGGCGTCAGCCCCGGCCAAGGGCGCTACAGCGGTTCGGCCAGCGGCGACAGGCCGCAGATATAATCGTCTAAATCGAAACTCTTCTCGATGACGGCCCGTGCCCCGGCGGTGCGGAAGGCTGTTTGCTCCCACGGGGTCCGCTGCCCGGTGACCACGAAAACCGCCACCTCGGGGTAAAGCTGGGTCAGCATGGCGACAAAAGCGCTGGTGTTCTGCCCGCCCATGCGGCTGCTGACCACCACCCGGTCGATGCTGTCGCCGTCCTCGGCGGCGAGGCGGGCCAAACCATCGGCGAGAGACGCGGCGAGAAGGATGGTGCGGTCGGGATAATGACGTTGCAGTGCCAGTTGCGTGATCCGGGCGTCGCTGCTGTTCTCGTCGATGACCAAGATCTGTTTTGCCATGAAACCGTTCCGCTGGAGCCGAGCGAAGTCTTTGAGGGAAGAGCGGCGGCAGCATAGCAAAAACGGGACGGCGGGAAGGGGCGTCCCGTTCTTGTTGTGGGGATTCGTGGCGGATTTCCGCAAAGAGTGAACATGTTTCGCCACCCGGCGGGAGCGAATTATGACTATCGACATATGATGTAAACGCGGGCCCTGGGCGGTCTTATACCAAGTCGCGGTGAGTTTGACTCATCGCGACGCCGGTTAGGAGCAAGGCGACGCGCGCCTGATGGCGCGGTGAGGCAAAGCGCGCCATCAGGCACGACGCCAAGG
>JAJXUO010000114.1 GCA_021782815.1 Pseudomonadota bacterium
CCGGCGCGCCCCGGCGCGACGGCAACCGCGGCTGATCCCGCCGGCCTGCGGCGCGTGGGGCCGCATAAGCGCATCAAAAAGGCGAACCGGAACGGGCTGCAATGACACGCCGCCCGTTCCGGTTCGCACCCATGTGCCGGCGCGTCGCAGGGTGACCGTTCGGCGGCCATGATGACCGAGATCGACCACTTGCCCCGTCTGCTGTATTGGACTCTCGAACGTCGGGTTGGGCCGCATGGCGCCACCCACTCAGGAAAGTACGTTTCCTATACGCGCAATAACCGATGGCCAGCCATCACCCATGCCCTGAAAGGCGGCCTTTCCCATCGGAGAGTCCAAGTCGAAGCCCCTATGCTCAAGGGACAAACGAGTGCCTGAACCTTCTGCTTCCAGGCGCCACGTCATCGTTGTGTTCAGCGTTCCGGGAGCAAAGGAGTAAGACAGTAGCCGCTCAGGCTCAACCGCAAGAATCTCGCAGGGTTGCAAGCCCCACTGACCCATATCGAGCGTGAAGCGATGGCCGACAACGGCCCGTACATCTCCCGCCGCCCACCACTTCGCATGAATAGCAGGATCGGTCAGCGCCGCCCAAACTCGCGCGGGTGGATGCGGAATGAATTCGGTCAACTGGATTAGGCCAGGCTCGATCATCATTTCTTCTCCTTCTTCGACAGGGTTTTGTTCAGAGCGTTGAAGCGTGCTTGCCAGTACCGCTCGAACGGATGTAGCCAGTCCTCAACCTCTGACAATGCCCCGGGATTCAGGCGGTAGATACGTTGCCTGCCTTGCGCCTCTTCGCTCACAAGGCCCACCATTCTGAGCACCTGCAAGTGCTCGGAGATAGCGGGGCGATTCAAATGGAACTGACTGGCGATTTCGCCCGCTGCGCGCGGGCCTTCTCGGAGCAAATCGAGAATCTGCCGCCTTACCGGGTTGGCGATTGCGCCAAAGATGTCTGTGACTGGCATGAGCCATTATTCGTCGGAAATTTCCGACATGTCAACGGTGATGGCAGGACGACCGACCGCTTCTGGCCGCACGCTGCCCACGGGCTCGGCGGTAAAGCCAGGGGATTTCAGGGGAAAAGCCGTAGGCTCAGAGCCGGGAGACGAATTCCTCGGGCCGGGGGCGCGGTCGTATCGGCTTGCGGTGCTGCACGCTGCCGGCGGCCAGAAAGCAAACCGCGCGTTCGCCGTCCCGCAGGCCGAACAGCCGGCGCATGCCGCCGGTGTCGAGGGCCTGGCCGCTGACCAGGCCGGCGCCGAAGCCGTTGGCGTGCGCGGTCAGCAGGATGTTCTGGATGGCGCAGCCCAGCGAGACCAGGCGTTCTTGGGCGGGGATTTCCGGGTGGTCGTCGGCACGCTCGCGGACGATGGCCAGTGCCAGGAAGGGCGCCCGATGGGCCTTGTCGCGGGCCTCGACCAGCGCATGGTCGTTGGCGTTTGGATCGCGTTCGCGCAAGGCCGCCGCGAACACATCGCCCAGGGCGTCCCGCCGGTGGGCGGGGACGACGACAAAGCGCCAGGGCAGGATCTGACCGTGATCGGGCGCGGCCGCGGCCGCCTGGAAAAACGCCTGGACCTGCGCGTCGCTGGGCCCCGGTTCGTGCAGGCGCTTGGGTCCGAACTGCTGTCGCGTCTGGATGATGGTCGCGGCCAGCTCGGCATAGGCCAGTGCCCCCGGCGACGCCGGAGCGGACGGCGTGCGTTCCGTGACGGTGGACATGGCGATTCTCCTTCGATGCCGGAAGCTGGCCGGGTTCAGTTTAGGACCTGCGCACTGCGCCCGGAGTCGCCGAGACGGGCCATCAACAAGGCATCGGCGCGTTCCTGCGACTGTAGTGCCACCACGTCGCCAGCACGCACAGGATATAGAAGACGATGAATCCGTACAACGCCGGCTGCGGCCCGCCGGTCAGGGAAATCGCGGTGCCGTAGCTCTTGGGGATGAAAAAGGCGCCGTAGGCCGCCACCGCCGAGGTGAAGCCGATGACCGCCGCGGCCTCCTTGTTTGCGTCCTTCACCGCCTGTTCCTGCACCGCGGCCGACTGGCCGGCGGCGGCACGCTTGCGGTCGGTGAGGAAGATGACCGGGATCATGCGGAAGGTCGAGCCGTTGCCGATCCCGGTGGTGGCGAACAGCACCATGAATGCGGCGAGAAAGCCGCTGAAGCTGCCGCCCTGTCCGGCATGGGGCAGGAAGCTCAGCACGGCGAACACGCCCAGGGTCATCACGACGAAGTTCCAGAACGTCACCCGCGCGCCGCCGAGCTTGTCGGCCAGCCAGCCGCCCACGGGGCGGACCAGGGCGCCGACGAGGGGGCCGAGCCAGGCGTAGTCGAGGGCGTTGATGCCGGGGAACTGCGACTTGATCAGCAGCGGAAGACCCGCCGAGTAGCCGATGAAGGAGCCGAAAGTGCCGGTGTAGAGAAAGCTCATGATCCAGGTGTGCTTGCGCTTGAAGATCACGGCCTGGTCGGCGAACGAGGCCTTGGCCTCGGCCAGGTCGTTCATGCCGAACCAGGCGGCCAGGGTCGCAGCGATGATGAATGGCACCCAGACGAAGCCCGCGTTCTGCAGCCAGAGCTGGGCGGTCTTGCCGCCGACCACCGCGGTCTGCGGTGCGCCGCTCAGGACACCGTAGACCCCGGCGGTGATCACCAGCGGCACGATGAACTGCACGATCGAGACTCCCAGATTGCCCAGCCCGGCGTTGAGCCCCAGCGCCAGACCCTTTTGCGCCTTGGGGAAGAAGAAGTTGATGTTCGCCATCGACGAGGCGAAATTGCCGCCGCCGAAGCCGCTGAGCATGGCCAGGATGACGAAGACCCCATAGGGCGTGTTGGGGTTCTGCACCGCGTAGTAGATGCCCAAGGCCGGCAGCAGCAGGGACGCGGTGGAGATGGCGGTCCAGCGCCGGCCGCCGAAAATCGGCACCATGAACGAATAGAAAATCCGCAGCGTGGCGCCGAACAGACCTGGCAGCGCGGCGAGCCAGAACAGCTGGTTGGTGGTGAATTTGAACCCCACCTGCGGCAGCTTCACCACCACCACCGACCACACCATCCAGACCGCGAAGGCCAGGGTGAGGGCGGGGATGGAAATCCACAGATTGCGGTTGGCGACGCTGTGGCCCTGGCGCTGCCAGAACGCCGCGTCTTCGGGGTTCCAATGCTGGATCACATGACTGGACATGGTGACTCTCCTGATGATTTAGTGGCGGATGGCATGGGCCGGCTTGCCCAGCGGAACCTTGCTTTCCGATGCGGGTGCGCCGTGCGGCGCGGCGGGTTTGAAAACGTCGGCGCGGCGGACTTCGGTGAAAAACATCCACGCCAGCGACACCGACACCACGCCGTACATCAGCATGAAGGCGGAGGAGCGGATGCCGGTGAAGTCGAGCAGCGCGCCGAACAGGATGGGCAGGAGAAATCCGCCCATGCCGCCGGCCAGACCCACGATGCCAGAGACCGTGCCGATATTGGCCGGGTAGTCGTCGGCGATGTACTTGAACACGCTGGCCTTGCCGAAGGCGAAGGCGATGCCGAGGATGAACATCAGCGTGGTGAAGGCATA
>JAJXUO010000068.1 GCA_021782815.1 Pseudomonadota bacterium
CCGGTGTCTGGGAGGCCGCGGGGCGTTTGAACAGGCCGCCGAGGAAGCCGCCGCCGCCACCGCCCGAAGCGGGGGCGGCGGGTGCCGCGGGCGCGCCCGGAGGGGTGGGGCGGGCCTGGGGGGCGGCGCCAGGACGGGGCGGCAGGCCGGGGGGCTTGGGCAGGTTCTGGGGGGTGCTCATTGGCCCTTCTCCTGTTCTGCGATCAGGGTGCGCATGACGGCGTTGGCGATGCCGAGACCGCCGTGCTTGGCCACCTGCTGGGAATATTCGTTGATCAGCATGGACTGGAACATTTCCTCGCCATGGCCGCCGCCGAACATGGCGTCGGACTTGATGCCCTCGAACATGTGGCTGAACATCTGCGAGATGAACATGGTCTCGAACTTCTCGGCGGTCTGGCGAATCTCGGCCCGGCTCTCGCCCGGACGACCGATGGGGATGCCGGCTCCGCCGCTCAGGCCCCGGGTGGCGGCATAGCCGGCCTGGGCGGTCAGGGCGGAAGAGGAGGCGGAGGAGGCGGTTTGATCCAACATGACGCGGGGTCTCCTCTTACATCACTTCGAGATCGGCCTGCAGCGCGCCCGCCGCCTTGATGGCCTGCAGGATGCTGATCAGGTCGCGCGGGCCGATGCCGAGCGCATTGAGATTGCTCACCAGGTCGTGCAGGGTCACGCCGTTCTTCAGCACCGACATCTTGTTGCCCTGGCCTTCATCGACATTGATATCGGTGCGGGGGACGACGACGGTGCTGCCGGTGGCCGAGAAGGGCGAGGGCTGCGACACCTGCGGCGTTTCGGTGATGCGAATGGTCAGATTGCCCTGGGCGATGGCCACGGTGCTGATGCGCACCTCCTCGCCCATGACGATGGTGCCGGTATGTTCGTCGATGACCACGCGGGCCAGCTGGTCGGGCTGCACGCGCAGCTGCTCGATATCGGTCAGCAGGGCCACGGTGTCGCCGCGGTATTTGCCGGGCACCTGCAGATGCACGGTGCCGGGGTCGGTGGGGCGGGCCACGTCGTCGCCGAGATAGGCGTTGATGGCCTGGGCGACGCGCCGCGCCGTGGTGAAATCGGGATTGCGCAGGGCCACCTGCACCGACTGCATGTTCATCATGTCGAACGGCACTTCGCGTTCGATGATGGCGCCGTTGGCGATGCGCCCGGTGGTGGGAATGGCCTTGGTGGCCGAGGCGGCGGCGCCGCTGGCGGAATAGCCGCCGGTCACCACCTGGCCCTGGCTGATGGCGTAGACCTCGCCGTCGGCGCCGGTCAGCGGCGTCACCATCAAGGTGCCCCCCATAAGATTGCTGGCGTCGCCCAGCGCGCTCACCGTCACGTCGATCTTGATGCCCTGGCGGGCGAAGGCGGGCAGGCGGGCCGTCACCATGACGGCGGCCACGTTCTTCGGCTTCAGGGCCAGCTGGCCGTTGGTGGTGTTGGGCAGGGTGTTGACGCCCAGGCGGTTCAGCATGCCGATCAGGGACTGACGGGTGAATTCCGAATTGTCCATGGTGTCGCCGGTGCCGTTCAGGCCCACCACCAGGCCGTAGCCCACCAGATAGTTCTCGCGCACGCCTTCGAAGCTGGCGATATCCTTGATGCGCGAACTGGCATGGGCCGGATGGGTCCAGGCCAGGGCGGCGATCAGCAGGCCGCAGATCAGCAGGAACTGCCGGATCGGGCGACGGTCGATATGCAGGGCGCGGGCGCGGGTCATTTTTTTCCTCTCCGTCCGTTGACGGACTTATCTCCGGCCTTCGTAATGCGAAGATCGTGCCAAGTGATGAAGTGGCGGAAATGCTGGGGTTTTCAGTGTGAGGGCGACGGCGGCGGCAAGCCTTGCCGGGGCTGGCGCGGCAGATTCTTCCCGGTGGCGCCGTTCCGCCGGTTTGCTTCTCTAACAAATGCTTAGCGGGTAAAGGTGAAGGTCTTTCCCAACAGGGGGTTCCCTCGCGCGGCCACACGGTGTAAAGTGCCCGCTGAAGCGTCTTTCCTGACAGGCATGCATGAAGATCAGCGGTTACGGTCCGACATCGGGCACCGGCCAGGCCAAGCGCACCGGCAAGACCGATAAGTCCTCTTCCAGCGCCTTCGCCCAGCATCTGGCCTCGCCGGCCGAGGAGCCGGTCGAGGAGGCCATGGGCCTGGAGGCGACGGTGACCGTCGGCAATATCGACGCTCTGCTGGCGGTGCAGGCTGCCGACGACAGCACCGAGCGCGAACAGCGCCGCCGCCTGATCCAGCGCGGCGAGGATATTCTGGATAAGCTGGAGGAAGTGCGGCACGGCCTGCTCATCGGCGCCATTCCCAAGGACAAGCTGGTGGCTCTGGCCCAACTGGTGCGCTCGCGCCGCGATACGGTGGGCGATCCGCGTCTGGCCGCCGTGCTCGACGAGATCGAGCTTCGGGCCGAAGTGGAACTGGCCAAGCTGGCGGCCCGTTCCGATTCCCCGTCGTAAACGCGCCCTCTGAACGATTTCTTCGGCGTTTTTGCATTCCCGCCTTGCGGGGAATGCCGGGCATCCTTATATTTCCGCGGCTGAATCAGGTCTCTAGAGGCGGGCTTTTTGTGCCCGGCCGATCGTGGGGAAGGGATGACTGTTACTTTGCCGCCGGATTACCGTCCCAGCGAGGACGAGCCGTTCATGAACGAGATGCAGACGGAATATTTCCGTCAGAAGTTGCTGAACTGGCGTCAGGAGCTGCTGCGCGAATCGGACGAAACCCTGCAGCATCTGCAGGAAGGCGGTTTGCAGGAAGCCGATATCGCCGATCGCGCCCAGGCCGAGGCCGACCGCACTCTGGAGTTGCGCACCCGCGACCGCGCCCGCAAGCTGATCTCGAAGATCGATGCCGCCCTGGGCCGCATCGAGGACGGCTCCTACGGCTTTTGCGAGGAAACCGGCGATCCCATCGGCGTGCGCCGTCTGGATGTCCGCCCCATCGCCACTCTGTCCATCGAGGCGCAGGAGCGGCACGAGCGCATGGAGCGCACCCACCGCGACGAGTAGACACACTCATTTTGCCGGATCGGCTGGGAGGTTCGGATGGGTAAACTCTCCGATTACAATCTGGATCGGCTGATCGGCGATTTCGGTTGCCGCGTGCTGGTGGAAACCGGCACCGGCCGGGGCGAGGCTCTGGCCTTCGCCGCCAAAAGCGGCTTTTCCCAGATCTTTTCCATCGAAAGCGACCACAAGGCGGCCCTGGCGGCGGCGCTGGCCCATGTGCGCGATCACCGCATCACCGTCATCAACGCCAAGATCACCCGCGGTCTGGGCGAGGCCCTGGCCGAGATGGACCCGGCCCTGCCCGCCCTGTTCTGGCTGAACGCCCCGGCGTTGCGCAAGGACGCGCCGCCCGGCCGTCTGGGGTTGGAAGCCGATCTGCGCTTCCTGGCCGGGGCGCGGGATCTGTCCCGCGATATCTTTCTGCTGAACGATGTACGGCTTTACATGGACGGCCCCTTCGAGGCCGGCCCGGCCGAGGCCGGGAGCCTGCCTCCCGCCGCGTTGCGCTCGCTGGATTTCTTCGACGAAATCCTCGAGGCCAGCCACACCATCACCGTGCTGCCGCAAAATACCGGCCTGTTGTCGGCTTTTCCCAGGCGCTGACGGGCCCCGGCTGAACGCGGGGCCCGGTGGCGCCGGGGCAATCGGGCGAAGCCGATTGCCCTGGTTTTCACATGTCCGCTCAGGCGCCGGTCAGGCTTGCGCCCGCGCCCGTTCGGTCTCCACCATCTCGCCCAGGATGCGCTTGATGTCGTACTGCTGTTTCCAGCCGGGATAGTGGGCGGCCAGCTTGCGGGTATCGCTGATCCACCAGATATGGTCGCCCTGGCGGTTCTGCGGTTTATACTCCCAGGTCATGGGGCGGCCCAGCAACGATTCGATATGGGCGATGGCCTCCAGCATGGAGCAGTTGGAGAAGCGGCCGCCGCCGGCATTGTAGACCTCGCCGCTGCGCGGGGCCTGGAACACCTCCCAGAAGGCCGAGACCAGATCGTGCGAGTGGATATTGTCGCGCACCTGCTTGCCTTTGTAGCCCAGCACCGTATAGGGGGTGTTGTGCACGGCGCATTTCACCAGATAGGCCAGGAAGCCGTGCAGCGGCGCCCCGGCATGGCCGGGGCCGGTCAGGCAGCCGCCGCGGAACACGGCGGTCTTCATGCCGAAATAGCGGCCATATTCCTGCACCATGACGTCGGCGGCCACCTTGGAGGCGCCGAAGATGCTGTGCATGGACTGATCGATGGTCAGGCTTTCGTCGATGCCGTGCTCGGCGTAGGCGTGACCGGGGGCCAGCTCGTAGCGGCTGTCGCCTTCCACCAGCGGCAGGAAGTTGGGGGCATCGCCATAGACCTTGTTGGTGCTGGTGAACAGAAACACCGCCTCGGGGCAATGGCGGCGGGTGGCTTCCAGCAGATTGAGGGTGCCGACGGCGTTGACGCCGAAATCGGTGAAGGGCTCGCGCGCCGCCCAATCGTGCGAGGGCTGGGCCGCGGTATGCACCACCAGGGCGATCTCCTGGCCGTAGCGCTTGAACAGGGCGTCGATGCCCTCCTGGTCGCGGATGTCCAGGGCCTGGTGGCGATAGGTGGGCAGGGCGCTTTCCAGGCCGGCGCGCGACGGCGCGGTGCTGGCCTCGGGGCCGAAGAAGTAGCGGCGCATGTCGTTATCGACGCCGATGACGTCGAGGCCCTTGCCGGCGACGAAGCGCACGGTTTCGGCGCCGATCAGACCGGCCGAGCCGGTGACGAGTGCGATAGGCATGGTGAACACCCCTTAAACGTTCAAAAGCGGAGGGTCGGGCCGGGCCGGAGGGGCGGCGATGGCAACAGGGCCGCCCGCGCCGGCTTATGAAAAGATCAGCCGCCCAGCAAAACCGGCCGCAGCATGTCCTCGTTGTGCCGCAGCCAATCGAAAACCTCGTCCACCAGGGCGGGAACGGAACGGCGCGGCCGCCAGCCGGTGGCGGCGGTCACGGCCTCATTGTCGGTCACGTACCAGGGAATATCGGCGGGATGGGTCTCGGGCCGCGATCCGATCTCCACGGCGCGGCCGCGCGCCGCGGCCAGCTCGGTCAGCTCGCACAGCGAGAGGGCGTTCTCCGGCCCGCCGCCCACATTGTAGAGGCTGTACGTGCCGGGACGCATGGCCTCGATCTGGCGGCACAGAAGATCGTAAAGATCGGCCACATGCAGCACGTCGCGCACCTGGCGGCCCTGGCCGCCGAAACCGATATAGGCCAGCGAGCCGCCGAACAGATGGCGGGCGCACCACAGGGAGACGAAGCCCTGATCCACCTTGCCCATCTGCCAGGGGCCGGCCAGCACGCCGCAGCGGTTGACCACCACCGGCAGATCGTAGAGGGCGGCATATTCCTCGGCCAGATGTTCGGAGCACAGTTTGGTGGCGCCGTAGATGGAGCGGCTGCCGGCCAGAGGGAAATCGGCGGCAAGGCCCCGGGCCGACCAGCCGGGCCCGGCGGCGCCGGCGGCGATCTCCAGGCGGGTGGGGCTTTCCTCCAGGGGCAGGGCGCGCAAGGCGGCGATGGGATAGACGCGGCTGGTGGAGAGGAACAGCACCCGGGCCCGATGGCGGCGCGCCGCCTCCAGGCAGTGGATGGTGCCCACCAGATTGGTCTGCAGCACGTAATCGGGGCTTTGGCCGTAGCCGGCCTGCACCGAAGGCTCGGCGGAACATTCCACCAGACAGTCGAAGGGGTCGACGCCGTCGAGATCGGCGCGCTGGCGCACATCGCCGTGCACGAACTCGACCCCGGCCCGCTTCAGGCGGGCCAGGGTCAGTTCGGAACCGCGGCGGCGCAGGTTGTCGAAGGCGATCACCGTGGCCTCGGGCCGGTCCCGCTTGAACAGCAGGGCCAGCGACGAACCGACGAAGCCGGCGCCGCCGGTGATCAGGATCCTCATGCCGCCACTCCCAGCATGGCGGCCTGGGCCCAGCGTTCGCCTAGAATGGTGTCGAGGGTGTGGGCCGGGCCGTGCTCGGCGGCCCACAGCCTGGCGCCGGTTTCGGCATTGCGGGCGATCTTGTCGAAATCGGCCAGGGCCCGGTCCACCGCCTCGCACACGCTGTCCACCGTCCAGGCGTCGAAGCCGGTGCCGCCGTCGCCATATTCACGCACCAGGCGGCCCAGGCAGCTTTCGGTGGGCACCACCATGGGAATGGCCTGGGCCAGGGCCTCCGACAGTACGGCCGAATAGCTGTTGACGTAGCGCTCCGGCTGGTAGGGCAGCACGATCAGGCTGGACTGATCGAGGATCTCCTGCCACATGCGGCCGTCGGCCACCTCGTTGCGCACCGTCAGGCGGGGATTGCCGTAGGTCATGGCCATCAGTTCGGCGGTCTGTTCCAGATAGCCGTGCACATTGCCGTTATGCACCAGCACCTGGAGGTCGGGATGGTCTTTCAGCAGCCGGTCGACGATGGCCGGCACCAGGGGATAGCCCTTGTCGATGCGCTGATGGCCGAGGAAGGTCACGGTGCGCGGGGCATCCTGGCTGCGCAGCCGCAACGGCTTGTCCACCGGCTGGGGCAGGGGATAGGCGATCACCGGCAGGCCGAGGATGGCGGTGTAATCCTGCGACGAGGCGGGATCGAAGGTGCCCAGTTGCAGGCGGCCGCGGAACTCGGGGCGCAGCCGCCGCGCCGCGAAGCGGTAGAGCTGCGGATCGTTGGCGAAGCGGGCCAGATAGGGATCGTTGTGGGTGGGGACGAAATGGATTTTGCCGTCCTTGTCCCTGGCTTGCAGGAAGCCCGGCGGATAGCCGAACTCCACCACGATGCGCGGGCAGGTTTCCGGCTTGAAGCTGGACTGCATCCAGTCGATCAGGGCCATCAGCTCGCCGGGGCGGGCGGAGTTCCAGTAGACCACGTCCTCGGGGTTCAGAAGGCCCTTCAGCTTCTGCAGATCCTCGAAGATGCTGCCGCTGAAGAAGAAGAAGTTTTCCATCCAGCCCGACAGCGGATCGTCGGAGACGGCGGCCAGGGCGTCGTAGCGGAACAGGCCTTCGCCGCCCAGCTCCTTGGCCAGGGCCGGTTCCAGCTCCTTGTTGCCGAACACGAAGGTCTGAATGCCGCGGCGGCGGGCCTCGGTGGTGATATGGCGGCAGGAATTGGCGTAATGGCCGCCGTTATGGCGCAAGGTGGCGTCGAGATAGATCAGGCGGCCCTGATATTGCGCGGCCTGTTGCGCCTGGGCGCCGCCCAGATTGTCGAGCTTGCGCGAGCCGTCGCTGTTGCGCACGTAGGTCTCGTCCAGCTTGGCGTCGGCATAGCGGTCCAGCTTGCCCTTTTCCGCCAGGCTGGCCAGGGGCGTGCCCTCGATCTCGGCGCAGCCCGACAGCTGGTGGGTGTCGAAGGGCAGATCGCAGATGAATTTGCGGGTGTCCTCCATCTGCGCCTCGGTCTCGCCGGGCAGGCCGATGGTGAAGGTGCCGTGCACGGTCATGCCCATGGCCTTGAGGTCGTAGACCACCTGTTTGGCCTTGGCGAGGTCGAGCCGCTTGTTGACGATGCGGTCCACCACGTCCTGGTTGCCGCTCTCGAAGCCGAGCTTGACGCCGAAGCAGCCGGATTCCCGCATCTTGCGCCAGGTTTCCGGTTTGACGGTGTCGGCGCGGCACATGGCGGCCCAGGGCAGCTTGATCTTGTCCATGACGGCGCACATGCGTTCCACATGGGCGTCGCCCAGGTTGAAGGTGTCGTCGTCGAAATAGATGCTCTTGTACTTGTAGCGGTCCACCAGCTCGGTGAGGAAGGCTTCCATATAGTCGGCGGAATAGTAGCGCACGGTGCGCTTGCCGGTGCCGTCGGGATCGTTGCCGGTCATGGTGGCCGGCCAGACGCAGAAGATGCACTTGTAAGGGCAGCCCCGGCTGCTCCACACCTGGGCATGGGGGAAGATCTGGCCCTTGGGGCTGGAATCGGCGTAGCGGTAGGCGTGCAGTTCGTCGAAATAGGGGAAGGGGGCGGCGTTCATCTCCTCGGTGGTGAGGAGATCGAAATCCAGAATGCCCTCGGCGCCGTTGATGACCTTGACCGCGCCCTTCTCATATTCGCCGTGGATGGCGGCATGGATGGGCAGATCCTCCATGAACTTGCGGGCGTTGGCGGTGATGGGGCCGGTGATGACGATCTTGGCGTGCGGGGCGTAGGCGTGGATCTTGCGGATCAGCCGGGAATCGTGATCCCACGACGGCGTGGCCGATTCCAGGAAGATGTAGTCGAAGCGGTTCTCCGACAGGAAGCGGAAGTAGGAGGGATAGGATTCCGCCAGGGCCACGCTGTCGCGGAACACCACGTCGGCGCCGCTCATCTTTTTCAGGTAGGTGGCGGCGTAGCCCATGAAGAAGGGATAGGGCAGATAGGCGCCGAAGACGAAATTGTCCGGCGTGCGCGGAGACATGCGCGAATGCGGCCAGCGCGAGCCGGCGCGCACGCCGCTCATCTGCACGCGATGGATGTGGCCGTCGGACCCCAACACATCCTTCAATTCCTGCCACCAGGGGGGATTGCTGAACAGAACGCGCATGGAGGGTCTCCACTAAACTGCTGAGGAGACCACCCTAAAGGGGAGGCGTAAAGATATGGTTAAAGATATAAAAGAAAATGCGACTTAATCTCAGAAAGTTGCCGCTCACTCATACCAAGTCGCGATGAGTTTGACTCATCGCGACGCCGGTTAGGAGCAAGGCGACGCGCGCCTGATGGCGGGGTGAGGCAAAGCGCGCCATCAGGCACGACGCCAAGGGTTTCGGAGAAACCCGCCCGGCGTATGAGGGTGCAGTGATCGGTTCCGATCACTGCAATTTGGTATCAGAGATCGCCGACCACAATGTCGCCGAGCAGGGCGGCGGGGCCCTGGTCGCGGTCGAGATTGATGGCGTGCGCCGTGGCCAGGCCCGAGGGCTTGCGGTCGTTGATCAGCAGGCGTTCGCCCACCGGCAGACCGAAGAGGATATCGTCGTAGCGCAGGCCGTGCCGGGCCAGGGCGGCCAGGGTGGCGGCGCGGTGGGTCTCGCCGCGCGCCGTGAGCAGGATGACGCGGTCTTCCGCCGGCAGCGCCGCCAGGAAGGCCTTCGCCCCCGGCAGCAGGCGGTCCTCGCCCGAAAGATGGCCGTTATGGGCGAACAGGGTGCCGTCCACGTCGATGAGCCAGGTTTTCGGCAACGGGCTGACGGTCAGGGTCATGCCGACAACGCGTCGTGCAGATGGTAGAGGCCGTTATAGTAGGCGCCCAGGATGGAGTCGTAATCGTCGTCCACCCAGCCCGACAGCGCCAGCCAGATCAGGGCGTGCAGGATGCGGATATCGCGGAAGCGGGCGCCGAAGCGCTCGCGGAAGGCGTCTTTGAGGTGCGACCAGCCGCTTTCGCGGATTTCCACGTCCACGCTGTCGCCGTCCTGGGTCAGGATGAACTGGCGGCGGTTGAAATTGTCGTAATTGCCGGCCACCGAATAATAGACCTTGGCCCAGTCGTAGGTGGGATCGCCATGGATGCCGGGGGCGGCGAAGGCGCCGCGCGGATCGATGAACCAGGGCTTGCAGTCGGCGTCCACCAGGGTGTTGCAGAAGGTGGGGTCGCCGTGAATGGCGGTGAACCGCTCCACGCGGATCTGGGCGGCGGCCTCCTCCAGCAGGGCGGCCCCGCCCTGGTGCAGCAGGTTGGGCACGTGCACGCCGTTCACCTGCAGGCTGGGCAGATGTTCGAGATCGGGACGCAGGCGGCGCACCTTGTCGAGGCGGGCCAGGGTCTTTTCGAAATAGACCTGGCGCACGGCGGCGGCATCGGCGGGAACCTGGCTCAGGGAATGCAGCTTTTCCAGGGCGTCCAGGATGTTTTCCAGAATGTGGCGCCGCCCCTTGGCGCCCCAGCGCAGCTGGTAGGGATGTTCGCCGTCGATGCGGGCCAGGCGCATGGGCCGCGCCCCCAGCAGGGTGGGGATATGGTCGAAGCCCAGGGCCGACACCTGCTGGTACCAGGCGATCTCGCGGTCGATCATCGGGGCGTATTCGGGCACCACCGCCTCTTTCAGCACGGTGGCGCCCTGATAGGTGATGCGGTTGAAGAAGCGGGTGGTGGCGCCGCTGTCCCAGTGGTTCAACAGGGCGTTCAGGGTGCCGAGCTCGGCGGCGTCGTCGCAATACTGCGTCTCGAAGGACGGGCAATGCTGCGACAGCCAGCGCACGAATTCGCCCTCGGCCGGCAATCCGGCCAGGGCGGCCTTGTTGGGGAACCAGAACAGCCCCATGATGCCCTGGCTTTCGCTGCGCACCTCGGCCAGGGTGCGGCTGCCGTCCTCGCCCTCGACCACCGACCAGCGGCAGGGGAAATTACGCGACAGAAAGATCACCGGCCGATCGCCGCCGGGGGGCGACAGGGGCTGGAAGAACACCAGATCGCTCCACACCAGCCAGAAGGGCTCGTTCTCGGGCAGGGTCTCCACCGCCTGGGCGATGCCGCCCAGGGTGCCCTTGCCGGTGGGGTGGGTGAGGGAGAGCGGCGCGGGCGGCGGGAACACCTCCACGTAACGCTCCAGCACGTCGGCCTTGTACTCGATGATGACGTTGAAATCGGCGCCGGGAAAGGTGTCGAACAGGCCGTAGAGCATGGGCTTGCCGGAAACCGGCACCAGGCATTTGGGCTTGTTCCAGCAGTAATGCTCAAGGCGGGTGCCCTTGCCGCCGGCCTGGATGATCACATGATGGTTGCTCATGAGGGCTCCCCTATGCTGCCAGCCAGGCATCGAGCAGGGCCGGGTCGAACGGCGTGGCGGAATTCACCTTTTCCTCGCGCACGTCGGGGCGGTCGAAGGCCTTGGCCACCGACCAGAAACGGCAGGCGACGTCGAAAGGCAGGCCGGTGAGATAATGGCCGATGCCCTCGCCGTAAGGATAGATCACCAGCTTTTTGGCGTCGGCGCGGGCCAGGAGGTCGCACAGGCCGCTGCGCATGCCGATGAAATGGCCGCACAGTTCGGCGAAGGGGATCATGTCGCTCAGGGGCAGGTCGACGGCCTGGCTGCCGGGGATGCAGCCCAGCTGGTCGGCGCCCTTCATGTCGATGCTGCGGCCGCGGTTGGCGACATTGGTCACCACCTTGTAGCCGCGCCGGGTGAGATCGCGCACGGCGTCGATCCACCATTGCTCCGGCAGGGCGCAACGCCAGGAATGGGCCCAGGGCGACAGCAGCACGGTGCGGCCCACCGGCAGGCCCCAGGCCTGCATGCGCTCGGCCGCGGCCTGGCGGGCCTGATCGGGCACGCGGGGCATGGTCATGGCGGTATCGGCGGGGATATCCAGGATCAGGCGCAAAAGATCGGCGATGCCGATGCCGAAACGGCCGATCAGCTGATAGCGCTCGCGCTCGTCGAAGAAGATGTGCGAGGCGCGGATCACCCGCAGCGGCTGGAAATGCGAGGTGGTGGCCGGCATCTGCAGGCTGGGAGGCTCTTTGAAACTTTCCAGCCAGTCATAGGCCTGGCCCTGGAAGAAATCGGCGATCTGGCGCGAGCCGCCCTGATTGGCCATCACCACCACGGACCCGCCGCAGCGCTTGCGGAACTCGGGCAGCAGCGACAGCCACAAAATCTGATCGCCGACGCCGCCGAACAGGACGACCAGGCGCGACGTGCCGGCGTCTTCGCCAAATGTCATGATGCCGTTTCCCTACCAAGAGCTGAAATCACGCCTGAGCCTACCCCGGTTCGGGTTGCTGAAGTCTTAACAGGCGAGATAAGGCGAAATATCCACGGCGTCGATCTGTTCGGGCAGCAGATACTGCTCGGCATAGGCGCGGTAGACGCCCGAGCTTAGGAACAATTTGAAAAGATCGGGGTCGATATGCCGGTCCTTGGCCATGAAGCCCATGATGCGGATGCTCTCCGACAGGGTTTTCGGCGCCTTGTAGGGGCGGTCGCGGGCCGTCAGCGCCTCGAAGATGTCGGCGATGGCCATGATGCGGGCCGGCAGGCTCATGGCCTCGCCGCGCAGGCTTTTCGGATAACCGGTGCCGTCCATTTTCTCGTGGTGGCCGCCCGCCCATTCCGGCACCCGGCGCAGGGTTTTCGGGAAGGGCAGGGCCTCCAGCATGATGATGGTCTGCATGATATGGTCGCTGATATGGTAGCGGTCCTCGGCGGTCAGGGTGCCGCGCCCCACCGCCAGATTGTAAAGTTCGCCCAGATTGAACTTCCACTGGGGCGGCCGCACGGTGAAGCCCCAGGGATTGTCGGGGGCCAGCACCGGCTTGTCGTGCGGCACCAGATGCTCGGGACGGTCGGCCAGCAGCGGTTCCTCCACCGGCAGCGGCGGCGCCTCGGCGGGCAGGCGCTGCGCCTCCTCCCACGACAGGCCCAGGCGGTTGTCCAGGGTGCGGCGCCAGCGCCTGGCGCCGATGGCCTGGAGGCGCTCCACCTTGTCGGGGCTCATGAACTCGCCGCCCTGGTTGCACTCGGCCACGAAGGCGAAATCGGCGTCCAGCCCGGCCAGCGCCGCGTCGCGCGCGGCCCGCAGGGCGGTTTCGTCGCCGCCGTCCAGCCGGCCTTGCAGATAGGCGATCTCGGCATCGCGTTTGGCCACCTCGAACCGGGTGCGGATCTCGTGGATGCGGTTATAGATGGTTTCCAGCTTGGTGGCCTTGTCCACCACATATTCGGGGGTGGTGACCTTGCCGCAATCGTGCAGACCGCCGGCCACCTCCAGCTCGTACCATTCGTCGTCGCTCAAGCGGAAATCGGCGAAGGGGCCGCTTTCGGCGGCCACCGCCGCCTGGGCCAGCAGGGTGGTCAGCACCGGCACCCGGCGGCAATGGCCGCCGGTATAGGGGGATTTGGCGTCGATGGCGCCGCCGATCACGCCGATCAGGGCGGTGAACAGGTTCTTCTGCGCCGCCAGCAGCAGGGCGTTGTCGAGGGCCACCGCCGCCTGGCCCGACATGGCCTCGATCAGCGGCGTCACCGTGTCGGAGAAGGGGACGACGCGGCCCTCCGCGTCGCGGGCGTTGATCAGCTGCAGCACCCCCACCACATCGCCGGCATGATTGATCAGCGGCACGGTGAGGAAGGATTGCGAGCGGTAGCCGGTTTTGGCGTCGAAGGCCTTGGTGCCGGAAAAATCGAAATTCACCGCGTCGTAGGCGTCGGCGATGTTGATGGTGCTGGCGGTGTTGGCGGCGTAGGCCGAAACGTTCTTGTGGTTGGGGCTGCCGTCGGCTTCGCGGAGCGGCACCGGCGGGAAGGGAATGGCCTCGCCGGTGGTGCCGCCCAGGGCGATGCCCAGGCTGTCGTTGCGCATGATGGCGAAGGCCAGGCCGCCGCTCTTGTCGTCGGCCAGATAGAGGGTGCCGCCGTCGGCGCGGGTGATGTCCTTGGCCGCCAGCAGGATCATTTCCATCAGCTTGTTGTGATTGCGCTCGGCCGACATGGCGATGCCGAGCTCGATCAGGCGGCGGACATCGTCCGGTCCCGCCTTGCCGGTGGTGGTGTTGCTCATGCCCTTCCCCTACCCTTAGATCCTCGTCCGTTGGACTATCTTCCCCCGAAACCCTGTTTAATCAAATGAAAAGCTCATAATACCGCCCGGCCGATGATTTCCCGGTCGGCGCGTCTTTTGAGTTAAATCAAGTGCCGACCGGCATAATACGAAACGGGCCCGGTTCAAGGCTTGACGGACCCGGCGCTTCTTCGTCCAATAGGGGCCGGTCCGGCGGCCTGCCGGATGTCCTTTCAGCGAACCGACCCCATGCCTTATTCCTCCTTGCGCGATTTCATGGCCCGGCTTGAGGCCGAGGGCCGTCTGGTGCGCGTTGCCGCTCCGGTGCGCGCCGATCTGGAAATGACCGAGATCCAGACCCGTCTTCTGGCCGAGAACGGCCCGGCGGTTTTGTTCGAAAACGTGGTGCGCGCCGATGGCCGCCCCTACGACATGCCGGTGCTGGTCAATCTGTTCGGCACGGTGGAGCGGGTGGCCTGGGGCATGGACCGCGCCCCGGAGCAACTGCGCGAGGTGGGGGAAACCCTGGCCTTCCTGAAGCAGCCCGAGCCGCCCGGCGGCTTCAAGGAGGCGGTGGCCATGCTGCCGCTCGTGAAGACGGTGATGGCCATGCGCCCGAAAACCGTGAGCCGCGCCCCCTGCCAGGAGGTGGTGCTGACCGGCGACGATATCGATCTGGCGGCCTTGCCCATTCAGGGCTGCTGGCCGGACGAGCCGGCGCCGCTGATCACCTGGCCCCTGGTGGTGACGCAAGGCCCGGCGGCGGGCGAGGACCGGCGCGACGATTTCAATCTCGGCATCTACCGCATGCAGGTGACCGGCCGGAACACCACCCTGATGCGCTGGCTGCGCCACCGGGGCGGCGCCCAGCATCACCAGCGCTGGGCCCGGGAAAAGCGGGAACCGCTGCCGGTGGCGGTGGTGATCGGCGCCGATCCCGGCACCATCCTGGCGGCGGTGACGCCGGTGCCCGACACCCTGTCGGAATATCAGTTCGCCGGATTGCTGCGCGGCCGCAAGGTGGAACTGGTGGACTGCAAGACGGTGCCGCTGAAGGTGCCGGCCGAGGCCGAGATCGTGCTGGAAGGCCATGTTTCCTTGAGCGAGTACGGCGACGAGGGGCCCTACGGCGACCATACCGGCTATTACAATTCGGTGGAGAAATTCCCGGTGTTCACGGTGTCGGCCGTCACCATGCGCCGCGATCCCATCTATCTTTCCACCTTCACCGGCCGTCCGCCCGACGAGCCCTCGGTGCTGGGCGAGGCCCTGAACGAGGTGTTCATCCCGCTGCTGCAGCAGCAGTTTCCCGAGATCACCGATTTCTGGCTGCCGCCCGAGGGCTGCTCCTACCGGATGGCGGTGGTCTCCATCAAGAAGGCCTATCCCGGCCACGCCCGCCGCGTCATGATGGGGGTGTGGTCGTTCCTGCGCCAGTTCGTCTACACCAAGTTCATCATCGTGGTGGACGACGACATCGATGCCCGCGACTGGAAGGACGTGGTGTGGGCCATGTCCACCCGCATGGATCCGGCCCGCGACATCATGGTGGTGGAGAACACGCCCATCGACTATCTGGACTTCGCCTCGCCGGAGTCGGGCCTGGGCGGCAAGCTGGGGCTGGACGCCACCAACAAACTGCCGCCGGAAACCAAGCGCGAATGGGGGCGGCAGATCCGCATGGATCAGGATGTGATCGACGAGGTCAGCCGCAAATGGGCCTCCTACGGCCTGCCCGGCAGCGGCACACCCATCTGGAAATAAGGAAGCGCCATGTCCGCTGAAAACGATGCCCTCACCCTGCTGTCCGATCTCGTGGCCAAGGCGCAAGGGGCCGGAGCCGATGCCGCCGACGCCGTGCTGGTGAACAACACCTCGCTGTCGGTGGCCATGCGCCTGGGACGCACCGAAAAGGTCGAGCGCTCGGAATCGGGCGATATCGGCCTGCGGGTGCTGATCGGCAAGCGCCAGGCCTTCGTCTCCTCCTCGGATCGCGGCTCCCTGGCCCTGGACGAGCTGGTGGAACGGGCGGTGGCCATGGCCCGCTCGGTGCCCGAGGATCCCTATTGCGGCCTGGCCGAGCCGGAACAGCTGATCCAGACCCTGCCGGTCCTGGATATCTTCGATCCGACCGAACCCACGGCCGAGCGGCTGGTGGACTTGGCCCGCCGCGCCGAGGAGGCCGCCCGCTCGGTGCCCGGCGTCAGCAATTCGGAAGGGGCCGATGCCGGCTGGGGCCGTTCGCTCATCGCCATGGCCGCCAGCAACGGCTTCGCCAACAGCTATTGGGTCAGCCACAGCTCGCTGTCGGCCTCGGTGCTGGCCGGCGATCCGGCCCAGGGCATGGAGCGGGATTACGACTATAGCGCCACCGTTTATGCCGCCGATCTCGCGGCGCCGGAACAGGTGGGGCTGTCGGCCGGGCAGCGCGCCGTGCGCCGCCTGGGGGCGCGCAAGGCCAAGACCTCCCGGGTGCCGGTGGTGCTGGATCCGCGGGTGTCGGGCGGCATCATCAGTCATCTGGCCGGGGCCATCAACGGCGCCGGCATCGCCCGCGGCACCAGCTTTCTGAAGGACCGCCTGGGCCAGCCGGTGCTGGCCAAGGGGCTGACGGTGATCGACGATCCGCACCGGGCGCGGGGCCTGCGCTCCAAGCCCTGCGACGGCGAGGGCCTGCCCAACCGCCGCCGCGCCATCGTCGAGGACGGCGTGCTCACCACCTGGATCCTGGATTTGCGCTCGGCCCGCCAGCTCGGCCTGACCAGCACCGGCCATGCCAGCCGCGGCACCGGCGGCCCGCCCGGCCCGGCCACCAGCAATCTGTGGTTGCAACCGGGGCCGCTCAGCGTGGCAGACCTCATCGCCGATATCGACCAGGGCTTTTATGTGACCGAGATGTTCGGCCACGGCGTCAACGGCCTGACCGGCGATTATTCGCGCGGCGCCGCCGGCTTCTGGATCGAGAACGGCGAAATCGCCTATCCGGTCAACGAGGTGACGGTGGCGGGCAATCTCAAGGACATGTTCCTGAACATGACCCCGGCCAGCGATCTCACCTTCCGTTATGGCACCGACGCCCCCACCTTGCGGATCGAGGGCATGACCCTGGCCGGCGCATGAGTCTGTCCGGTCCTTATACCAAATTGCAGTGATCGGAACCGATCACTGCACCCTCATGCGCCGGGCGGGTTTCTCCGAAACCCTTGGCTTCGCGCCATCAGGCGCGCGTCGCCTTGCTCCTAACCGGCGTC
>JAJXUO010000069.1 GCA_021782815.1 Pseudomonadota bacterium
TCGCGCCGTCCATCTGCGCGGCGCCGGTGATCATGTTCTTCACATAGTCGGCGTGGCCGGGGCAGTCGACGTGGGCGTAGTGGCGGTTGCCGGTTTCGTATTCCACGTGGGCGGTCGAAATGGTGATGCCGCGGGCCTTCTCTTCCGGCGCCTTGTCGATCTGGTCGTAGGCGGTGAAGGTGGCGCCGCCGGTCTCGGCCAGCACCTTGGTGATGGCGGCGGTCAGCGAGGTCTTGCCATGGTCGACGTGACCGATGGTGCCGATATTGCAGTGCGGCTTCGTCCGCTCAAATTTAGCCTTAGCCATTTTTCATCTACTCCGTATTAAAAATCAGCCGGCCAGCTTGGCGCGGATTTCTTCGGAAACGTTCGACGGCACTTCAGCGTAGTGGTCGAAGGTCATGCTGTACTGGGCGCGGCCCTGGCTCATGGAGCGCAGGGTGTTCACGTAGCCGAACATGTTGGCCAGAGGCACCATGGCGGTGATGACGCGGGCGTTGCCGCGGCTGTCCATGCCGTTGACCTGACCGCGGCGGCTGTTGAGATCGCCGATCACGTCGCCCATGTAGTCCTCGGGCGTGACCACTTCCACCTTCATCATCGGCTCCAGGAGCTTCGGACCGGCCTTGGCGATACCTTCGCGGAAGGCGGCGCGGGCGGCGATTTCGAAGGCCAGAACGCTGGAGTCGACGTCGTGGTAGGCGCCGTCATAGAGCTGGGCGGTGAAGTCGACCATGGGGAAGCCGGCCAGCACGCCGGTTTCCATGGCCGAGCGCAGGCCCTTTTCCACGCCGGGGACGTATTCCTTCGGCACGGTGCCGCCGATGACGGTGTTTTCGAAGGAGAAGCCGGCGCCCTTTTCGGCGGGGGCGAAGCGGATCTTGACGCGGGCGAACTGGCCCGAACCGCCGGTCTGCTTCTTGTGGGTGTAGTCGATCTCGTAGGTCTTGCTGATGGTTTCGCGGTAGGCCACCTGGGGGGCGCCCACGTTGGCTTCCACCTTGAACTCACGCTTCATACGGTCGACAAGGATTTCCAGGTGCAGTTCGCCCATGCCCTTGATCACGGTCTGACCGGATTCGGCATCGGAGGTGACGCGGAACGAGGGATCCTCGGCGGCCAGACGGGCCAGAGCCAGACCCATCTTTTCCTGGTCGGCCTTGGACTTGGGCTCCACGGCCACCTCGATCACCGGCTCGGGGAACTCCATGCGCTCCAGCACGACGAGATCGTCGTTGGAACACAGGGTGTCACCGGTGGTGGTTTCCTTCAGCCCGGCGAAGGCGACGATATCGCCGGCACGGGCTTCCTTGATTTCCTCGCGGCTGTTGGCATGCATGAGCAGCATGCGGCCGACGCGCTCGCGCTTGTTCTTCACGGTGTTCTGAATGTAGGAGCCGGACTCCACCACACCGGAATAGATGCGCACGAAGGTGAGCGAGCCCACGAAGGGGTCGTTCATGATCTTGAAGGCCAGGCCGGCGAAGGGGACATCGTCGGTGGCGGGCTTGGTGATCTCTTCGTCGGAATCGAACTTCACGCCCTTGATGGCGGGAATGTCGATGGGAGCGGGCAGATAGTCCACCACGGCGTCCAGCAGCGGCTGCACGCCCTTGTTCTTGAAGGCCGAGCCGCACAGCACCGGCACGAAGGCCATGCTGATGGTGCCCTTGCGGATGCACTTCTGCAGCACTTCCACCGAGGGCTCCTCGCCGTTCAGATAGGCTTCCATCGCGTCGTCGTCCATTTCGACGGCGGTCTCGATGAGCTGCTGACGGTATTCGGCGGCCTTTTCCACCAGATCGGCGGGGATCGGACGATCCTCGAACTCGGCGCCCAGGCTTTCGTCCTTCCAGATCACGGCGCAGTTACGCACCAGATCGACGAGGCCGGCATATTCGGATTCCGAGCCGATGGGCAGATGCACCACCAGCGGACGGGCGCCCAGGCGATCGACGATCATATCGACGCAGCGATAGAAGTCGGCGCCGATGCGGTCCATCTTGTTGACGAAGCAAATGCGCGGGACGCCGTACTTGTCGGCCTGGCGCCACACGGTTTCGGACTGGGGTTCGACACCGGCCACCGAGTCGAACACGGTCACGGCACCATCGAGCACGCGCAGCGAGCGTTCGACTTCAATGGTGAAGTCGACGTGGCCGGGCGTGTCGATGATGTTGACGCGATGGTCACGCCAGAACGCGGTGGTCGCGGCCGAGGTGATGGTGATACCGCGTTCCTGTTCCTGCTCCATCCAGTCCATGGTGGCGGTGCCTTCGTGCACTTCGCCGATCTTGTAGGACTTGCCGGTGTAGTAGAGGATTCGCTCGGTCGTAGTCGTCTTACCGGCATCGATGTGCGCCATGATGCCGATGTTGCGGTAACGTTCGAGAGGAGTCTGGCGTGCCATTTTTGCTTCCGGAGCCTGAGGTTACCAGCGGTAGTGCGAGAAGGCCTTGTTGGCCTCCGCCATACGGTGGGTGTCTTCGCGCTTCTTGACGGCGGCGCCACGGTTGTTGGCGGCATCGAGAAGCTCGCCCGACAGGCGATCGATCATGGTGGTTTCGCCGCGCTTGCGGGCGTTGTCGATCAGCCAGCGGATGGCCAGGGCCTGACGACGCTCGGTACGGACTTCGACCGGAACCTGATAGGTGGCGCCACCGACACGGCGGGAGCGCACTTCCAGAGCGGGCTTCACGTTGTCGAGAGCGGTGTGGAACAGCTGCAGGGCATCGGTGCCGGCCTTGGCGCCGATCTTGTCGAGCGCACCGTACACGATGGCTTCGGCGGCGGACTTCTTACCGTCGAGCATCAGGCAGTTCATGAATTTGGTCAGCACCACGTCGCCAAACTTGGCGTCGGGGAGCACTTCGCGCTTAATCGCGGCGTGACGACGAGACATGGGCGGTAATCCTTACTTCGGACGCTTCGCGCCGTACTTCGAACGACGCTGACGACGGTCCTTGACGCCCTGGGTATCCAGAGTGCCGCGAATGATGTGATAGCGCACGCCGGGCAAATCCTTGACACGGCCGCCGCGGATCATCACCACGGAGTGCTCCTGCAGGTTATGGCCTTCACCCGGGATGTAGCTGGTGACTTCGAACCCGTTGGTCAGACGCACGCGGGCCACTTTACGCAGCGCCGAGTTCGGCTTCTTCGGGGTGGTGGTGTAAACGCGGGTGCAAACACCACGCTTCTGCGGGCAGGCCTGGAGGGCCGGCACCTTGTTGCGCGCGGACAAAGGCTCGCGCGGCTTACGGATCAGCTGGTTAATCGTGGGCATACATCATTCCTTCTGCCTGACAGGCACAACGATAAAAAGCATCCTCCGGCGGCGTTCCGGCCTCCGGGGATGGTTTCGGGTGTTATCGCCTACCCGCCGGCGTACCACAGTGTGATCGTTACTCCGCCTCGCCGGAGCGCAGACACAATTCGCCTGACTCCCGCTTACCGGAAAGGCCCGGATCATAGGGATGCGCCCCGCCGCCGTCAAGCGATTCCGGCATGACGCTTTCCGGGGGGAAAAACGATGCCGCCGCCCCCCTTTCGGGGAGCGGCGGCGGGAGAAATCCGCGCCCGTTCAGCAGGCGCCGGCACCGGGCGGACACATCCGCCAGACGCCGGTGATGTCCTTCGCCTTGAGGCCCGAGATCAGGCAGTGCCGGGGGTTGCCGGGGCGCGGATCCATTTGCACATGCCCGCCCAGATCGAGAATGGTGCGGGCCTCGGTCACCCCCCAGGCCCGGGCCGGCGGCGGCGGCGCGATGAACCAGTTGCGGGTGGTGTCGGTGGCGGCCAGCACCGCCGTGCTGGCGCGGTTGCGGGCGATGGGACCGGCCGAGCACAGGGCCGAAACCTCGGACAGCGTGCCGTTCATGTCGCTCTCCTCGTTGGCATAGCCGGCCTTCTGGTTGGCATCGGGGCCCTGGCGCAAAACGATGGTATTGCGCGCCACGTCGGGCTCCGGTTTCATGCCCTTGGCCAGCACCGCCGAGGCGCCCAGCGACAAAACCAGCAGGGCCAGCCCGCTGATGATCCAGGATGTCTTCATCTTGTCCACACTCCAGCATTGGCGGGCGCCCCCATGGCGCCCCACCGCATGCTGCCGCCACCGGATCCCGGCCGGCCGCGGGAAGAGATCCCCGGAAAACGCGAAGGCCCCGCCCCTCTTGCCGAGGGACGGGGCCTTGCCATCCTGCTATTCCGCAGCCGGGGTTTATTCGGCGGCGGTGGGCGGCACCTCGCCGGTCAGGGCGGTGACGTCGCCGTCCGGCGCGCCCTCGCCCACCCCCAGCTCGCGATCGCGCTTGGCGGCGATCTCGCGCAGGCGGTTCATCACGGCGCCGGTACCGGCCGGGATCAGACGGCCGACGATGACGTTTTCCTTCAGGCCCAGCAGGGTATCGACCTTGCCGGACACCGCCGCCTCGGTCAGCACCCGGGTGGTCTCCTGGAAGGAGGCCGCCGAGATGAAGGAGTGGGTCTGCAAGCTGGCCTTGGTGATGCCCTGCAGCACCGGCATGCCCGAGGCCGGACGGCCGTTTTCGGCGATGGCCTTCTGGTTTTCCGCCTCGAAATCGTGGCGGTCCACCTGTTCGCCCACCAGGAGGGTGGTGTCGCCGCCGTCGGTGACTTCCACCTTCTGCAGCATCTGGCGAACGATGACCTCGATATGCTTATCGTTAATCTTCACACCCTGCAGGCGGTAGACTTCCTGGATCTCGTTGATCAGGTAGTTGGCCAGCGCCTCGACGCCCATGACCTTCAGGATGTCATGCGGCACCGGGTTGCCGTCCATCAGCGAGTCGCCCTTGCGGACATAGTCGCCTTCCTGCACCGAAATGTGCTTGCCCTTGGGGATCAGATATTCGATGGGATCGCCGTCCTCCGGCACCACCAGGATACGGCGCTTGGACTTGTAGTCCTTGCCGAATTCCACGCGGCCGTCGATTTCCGCGATGATGGCGTGGTCCTTCGGCTTGCGGGCCTCGAACAGTTCGGCCACACGCGGCAGACCGCCGGTGATGTCGCGGGTCTTGGAGGATTCGCGCGGGATGCGGGCCAGCACGTCGCCGGCATGCACCTTCTGGCCGTTCTCCACCGAGAGGATGGCGTCCACCGACATGAAGTAGCGGGCTTCCAGACCGTTGGACAGCAGCAGTTCCTCGCCCTTGTCGTCGCGCAGCGTGATGCGGGGACGCAGATCGGAACCGCGCGGCTGCTGCTTCCAGTCCACCACCACCTTGGAGGTGATGCCGGTGGCCTCGTCGAGCACTTCGCGCACCGACAGACCTTCCACCAGGTCGACGTAATGCACCACGCCCTCGCACTCGGTGAGGATCGGCAGGGTGTAGGGATCCCACTCCGCCAGCTTGGTGCCCTTGCCCACCTGGGCGCCGTCGTCCACCAGCAGCTTGGCGCCGTAAGGCACGCGGTGGCGCGCCTTTTCGCGGCCGTTGGCGTCGATCAGCAACAGTTCGGCATTGCGCGACATCAACACCAGCTGGCTGGCCGAGTTGGTCACCACCTGGCGGTTGAGGATCTGCACCCGCGCCTCGAACGAGGATTCGATGCTCGACTGCTCGGCGCCGCGCTGGGCGGCGCCGCCGATGTGGAAGGTCCGCATGGTCAGCTGGGTGCCGGGCTCGCCGATGGACTGGGCGGCGATAACGCCCACCGCCTCGCCCACATTGACGCGGGTGCCGCGGGCCAGATCGCGGCCGTAGCAGGCGCCGCAGATACCGACTTCGGTTTCGCAGGTCAGCACCGAGCGGATGCCCACGGTCTCGATCCCGGCGGCCTCGATCTGCTCCACCAGGCTCTCGTCGATGAGATCGCCGGCCTTGCAGATGACGGTGTTGCTGGCCGGGTCCACCACATCGCGCGAGGCGGTGCGGCCCAGGATGCGTTCGCCCAGCGAGGCGATGACCTCGCCGCCTTCCACCACCGCCGACACGGTGAGGCCGCGGTTGGTGCCGCAATCCTCCTCGATGATGATGGCGTCCTGCGCCACGTCCACCAGACGGCGGGTCAGATAGCCGGAGTTGGCGGTCTTCAGCGCGGTATCGGCCAGACCCTTGCGGGCGCCGTGGGTGGAGTTGAAGTACTCCAGCACGGTGAGGCCTTCCTTGAAGTTGGAGATGATCGGCGTTTCGATGATCTCGCCCGAGGGCTTGGCCATCAGGCCGCGCATGCCGGCCAGCTGCTTCATCTGGGCGGCGGAACCGCGGGCGCCGGAATGGGCCATCATGTAGATGGAGTTGATCGGCTTACCGGCCTCGGTGCGGCTGATCTCCTTCATCATGGCGTCGGCGACGTCGTCGGTGCACTTCGACCAGGCGTCCACCACCTTGTTGTACTTTTCGCCCTGGGTGATCAGGCCGTCCTGGTACTGCTGCTCGTATTCCTTGACCCGCTGCTCGGTCTCGCCCACCAGGGTGACCTTGGAGGCCGGGATCACCAGATCGTCCCTGCCGCAGGAACTACCGGCGCGGCAGGCGTGGGCATAGCCCAGCGACATGATGCGGTCGGCGAAAATCACCGTCTCCTTCTGACCGCAATGGCGGTAGACGATATCGATGACGTTCTGGATGTCCTTCTTGGTCAGCAGGCGGTTGATCAGCGAGAACGGCACGGCCGGATGGCGCGGCAGGATCTCGGACAGCAGCATGCGGCCGGGCGTGGTTTCCACGCGCACGGTGATGGGCGTGTTGTTCTCATCCACCGTGTGGAAGCGGCACTTGATCTTAGCGTGCAGGCTGATGGCCTTGTTGTCCAGGGCCTGCTGGATCTCCTGCACGCTGGCGAAGGTCATGCCCTCGCCCAGCTCGCCGGGGCGATCCATGGTGATGTAGTAGATGCCCAGCACGATGTCCTGGCTGGGAACGATGATCGGCTTGCCGTTGGCGGGGCTGAGGATGTTGTTGGTGGACATCATCAGCACGCGCGCTTCCAGCTGGGCTTCCAGCGACAGCGGCACGTGCACGGCCATCTGGTCGCCGTCGAAGTCGGCGTTGAAGGCGGTGCAGACCAGCGGATGCAGCTGAATGGCCTTGCCCTCGATCAGCACCGGCTCGAAGGCCTGGATGCCCAGGCGGTGCAGGGTGGGGGCACGGTTCAGCATCACCGGATGCTCGCGGATGACCTCTTCCAGGATGTCCCACACCTCGGGACGTTCCTTTTCCACCATGCGCTTGGCGGCCTTGATGGTGGTGGCCATGCCGTAAAGCTCGAGCTTCGAATAGACGAAGGGCTTAAAGAGCTCCAGGGCCATCTTCTTGGGCAGGCCGCACTGGTGCAGCTTCATTTCCGGGCCGACCACGATGACCGAACGGCCGGAATAGTCGACGCGCTTACCCAACAGGTTCTGACGGAAGCGGCCCTGCTTGCCCTTCAGCATGTCGGACAGCGACTTCAGCGGACGCTTGTTGGCGCCGGTGATGGCGCGGCCGCGGCGGCCGTTGTCGAAGAGGGCGTCCACCGCCTCCTGCAGCATGCGCTTTTCGTTGCGCACGATGATCTCGGGGGCGCGCAGCTCGATCAGACGCTTCAGGCGGTTGTTGCGGTTGATGACGCGGCGATAAAGATCGTTGAGATCCGAGGTGGCGAAACGGCCGCCGTCCAGCGGCACCAGCGGACGCAGTTCCGGCGGGATCACCGGAATCACTTCCAGAATCATCCATTCCGGACGCGACTGGGATTCCAGGAAGGCTTCCACCAGCTTCAGACGCTTGACCAGCTTCTTGCGCTTGGCTTCCGAGGTGGTTTCCCGCAGATCCACCTTGATCTGCTCGTACTCGCTCTGCAGGTCGATGGCCTGCAGCAGGATGCGGATGGCCTCGGCGCCGATGCCGGCGGTGAAGGCGTCCTCGCCATATTCCTCGACGGCGCGCACATACTGCTCCTCGGTGAGCAGCTCATGCATCTTCAACGGGGTGAGGCCGGGCTCGGTCACCACGTAGTTTTCGAAATAAAGGATGCGCTCCAGATCCTTCAGCGTCATGTCGATCAAAAGACCGATGCGCGAGGGCAGCGACTTCAGGAACCAGATATGCGCCACCGGCGAGGCCAGCTCGATATGGCCCATGCGCTCGCGGCGCACCTTGGCCAGGGTCACTTCCACGCCGCACTTTTCGCAGATGATGCCGCGATACTTCATGCGCTTGTACTTGCCGCACAAGCACTCGTAATCCTTGATCGGACCGAAGATGCGGGCGCAGAACAGGCCGTCGCGCTCCGGCTTGAAGGTCCGGTAGTTGATGGTTTCGGGCTTCTTGATTTCGCCGAACGACCAGGAGCGGATACGCTCCGGGGAGGCAATGGAGATCTGGATCTGGTCGAAGCTCTGCGTCCCGCTGGCCTGACCGAAGATCTTCATCAAATCGTTCATGTGCTTAACTCTCCCGCTCTAGGGCTTTAGGAGACCGGGAGGGCCGCTTATGCATGCGGCCCTCCCCTCTGCAATGCATTTAGAAAGTGCGCTGGTTCAGTTCGACGTTCAAGCCGAGGGACCGCAGTTCCTTGACCAGCACGTTGAAGGATTCCGGAATACCGGCCTCGAACGTGTCGTCGCCGCGCACGATGGCCTCGTAGACCTTGGTGCGCCCAGAAACGTCGTCCGACTTCACCGTCAGCATTTCCTGCAGGGTGTAGGCGGCGCCGTAGGCTTCCAGCGCCCACACTTCCATTTCACCGAAGCGCTGGCCGCCGAACTGGGCCTTACCGCCCAGCGGCTGCTGGGTGACCAGCGAATAGGGGCCAATGGAGCGGGCATGGATCTTGTCGTCCACCAGGTGGTGCAGCTTCAGCATGTAGATGTAGCCCACCGTCACCTTGCGGTCGAACGCCTCGCCGGTACGGCCGTCGACCAGCGTCACCTGGCCCGAAGTGGAGCACCCGGCCTTGGTCAGCATGTCGACGATGTCGCTTTCGCGGGCGCCGTCGAACACCGGGGTGGCCATGGGCACGCCCGGACGCAGATTTTCCGCCAGTTCCAGGATCTCGCCATCGGTCAGATCGACGATCTCGGCCTTGTAGTTGCGCTCGCCGTAGATGTCCTTCAGGCGGTCGCGCAGGGCCGGAACCTCGGCGGTCTGACGCTTGATGCCGTCCACCATCTCGCCGATCTGGCGGCCGAGGTTGGCCGAGGCCCACCCCAGATGGGTTTCCAGGATCTGCCCCACATTCATGCGCGACGGCACGCCCAGCGGATTCAGCACCAGATCGACGGCGGTACCATCCTCCAGATAGGGCATGTCCTCCACCGGCATGATGCGCGAGATGACGCCCTTGTTGCCGTGACGGCCGGCCATCTTGTCGCCCGGCTGCAGCTTGCGCTTCACCGCCACGAACACCTTGACCATCTTCATCACGCCGGGGGGCAGCTCGTCGCCGCGCTGCAGCTTCTCCACCTTGTCCTCGAAGCGCTTCTGCAGACGGTCCACGCCGTCCTCGAAGGACTTCTTCAGGGCTTCGATGTCGCTCATCACCTCATCGGCCTCGACGGCGATGCCGCGCCAGGCGCTATGGTGATGCTGGCTCAAGGCCGCATCGTCGAGAACGGCGCCGACCTTCAGGCCCTTCGGCCCGTTGACCAGCACCTGGCCCAGCAGCAGGCCCTTGAGACGGGCGTAGAACGAGCGCTCCAGAATGGCGCGTTCATCGTCGCGGTCCTTGGCCAGACGCTCGATTTCCGAGCGTTCGATGGCCAGGGCGCGTTCGTCCTTCTCGACGCCGCGGCGCGAGAACACCCGCACCTCGACGATGGTGCCGGCCACGCCCGGCGGCAGACGCAAGGAGGTGTCGCGCACGTCCGAGGCCTTTTCGCCGAAGATGGCGCGCAGCAGCTTCTCTTCCGGGGTCATGGGCGATTCGCCCTTCGGCGTCACCTTGCCCACCAGAATGTCGCCCGGCTTCACCTCGGCGCCGATATAGACGATCCCGGCCTCGTCGAGGTTCTTCAGGGCCTCTTCACCCACGTTGGGAATATCGCGGGTGATTTCCTCCTGGCCCAGCTTGGTATCGCGGGCCATCACCTCGAACTCCTCGATATGGATCGAGGTGAAGACGTCGTCGCGGACGATGCGTTCGGAGATGAGGATGGAGTCCTCGAAGTTGTAGCCGTTCCACGGCATGAAGGCCACCAGCACGTTGCGGCCCAGGGCCAGCTCGCCCATCTGGGTGCTGGGGCCGTCGGCGATGATGTCGCCCTGCTGCACCAGATCGCCCACCTTCACCAGCGGACGCTGGGTGATGCAGGTGTTCTGGTTGGAGCGCTGGAACTTCAGGAGATTGTAGATATCGACGCCCGAGGCCGAGGCCGAGGTTTCCTCGGTGGCGCGGATGACGATACGGGTGGCGTCCACCTGATCGATCACCCCGGTGCGGCGGGCGGCGATGGCGGCGCCGGAATCGCGGGCCACGGCGGCTTCCATGCCGGTGCCCACCAAGGGGGCCTGGGCCTGGATCAGCGGCACGGCCTGACGCTGCATGTTCGAGCCCATGAGGGCGCGGTTGGCGTCGTCGTTTTCCAGGAAGGGAATGAGGGCGGCGGCCACCGACACCAGCTGCTTGGGCGAGACGTCGATGAAGTTGACCTCATGGGGCGGCACCAGCATGAACTCGCCGCCGCGGCGGCTGCTCACCAGCTCCTCGGCGAAGCTGCCGTCGGCATTGAGGATCGAGTTGGCCTGGGCCACGGTGTAGCGGCCCTCTTCCATGGCCGAGAGGTAGAGCACCTCGTCGGTCACCTTGCTGTCCACCACGCGGCGGTACGGGCTTTCGATGAAGCCGTACTGATTGACGCGGGCAAAGGTGGCCAGCGAGTTGATCAGACCGATGTTCGGACCTTCCGGCGTTTCGATCGGGCAGATGCGGCCATAGTGGGTGGGGTGCACGTCGCGCACCTCGAAACCGGCGCGCTCGCGGGTCAGACCGCCCGGCCCCAGGGCCGACAGGCGGCGCTTGTGGGTGATTTCCGACAGCGGGTTGGTCTGGTCCATGAACTGCGACAGCTGGCTGGAGCCGAAGAATTCGCGGACGGCGGCGGCGGCGGGCTTGGCGTTGATCAGGTCATGCGGCATGACCGTATCGATATCCACCGAGGACATGCGCTCGCGGATGGCCCGCTCCATGCGCAGAAGGCCCAGGCGGTACTGGTTTTCCATCAGTTCGCCCACCGAGCGGACGCGGCGGTTGCCCAGATGGTCGATATCGTCGATCTCGCCGCGGCCGTCCTTCAGGTCCACCAGAACCTTGATGACGCCGAGGATGTCGGCCTTGCGCAGCACGCGCTGGGTATCGGGAACGTCGGTGAAGCCCATGCGGGAGTTCATCTTGACGCGGCCCACGGCCGACAGGTCGTAGCGCTCGCTGTCGAAGAACAGGCCGTTGAACAGCGCTTCCGCCGTTTCCAGGGTCGGCGGCTCGCCGGGGCGCATGACGCGGTAGATGTCGATCAGCGCTTCCTCGCGGCAGGTGTTCTTATCCGCCGCCAGGGTGTTGCGCATGTAGGGGCCGACATTGACATGGTCGATGTTCAGCACCGGCAGTTCGACGATGCCGCCCTTCTCCAGCTCGGCCAGCAGCGCCAGGGTCAGCTCGTCGCCGGCCTCGCAGAAGATCTCGCCGGTCTGCTCGTTGACGAGGTCCAGGGCCACGTAGGAGCCCACCAGTTCCTCGACGGGCACCACCACGTCCTCGACGCCCTGCTCGCGCAGCTTCTTGGCGGTGCGCGGGGTCATCTTGGTGCCGGCCTCGGCCACCACGGCGCCGGTCTTGGCGTCGATGAGGTCGGAGGTGAGCTTGACGCCCTTCAGACGGTCGGCGTCGAAGGCGGTCTTCCAGCCCTGGCTGCCACGGGTATAGGTCACCGTGCCGTAGAAGTAGTTGAGCACTTCCTCGGAGGTCATGCCGCGCACCAGGGCCGGATCCAGCGGCTTGTCGCCGTTCTGGGCGCGCAAGGCTTCGGTCTGGGCGCCGTCCAGGGCATAAAGCAGGGTGGTCACCGGCAGCTTGCGGCGGCGGTCGATGCGGACATAGACCATGTCCTTGGCGTCGAACTCGAAATCCAGCCACGAGCCGCGATAGGGAATGACGCGGGCGGCGAACAGATACTTGCCCGAGCTGTGGGTCTTGCCCTTGTCATGATCGAAGAACACGCCGGGGCTGCGGTGCATCTGCGACACGATGACGCGTTCGGTGCCGTTGATGACGAAGGTGCCGTTGGCCGTCATCAGGGGCATGTCGCCCATATAGACGTCCTGCTCCTTGATGTCGCGGATGGACCGGGCGCCGGTATCCTCGTCGATGTCCCACACCACCAGGCGCAGGGTCACCTTCAGGGGCGCAGCGAAGGTCATGCCGCGCTGCTGGCATTCCTCAACGTCGTATTTCGGCTGTTCCAGTTCGTACTTCACGAACTCCAGGGTGCCGCGTTCGGAGAAATCCTTGATGGGGAAGACAGACTTGAAGACTTCCTGCAAGCCAACACTGGCACGGGCCTCCGGCTGCGTGTCCATCTGCAAAAAATGATCGTAGGAGCTTTTTTGCACCTCGATCAGATTAGGCATGGGTGCGACCGAAGGAATGCGTCCGAAATTCTTACGAACGCGCTTCCGTCCCGTATAGGATTTAGCCATTGCCGCTCCTCGTAACTCGTCGGTTAAAATCCCGCGATATTGCGCTTTTCCCGCCCCGATACTCGCGCAGTCTCGCGGGGCGGGTAAGGCCGGGACCGCGCCGAAAATGAACGCGGGCCCCTGCATACCGGTACTCGTTAAAAATCACTCAACAAATCGTCCGTGCGCCCCGTCATAACCGGCGAATGCGGCAAGGCCGTGGCGCGGACGCGGTTCCCAGCAAGGGGGGAGCCGCTATACATCTTTTTTACCCATAATACAAGCGGCATAAGGCCGGGAAGCGGAAACGCCTCCCGACCTTTGCCAAACTGTACCAAAGAGATCTTACTTGATCTCGACCTTGGCGCCAGCTTCTTCCAGGACCTTCTTGATCTTCTCGGCTTCGTCCTTGGCCACGCCTTCCTTGACGGGCTTCGGAGCGCCTTCGACCAGATCCTTGGCTTCCTTGAGGCCCAGGCCGGTGATGGCGCGGACTTCCTTGATGACGTTGATCTTCTTGTCGCCGGCGTCGGCCAGGATCACGTCGAACTCGGTCTTTTCCTCAACGGCGGCGGCAGCGGCACCGGGAGCGGCAGCGGCGGCGACGGCCACCGGAGCAGCGGCGGAAACGCCCCACTTCTCTTCGAGCAGCTTGCTCAGTTCAGCCGCTTCCAACACGGTCAGGGCGGACAGGTCATCAACCAGCTTGGCGAGATCAGCCATAATTTTGTACTCCAGAGTAGGCTTGAATTTTGGGTTCGAAAAAAAGCTTTAAGCAGCCTCGTCCTTCTTCGCGTAGGCAGCCAGCACGCGGGCGACTTGACCGCCCGGAGCCTGCAGGATGCCGGCGATACGAGTGGCGGGGGTCTGGATCATACCCACCAGCTTGGCGCGCAGTTCGTCCAGCGACGGCAGGGTGGCCAGGGCCTTGACCCCATCCACGTCCATCAGGTTGGAACCGAGCGACGCGCCGAGAATGGCGAGCTTGTCGTTCCCCTTGGCGAAGTCGACAACGACCTTGGCGGCCGCCACCGGATCGACCGAATAGGCAATTGCCGTCGGTCCGGTGAACAGATTGCCAAGACCCTCGAACTTCGTGTCCGCCAGGGCGAGACGCGTGAGCCGGTTTTTCGTCACTTTGAACTTGGCGCCGGCGGCACGGATGCGGCGACGAAGATCGGTCATTTCGGCAACCGTCAGACCCTTATTCAGGGTGACGACCACCAGACCGGCTTCCTCGAACTGTCCGTGCAACGCTGCGACCAGCTCTGACTTTTCTGTGCGGTCCACGTTGGTCTCCACAATAAAGCGCCGCGGGGTGGACCCCAGCGGCAACTTCTGCCTTGGTTCCCCAAAGGAAACCGAGGCCGGAACCTCGGCTTCCCTCGAACGGGAAACCGGTTGGCCTGTCCCAGAATTCAAGCCGCTCCCCGCCTCGCGGCGGAAAAACGGGTTCAAACTCTGTCTATGCAGGAGGTTGCCCTTTAAGCCTGGACCAATGTCCCGGCACCTACAGTCTCGGACAGGGGTGCCGTTTGCGGCCGAAGCCGAAACGGCGACCCGCCGGCTCCCGGAAGGAAGCCGGCGGGAAACACGATAAAGCCTTAGGCCAAGCTGCCCAGGTCGAGCTTGACGCCCGGACCCATGGTGGAGCTGACGGACACCTTCTGCAGATAGGTGCCCTTGGCGCCGGTGGGCTTGGCCTTGTTGATGGCGTCCACGAAGGCCTTGATGTTCTGCACCAGGGCGTCTTCCGAGAAGCTGGCCTTGCCGACACCGGCATGCACGATACCGGCCTTCTCGGCGCGGAACTGCACCTGACCGCCCTTGGCGGCCTTGACGGCGTCGCCGACATTCATGGTGACGGTGCCGAGCTTGGGGTTCGGCATCAGGCCGCGCGGGCCGAGAACCTTACCCAGACGCCCCACCAGACCCATCATGTCGGGGGTGGCGATGCAGCGGTCGAAGTCCATCTTGCCGCCCTGAACCTCGTCGGCCAAGTCCTCGGCGCCCACCACGTCGGCGCCGGCGGCCTTGGCCTCGTCGGCCTTGGCGCCCTTGGCGAACACGGCGACGCGCACGGTCTTGCCGGTACCGGCGGGCAGATCCACCACGCCACGCACCATCTGGTCGGCGTGACGGGGGTCGATGCCCAGGTTGAGAGCGATTTCGATGGTTTCATCGAACTTGGCGCCGGCGCGGGCCTTGATCAGGCTGACCGCTTCGGCCACGGTGTAGAACTTGTTCCGATCGAGATCGGCGTAGGCGTTCTTCAGTCGCTTTCCGAGAGCCATTCCGTCTTACTCCTCGACCTGAATGCCCATGGAGCGGGCGGAACCGACCAGCATGGCCGACGCGGCCTCAACGTCGTTGGCGTTGAGGTCGGCCATCTTCTTTTCCGCGATCTCGCGGATCTGGGCCATGCTGACCTTGCCGACGGCGGCACCCTTACCGGGCGTGGTGGTGCCCTTCTGGATGCCGGCGGCCTTCTTCAGGAAGTAGGTGACCGGCGGGGTCTTGGTCACGAACGTGAAGGTGCGGTCGGCATAGGCGGTGATCACCACCGGAATCGGCATGCCGGGCTCCAGACCCTGGGTCTGGGCATTGAAGGCCTTGCAGAATTCCATGATGTTCAGACCGCGCTGACCGAGCGCGGGACCGATCGGCGGCGAGGGATTCGCCTTGCCGGCCGGAACTTGCAGCTTGATAAAGCCGACGATTTTCTTAGCCATTACAATAACCTCGGTTCAAAAAACCTGGGTGGCGGTCCGGCCATGGCTGGCCTTCCGCCGTGATACCCGGTCTCCGGCCCCAGGTAGAGCCGGTCGGGATGGGGTGATCAGATCTTTTCGACCTGGGCGTATTCCAGTTCCACGGGGGTGGAGCGGCCGAAGATCGACACCGCCACCTTGAGGCGGGCCTTCTCTTCGTCGACTTCCTCGACCAGACCGTTGAACGAGGTGAAGGGACCGTCGCAGACGCGGACCTGTTCGCCCACCTCGAAGGTGACGCTGGGCTTCGGACGATCGACGCCCTCCTGCACCTGGCGCATGATGCGGTCGGCCTCGGCCTCGGTGATCGGCGAGGGACGGCCCTTGCCGCCGAGGAAGCCGGTGACCTTCGGCGTGTTCATGACCAGATGCCAGGTCTCGTCCGAGAGGTCCATCTTGACCAGAACATAGCCGGGGAAGAACTTGCGCTCGGCGTTCACCTTGGTGCCGCGGCGCACTTCCACCACTTCCTCGACCGGAACCAGAACCTGTTCGAAGCGCTCGGCCAGCCCCTTCTGCTCCGCCTGTTCGCGGATGGACTGGGCCACCTTCTTCTCGAAGCCCGAATAGACGTGAATCACATACCAGCGATGAGCCATGGTTTTAGGCTCCCAGCCCAAAGATCAGCTTCACAAGCCGGGCAAAAACCTGATCGACCACCAGGAAGAACACGGACGCAAAAACCACCATGACAAGCACCATGGCGGTCGAAACAGTGGTTTCCTTGCGGGACGGCCACGTCACACGGGCGACTTCCTGCCGGACCTGACGGAAGAACTGGCCTGGATTGATCTTTGCCATAACGTCTAACTACCTACGCGCAGAATTCGCTTATCCTGTTTCACGGGTTGGCAGGAGTGGAGGGGCTCGAACCCCCAACCCCCGGTTTTGGAGACCGGTGCTCTACCAGTTGAGCTACACTCCTAGACCCGCACACCGCCGATGAGACGGCGGTGTTACAGGGGTGCGCCCCCTGTCCGCCCGTGAACGACGGACAGGGCTACGCGTTATATCCTTACTCGATGATCGACGCAACCACGCCGGCGCCGACGGTACGGCCGCCTTCGCGGATGGCGAAGCGCAGACCTTCGTCCATGGCGATGGGGGCGATCAGCTTGACGGTCATCGACACGTTGTCGCCCGGCATCACCATCTC
>JAJXUO010000070.1 GCA_021782815.1 Pseudomonadota bacterium
CGTCGCCAAACCGGCCGCGGCGCCCGCGCCCGCGCCCGTGCCGGCGGCCAAGGCCTCCCTCCGGGGGCCGGCGCTGCTGTTCACCCTGGGCGCGCTGCTGTTCTGGCTGGTGGGGGCGTACGCGCCCATGGCCTTCCTCGGCCATTTCACCGTGTTCATTCTGGCCTGTTTCGTCGGCTACATGGTGGTGTGGAACGTCACCCCCGCCCTGCATACGCCGCTGATGAGCGTGACCAACGCCATCTCCTCCATCATCGCCATCGGCGCCCTGGTGGAGATCGCCCCGCCCGAGACGGCGGCGGGACGGCCCGGCGGGCTGATCACCATCGTGGCCTTCATCGCCCTGGCGCTGACCGCCGTCAACATGATCGGCGGCTTCGCGGTGACGCGGCGCATGCTGGCCATGTTCCGCAAATAGGGGGGATCGGAAAATGTCCGCCAGTCTGTCCACCGTCTCCTATATCGGAGCGACCATTCTCTTCATTCTCAGTCTGGGAGGTCTGTCCAACCCTGAAACCTCGCGCCGCGGCAATCTCTACGGCATCATCGGCATGACCATCGCCGTGCTGGCCACGGTGTTCGGGACCCGCGTCTCCCTGGCCGGGTTGCCTTATATCGTGGTGGCCATGCTCATCGGCGGCAGCGTCGGCCTTTACGCCGCCCGCACCGTGCGCATGACCCAGATGCCCGAACTGGTGGCCCTGATGCACAGCCTGGTGGGGCTGGCCGCCTGTCTGGTGGGCTTCGCCAGTTTCGCCGATACCAGCCTGGTGTTCACCGGCGCCGAACGGACGGTGCACGACCTGGAGATCTATATCGGCATTCTGATCGGCGCCGTCACCTTCTCGGGCTCGCTCATCGCCTTCGGCAAGCTGTCGGGGAAGATCAACGGCAAGCCGCTGCTGCTGCCGGCCCGGCATTGGCTCAATCTGGCCGGTCTGCTGGTGGTGATCCTGTTCGGTGCCCGCTTCCTGCAAGGCGGCGGCGAAACCGCCCTGGCGGTGATGGCCGTGCTGGCCCTGGCCTTCGGCGTGCACATGGTAATGGCCATCGGCGGCGCCGACATGCCGGTGGTGGTTTCCATGCTCAACAGCTATTCCGGCTGGGCGGCGGCGGCCACCGGCTTCATGCTCAACAACGATCTGCTTATCGTGACCGGGGCGTTGGTGGGATCGTCGGGCGCCATCCTGTCCTACATCATGTGCCGGGCCATGAACCGTAATTTCATCGCGGTGATCGCCGGCGGCTTCGGGTCGGGTGGCGGCGCGGTCCCGGCCGCCGACGGCGCCGCCCCGGCCGGCGAGGTGACGCCCATCAGCGCCGCCGAAACCGCCGAACTGCTGCGCGGGGCGCAAAGCGTGGTCATCGTTCCCGGTTACGGCATGGCCGTGGCCCAGGCCCAGCATACGGTTTACGAAATCACCCGGCTTCTGCGCGAAAAGGGGGTGAAGGTGCGCTTCGGCATCCATCCGGTGGCGGGACGCATGCCCGGCCATATGAACGTGCTGCTGGCCGAGGCCAAGGTGCCCTACGACATCGTGCTGGAAATGGACGAGATCAACGGCGATTTCCCGACAACCGACGTCGCCATGGTTATCGGCGCCAACGACATCGTCAATCCGGCGGCCGAGGAGGATCCCGCCTCACCCATCGCCGGCATGCCGGTGCTGCAGGTATGGAAGGCCAGGACCTCCATCGTCATGAAGCGCTCCATGGCCTCGGGCTATGCCGGCATCGCCAATCCGCTGTTCTACAAGGAGAACAACCGCATGCTGTTCGGCGACGCCCGGAAAATGCTGGAGGAGGTGCTGTCCGCCCTGAAATAATACCAAGTCGTGATGAGCTTAGCTCATCGCGACGCCGGTTAGGAGCAAGGCGACGCGCGCCTGATGGCGCGAAGCCAAGGGTTTCGGAGAAACCCGCCCGGCGCATGAGGGTGCGGTGATCGGTTCCGATCGCCGCAACTCGGTATAAGGGGAGGGGAGAAAAGAGCCGGCGGCGCGGGGGGAGCCCGGCGCCGCCGTTTTTTAATGCACGCCGAGCAGGGCCAGCATGATGCCGCCCGAGATGGCGGTGCCGAACACCCCGGCCAGATTGGGGCCCATGGCGTGGTAGATGAGGTAGTTTTCCTTGTCCTCCTCCAGGGCCACCAGATGGGCGACGCGGGCGGCGATGGGCACCGAGGCGATGCCGGCCGAGCCCAGCAGCGGGTTGATCTTTTCCTTCAGGAACAGGTTCATGATCTTGGCGCCCAGCACGCCCGAGGCGGTGCCGCACAGGAAGGCCAGCAGGCCGAGGATGACGATTTCCACCGTTTTCACCGTCAGGAACTGGCGGGCCTCCATGGTGGAGCCGATGGCCACGGTGAGAATGATGATGATGACGTTCATCAGACCGTTGGCGGCGGTTTTGGCCAGCCGTTCCGTCACCCCCACCTCCTTGAACAGGTTGCCCAGCATCAGCATGGTGATCAGCGGCGCCACCGGCGGGAAGAACAGGTTGACGATAAAGCCGATGACGATGGGAAAGGCGATGCGCTCCAGCCGGGTCACGGTGCGGGTCTGCTTCATGACGATGCGCCGTTCCTGACGGCTGGTCAGCAGTTTCATCACCGGCGGCTGGATCAGCGGCATCAGCGCCATGTAGGAATAGGCCGCCACCGAGATCTGCGGCAGCAGATGCGGGGCCAGCTTCATGGTGATGAATATGGCCATGGGGCCGTCGGCGCCGCCGATGATGCCGATGGCCCCGGCCTCGTGGAGGGTGAAGCCCAGGGCCTTGGCCCCTAAAAGGGCCACGAAGATGCCGAGATGCGCCGCCGCCCCCAGCACCACCAGGCGGGGATTGGCGATCATCGGGCCGAAATCGGTCATGGCGCCGACGCCGAAGAAGATCAGCGGCGGAATCACCAGCAGCGCCACTCCCTGATAGGCGTAATGGAACAGCCCGCCCGGCAGGATCAGATCCGACCCCGGCACGTTGGAGATGATGCAGGAAAAGCCGATGCCCACCAGCAGCAGCGGCTCGTAGCGCTTGACCACCGCCAGATAGATCATGGCGATGCCGATGGCGATCATGACCAGATTACCCCACCACAGATGTTCGAGGCCGGTCTGGTCCTTCATGGCCACCAGGAAGGAGATGAGTTCATCCAACACGGGCGCGCGCTCCTTTATACCGGTCGGCACATGATTCGACTCGCAAACCGCCGACCGGCAAGCCCGCGCGGCGCTTGAGCGGCCCCGGGACGGGGCTCACCGTCTCGGCATGATTTGCCCCTGCGGGGCAAATCATTGGCCGGGCGGTATTATTCATGGCCGGGCTCGCGCGCCGCCGGGGCGCCGGGGCGGCGTTTCAGCCGGTTCAGCAGCGGGAACAGCGACAGCACGAAGCCGATGGCGGTGATCATCACGATGCTGAGGAAGAAATCGATGATGCTGAGCAGGGTGGCGCCCTGCAGGGTGTCGGGAACGATCATGGCCCGGCCTTTCCTTTACGCCAGGGTCAGCAGCACCTGGCCGCTGTCCACGCTCTGCTGCGGCTGCACGGCGATGGAGGCGACGGTGCCGCTGCCCTTGGCGAACACGTCGGTCTTCATCTTCATGGCCTCGATGGTGGCGATCTTGTCGCCCGCCGCCACCACCTGGCCCAGCTTGACGGTGATGCTTTCCACCATGCCGGCCAGCGGCGCCACCTCATCCCCGGCGGCGGCCGGAGCGGCCGGAGCGGCGGCGGGAGCGGGCGGAGGCACGGCCAGCGGCGGCGCGTTCAGGGCCGGAGCCGGGGCGCCGGGCAGGGCGGCCGGGGTTTCGGCGTGGGGGAAGTCGGGAATTTCCTCCACCACCACATCGTAGCTGCGGCCATCGACGCTGATACGGAATTTCTTATGCATGACGGTCTATCCTGACGGCTGAAAGGATCTAATGGGTGCGGTGAGAGGTCTGGTGCAGCCAGCGTCCCTCGGCGGACCAGGCATGGCCGGTATTGGGATCCTCGATATGAACGATGCGCCCGGTTCCCAGGGTGGCGGCCACGGCGGCGGCGATGACCACGATGTCGGCGTCCAGCGCCGGGGTGCTGGCGGCGACGGGGCGGCGGTCGGCGCGGGCCGGAGCGGCGGTTTGCGTCTCGGCGCCGGGGTCGGGCATGCTTTGCGCCCAGGCGGCGATGGCCGCCAGCAGGCGGACCACGCCGTAAAGCAGGGTGCCGGCGCCGATGACGGCCAGTCCGTTGACGAGGGTCTCCTGATCCAGGGTCATGATGGCGGCCTTAAAGCGGAATGTTGCCGTGTTTCTTCGGCGGACGCACCTCTCGCTTGCTCAACGACTTGCGCAGCGACAGGGCGATGGTGGCGCGGGTCATGGCCGGGTCGATCACCTCGCTGATATAGCCCTGGCCCGCCGACATGTAGGGCGAGGCGAACTGGGCGCGGTAGTCGGCGGCCAGCTCGGCGGCCTTGGCGCGGCGGTCGTCGGCGGCCTTCAGCTCCTTGTTGTAAAGGATGTTGATGGCGCCTTCCGCCCCCATCACCGCGATTTCGGCGGTGGGCCAGGCGAAGACGAAATCGGCGCCCATTTCCTGGCTGCACATGGCCAGATAGGAGCCGCCATAGGCCTTGCGCAGGATCACGGTGATCTTGGGCACGGTGGAGGAGGCGTAGGCGAACAGCATCTTGGCGCCGTGACGGATGATGCCGCCGCGCTCCTGCTCGATGCCGGGCAGGAAGCCGGGCACGTCCACCAGGGTCAGCAGCGGAATGTTGAAGGCGTTGCAGAAGCGCACGAACCGGGCGGCCTTGTCGGCGGCGTCCATGTCGAGCGCTCCGGCACGCACGGCGGGCTGGTTGGCCACCACCCCCACCACCATGCCCTCGATGCGCGACAGCCCCACCACGATGTTCTGGGCGAAATCGGCATGCACCTCGAGGAAGCTGCCGTCGTCCACCAGGCGGGCGATGATGGCGCGCACCTCCATGGGGTGGCTGGAGTCCTCGGGGATCAGCTCGTAAAGCCCCTCGTCGCCCAGCAGCGACATGTCGGCCCAGGGGCGGTGCGGCGGGTCTTCCGAATTGTTGGCGGGCAGATAGCTCAACAGCCGGCGCACCAGTTCCACGGCATGGCGGTCGTCCTCGGCCAGGAAATGGACGTTGCCGCTGACCGAGGCGTGCATCTCGGCGCTGCCCACCTGATCCATGGTCACCGCCTTGCCGGTCACCGCCTTGATGACCTCGGGGCCGGTGATGAACATGTGGGCGTTGGACCGGGTCATGATGATGAAGTCCATCAGGGCCGGGGAATAGGCGGCGCCGCCGGCGCAGGGGCCGCAGACCACGGCGATCTGCGGCACCACCCCCGACAGCAGCACGTTCTGATAGAACACGTGGCCGTAGCCCGACAGCGCGTCCACCCCTTCCTGGATGCGGGCGCCGCCGGAATCCTTGAAGGCCACCACGGGCATGCCCATGCGCCCGGCCGCCTGCATGGTGGAGACGATCTTCTGGGCGTGCATCTTGCCCAGCGAGCCGGCGGCCACGGTGAAATCCTGGCTGATGGCCGCCACCGGGCGGCCGTCCACATAGCCGGTGCCCACCACCACGCCGTCGCCGGCCAGATCCTTGCCCTCCATGCCGAAATGGCGGCAGGAATGGCGCACATGGGTGCCGGTTTCCTGGAAGGTGCCCTCCTGGAACAGGGCGTCCAGCCGGTCGCGCGCCGTCCACAGGCCCTTGGCGTGGCGGGCCTCGATCTTGTCGTCGCCACCGCCCGCCATGGCCTTGGCGCGGCGGGCCTGCATGTCTGCGAGAAGCTTGGCGGAAATGGTCATCGCGTGCGGCGTCCTTCTGACGGCCGGGGTGTGCGGCCCGGCGGGAAGCAATCGTTCGGAAATGGTCTTAAAATATTAATATAATTACGCAATTTGCCTTTTGTCGCCTCCACAGTAGCGCAAGAGACGACGGGCGACAACCGGGGGCGTTTTCTTTAATGCCGACGGCTCATGCCGACCGCCGCACGTCGAGGCTGACGGCGGTCGGCCTTATTCCACCAGATCCCAATAGGGACGGGGGCCGAAGCGGTCGGCCAGGAAATCGACGAAGGCCCGCACCTTGGGCGACAGGTGGCGGGCATGGGGATAGATGGCGTAGATGCCGATACTTTGCGGGATGTAATCCTCCAGCACCGGCACCAGGGTGCCGGCCTGCAAATCAGCGCCGACGATGAAGGTGGGCAGCACGGTCACGCCCAGGCCGGAAATGGCCGCCTGACGTAGCACGTCGCCGTTGTTGGCCCGCACCCGGCCCCGGACCTTGACGGTGCTGCGGGCGCCGTCGGCGGTCTGGAAGCTCCATTCGTCGGGGCTGGAGAGATTGGAATAGCAAAGACAGCGATGCTGCAGGAGATCGGCCGGGCTGTTCGGGGTGCCGTGACGGGCCAGATAGTCGGGACTGGCCACGGCGGCGATGCGGGCCGGGGCCAGGAACCGGGCGATCAGACTGGAATCATCCAGTTTGCCGATGCGGATGGCCAGATCGAAGCCTTCCTCCACCAGGTTGACGAAGCGGTCGTTCAGCACCAGATCGATTTCCATGTCGGGATAGCGGGTGAGAAAATCGGGCAGGGCCGGTGCCAGATGGGTGGTGGTGAAGGGGACCGGGGCGCTGATGCGCAGCTTACCGCGCGGCGCCCCCTGGAGATTGCTCACCGACTGGTTGGCCTCCTCGATATCGGCCAGGATGCGCTGGCAGCGTTCGAGATAGGCAGCGCCCACTTCGGTCAGGGTCAGATTGCGGGTGGTGCGGTGCAGAAGCCGGGCGCCGAGATCGCTTTCCAGGGCGGAGACCTGGCGGCTGATCACCGACTTCGACAGGTTGAGACGGCGGGCGGCTTCGGAAAAGCTTTTGCTTTCCGCCACACGCACAAAGGCTTCCATACTGTCCAGGCGGTCCATAGCGTCGTTGCCCCGTATGCAACAGTGTTGTGTGGCGATGTTGGATTGTTCCTGGCGGCCCCGCAAGCCATTTTGTTAGGCAGAAAAATCGTCTCTTTATTGCGAGGTCGCCATGTCGATCACCGTCCGTCCGTCATCCGCCCGCGGCCATGCCCATCATGGCTGGCTCGATACCTGGCACAGCTTTTCCTTCGCCCATTACTTCGACCCGCGCCACATGGGCTTCCGGTCGCTACGGGTGATCAACGAGGACGTGGTGGCGCCGAAAACCGGCTTTCCCCAGCACGGCCACCGCGATATGGAAATCCTGACCTACATCATCGAGGGGCGGCTGGAGCATCGCGACAGCGCCGGCGGCCATTCGGTGATCGGCCCCGGCGAGGTGCAGCGCATGACCGCCGGCAGCGGCATCCGCCACAGCGAGATGAATCCGGCGTCGGATCAGGCGGTGAAGCTGCTGCAGATCTGGCTTTTGCCCGAGCGCGAGGGGCTTGAGCCCGGCTACGAGCAGACGCTGTTTCCCGACGCGGCCAAGCGCAACCGCCTGTGCCTGATCGCCGCGCCCGATGGCGCCGAGGGGGCGTTGACCCTGCGTCAGAACGCCCGCGTCTACGCGGCGCGGCTGGAGGCCGGGCGCAGCCTGGAGCATGTGATCGCCCATGGCCGCGGCGTATGGCTGCAGATGGTGGCGGGCACGCTGGAGGTGAACGGCATCGCCCTGGCGGCGGGCGACGGCGCCGCCGTGGAGGGGGAGGACGCGCTGCGCCTTGTCGCCGGAGACGAAGCGGAATTCCTGTTGTTCGATCTGGGGTAGGCGGGTACCTTCATGGGCGGCGTCGCATTCCATCGAAGAGGACGTTCTCTGTGCCTGCCGCGCCGCTCGTTTTTCTGCATTCCGGCTACCGCACGTCCAGCACCTGGCTGTGGAGCCGCTTCCGTCTGCTGCCGCAGGCCTGGTGTTTCAACGAGATCTACAACGAGGAACTCTGCGAACTGACGCCGGAGCGGGCGCAAAGCTGGTCTTCGGCGGACTGGAACTCGCATCATCCCGATACCGCGCCCTATTTTCTGGAATTCCTGCCGCTGATCCGGCCCGAAGGCGGGGTGGCGGGCTATGATCTTGCCATGTCGCTGCCCGGCTTTCTGCCCGTGGGCGGCCTGAACGGCACCTTGCCCGAGGCCGATGTGGCCTATCTGCGCGGTCTTGTGGCCCTGGCCGAGGGACGGGGGCGCCAGGCCGTGCTGTCTTCCACCCGCAGCCTGGGGCGGGTGGCGGCGGCGCGCCGGGCCCTGGGCGGGGTGCACCTGTTCCTTTATCGCGACCTTTGGCAGCAATGGTCTTCGTTCTCCTGGCAGCAGGGCGACGGCAACACCTATTTCATGCTGGCCATCATCACCCTGGTCGCCCAGGACGGCCCGGACTCTTTCTTCCGCCTGCTGCGCCTTTACATGGCCAGCCATTGCGGCCGCGAGGTGGGGGCGTGGAGCGCGCCGGAACACAACGAATCCCTGTTCATCATGTTCTGCGGCCTGCATCTTTATCTGTCGATGGCGGCGCGGCGGGCGGCGCATCTGTCCCTCGACGCCAACCGTCTGGCCGCCGATCCGGCCTATGTCGTCGCCATGCAGGCCGAGATCAGGCGGCTGTGCGGCCTGGCGGTGGATCTTTCGGGCGCCGTCTCGGTTTGCCAGCGGCCGTCGCGGCCGTTGCCGCGGCCGGATCATGCCTGGCGCCAGGTGGAACTGCTGCTGCGGGCCGCCATCCCGGTGCTGCAGGCCGACGACGACACCGCCGCCTTCGGCTACACCTTGCTGCGCCAGGCTCAGGAGTCTTTTTCCGCCTCGTCCGCCGGTTTGGCGGGCTGACGGTTCTTCTCCTCGTTGGCGAAGCGGAAACGGCCATGCAGCACGCAGCCTTTCATGCCGGGGTCGCAGGGTTTTTTCAGGCGGGCGCAGAGACCCTTGTCCTCATGGGGGCAGCCCCATCCGCTCATGATTGTTCTCCTAGGCGAGTGTAATAGGCGATGACTCTGTTTTGATGTGCCCCTCAGGCGCCGGGCGTCGCCGTGCCGGCTCCTTGGCTTTCCCTCCTGCGCTCACGCTTCGTCGTCGCTGCGGGGCGCTCAGCGCGCCAGTCAGCCGCAAGGCGGCTTCCGAATATTGTTCTCCTGATTGACGGTGCGAAGGCGTGATGCCCTAATATAAACAACCAAAAGCCGGAGGAGTTCCATGTCAGACGTCAAGTCCGAGATCGTTTTGCGCCATGATGCCGGAGGGATCGCCACCCTGACCCTCAACCGGCCCGAGGCGCGCAACGCCCTGTCGCTGGAGATGATGACCACGCTTACCGCCGCCCTGGAGGCGGCCGGGCGTGATCCGGCGGTGAAGGTGGTGGTTCTGGCCGCCAATGGCCCGGCCTTCTGTGCCGGGCACGACCTGAAGGAGCTGCAAAGCGACCGCTCGGTGGAGGCTTCGGAGCGGGTGTTCCAGACCTGCGCCACACTGATGCTGACCATCACCCGTCTGCCCAAGCCGGTGGTGGCCCGGGTGCATGCCATGGCCACGGCGGCGGGCTGCCAACTGGTGGCCACCTGCGATCTGGCCATTGCCGCCGATTGTGCCCGCTTCGCCACGCCGGGGGTGAATATCGGCCTGTTCTGTTCCACGCCCATGGTGGCCCTGACCCGCGCCGTCGGCCGCAAGCCGGCCATGGAGATGCTGCTGACCGGCCTGCCCATTCATGCCGACGAGGCGCAGCGCATCGGCCTGGTCAATCGCGTGGTGACGCCGGGGCAGCTGGATATCGCGGTGCATGAACTGTGCGAAACCATCGCCTCCAAATCGCCCTACACGCTGGCCCTGGGCAAGGAGGCCTTCTACCATCAGGCGGACATGGGCCTGGAAGAGGCCTATGCCTACGCCGCCGCCGTCATGGTGAAGAACATGCAGGCCAAGGACGCCGCGGAAGGGGTGGACGCCTTCCTCAACAAGCGGCATCCGGTGTGGTGCGGCTGCTGATGGACCGGCTGCGGTGAGCGATCTCTGGGTCTATGGCTACGGCTCGCTGATGTGGCGGCCGGGCTTCGCCTATCTCGACGTCTGTCCGGCCCTGCTGGAGGGGTTTCATCGCAGCTTTTGCATCTATTCCCGCTACTGGCGCGGCACGCCGGAACAGCCCGGCCTGGTGCTGGGCCTCACCCCTGGCGGCTCCTGCCGGGGGGCGGCCTTCCGCGTGGCCGCCGAACGGCGCGAGGAGGCGCTGGAATATCTGAACGAGCGGGAATTGTGCGGCTACGCCTATGCCGCCCATTATTTGCCGGTGATCCTCGAGGATGAGCGGGTGGTGGAAGCCTATTGCTTCGTCGCCGATTGCGGCCATCGCCATTATGCCGGGGATCTGCCGGTGGAGGAGGCCGCCGCCATCATCATGGACGCCGAGGGCAAGGCCGGCCTCAACCGCGACTATCTGATCAACACCGTACGTGAACTGGAAGGCAACGGTTTCGTCGAACCCGAACTGCACCAGCTGCTGCGCACGGTGGAGCGGCTGACCGGCGAGATCGAAAGCGGCAGCGGCATCTGACCGGGCTGGCGCCTCAGGCTTTCGGCAGCACCAGGCTGGCCTTGAGGCCGGGGGCGTTGTCCTCTAGCCGCAGTTCGCCGTCGTGCAGCTGGGCCATGGCGGCGACGATGGCCAGGCCCAGGCCGTTGCCGGGGGTTTGCCGGGCCGGATCGAGGCGGAAAAAGGGGCGGCGCACATCGTCGAACAGGGCCGGAGGGATGCCGGGGCCGTTGTCGCTGATGATCAGGGCGGCCCGGTTGCCCGACAGGCGGGTTTCCAGGCGGATCTCGCCGCCGGGCGGGGTATATTTCAAGGCGTTTTCCAAAAGATTGATCCCGGCCATCATCAATAGCTGGCGGTCCCCCGTCACCGGCGCCTCGGCGCCGAGTTCCAGCCGGAGGGCGATGCCCTTGTCCTCGGCGGCCAGATCATAGAAATCGAACAGATCGCGGGCCAGCCGGTTGAGGTCGAGGCGGGCGAACTGGCTGCGCGGCGCTCCGGTTTCGGCCTGGGCGATGGTGAGAAGCTTGTCGAAGATCTGGATCAATCCGTCGATGTCGCTAATGGTCCGCCCGGCGGCATCGGCCAGCGCCTGGCATCCGGGCTGGTGCAGGGCGGCCTCCAGGCGGGCGCGCATGCGGCCCAGCGGCGTGCGCAGATCATGGGCCACGGCGTTGGAGACCGTGCGCACCCCGTCCACCAGGGACTGGATGCGGTCCAGCATGGCGTTGATGTCGTCGTTCAGCTTGGCGAACTCGTCGCGGCTGGGGGGCAGGCGGCGGTCCAACCGTCCGGGGCCGATCTGGTTGGCGGTCTGGCGGATGGCGATGATGGGGGCCGAAATCAGGCGGCGGAAGATACCGGCGCCGAGAAAGCTCAAGAGCAGCGCGACTACCGAGCCGGCGATCATGGCCTGGGCCAGCTTGCGCTTCATATCAGTCTGGTTGGACAGGTCCCAGCCCACCATCAGCACGGCGCCGTCGGGATAGCGGGTGGCCAGCATCAGGGCGTGCGAGGGCAGGCCGTTGCGTAAGACCAGGGCCCGCTGCATGCGGTTCATGTCGATGCCGGCGGGGTAGGCGGTGAGATTGCCGGCCAGCAGGGTATGATCGGCGGCGGCGTAGAGATAGATCTCGCGGTCGGTGTCGATGCCGTCCTGCAGCAGCTGCTCGATGGTGGCGGCCAGGGCGTGGCCACCCTGGCTATGGTAGGTTTGGTCCAGGCGGGCGAACAGATGCCGGGTGGCGATGCTGCTTTCCGCCGACAGGCTGCCGGTGATGTCGAAATAGATGGTCAGCGACAGCACCGCCATGGAGGCCAGGGCCAGCAGGCCATAGCCCAGCAGCAGGCGGGCGGTGACGCTGTGAAGGGACCGCATGACGCTACCCGCGGGCCGAAACCTTATAGCCCAGGCCGCGCACCGTATGGATCAGCGGCATGTCGCAATCGCGGTCCACCTTGTGGCGCAGGCGGCTGATATGCACGTCGATCAGGCCGTTCTGCGGATCGGCGGGCATGTCCCAGACGTTTTCCAGCAGCATGGCGCGTGAAACGGTCTGCTCCTGGTGGCGCACCAGATATTCCAGCAGGCGGAATTCGCGCGGCTGCAGGGCGATGCTGCGCCCGCCCCGGCTGGCCGAACGGCGCTGCACGTCCAGCACCAGATCGGCGATGCAGAGTTCGCTGTTGTCGGCGGCGGGGGCGGCGCGGCGGTGCAGGGCCTCGGCCCTGACCAGCAGTTCCTCGGCGGCGAAGGGTTTGGTGAGATAATCGTCGGCGCCGCGCCTGAGGCCGGTGACCCGTTCCTCCAGGGTGGCCAGCGCGCTCAGGATCAGCACCGGAATGGAATTGCCGCTGTTGCGCAGGGTGCGCAGCAGCGCCAGCCCGTCCATGTCGCCGGGCAGTAGGCGGTCCAGCACCAGAAGATCGCAGGGCGATTGGCTTAAATGATCCAGACCGCTGCGGCTGTCGGCGGCGATCACCGCCTGATGACCGGCCCCCGACAGGGTGTTGGCAATATATTGGGCGGTTTCGGTATCATCTTCGATGATCAGGCAGCGCATAGTCCCTCGCACGGCTGTTGCCACGCTTATCCGGCGGGATCGGGGAAAAGGCAAGAGGTTCCTGTTGCGTTGCCGGGCCGGGTTTGCTAGAAAAATAACATTACCGAATGGTAGGACTCTCTCATTCCTCTGGGAACGGATGACTGTCGCGTCGGTCTGTCTTGCATCCCGCAGTCCGGCGGTGCGGCTTAAGGCCGCGTCTTGGAGCTTGCGCGGGCGTTTTTACGCCCGCGCAATTTTTTTATCTCCGGCTACTGCGGATCCAGGGTGATCAGGTGGCGGAAGATAACGCCCAGGATGATGGTCAGGAGCGGCATGAGGAACATCAGGGCCACCACCAGGTGCACCACGATCTGGTGATGGCGGCCGCTGCCGGCGGCCGAGGTGCTGGCCAGGGTGGGGGTTTCGCTGACCACGGGGCCGCGCAGGCGGCCCACCAGCATGGCCAGAGCGGCGGTGACGATCAGGCAGATCACCGAAATCACCACGATGGGGGTGCCGGCATGGATGGCGTCCAGCGGCTGGCGGCCGTCGACGATGAACCAGATGGGCGAGGTCAGGCCGAGGCCGAACACGAAAATGGCCAGGGCCATGGCGGCCAGGGTGGCCAGGGGGGACTCCAGAAATTTCACGGTGATGCCTCGTTTCATGACGGAACGTGCGGCCGGCATTCCAGCACTCCGGGCTCCGGACAGCAAGACATAATGCCGGCCGGAGCGCTCATAATTCAGTCGGCCGGGCCCGAGAACGGGTGCGGAGCGGGCGACTGGCCGCCGCCCTGGCCGTTCAGGCTCCAGAAGGTGGCGATATGGTGCCAGGCTTCCTCGGCGGTCTCCACATACTGGAAGATCTCTTTATCCTCGGGCGCGATCATGCCTTCGCTGACCATGGTGTCGAGGTTCAGGACCCGTTCCCAATATTCCTTGCCGAACAACAGGAAGGGAATGCGTTCGATCTTGCCGGTCTGCATCAGGGTGGCGGCCTCGAACATTTCATCCAGGGTGCCGAAGCCGCCGGGAAACACCACCAGGGCCTTGGCGCGGTGCAGGAAATGCATCTTGCGCATGGCGAAATAGTGGAAGCGGAACGACAATTCCGGGGTCACGAAGGGATTGGGCTTCTGCTCCATGGGCAGCACGATGTTGAGGGCCACCGATTTGGCGCCGGCATCGTGGGCGCCGCGGTTGGCCGCCTCCATGATGCCGGGGCCGCCGCCGGTGAGGATGACGAAGTCGCACTCGTTGGGCTGGGCGCAACAGGTGGAAACGATTTCGCCCAGGCGGTGCGCTTCCTGATAATAGCGGGCATTGGCCAGCATGCGCCGCGCCACGCCTACCTTGCGGGCCATTTCGGCATTATCGGGATGGGCGCGGGCGGCGGTTTCCGCCTCGGCCAGATGCTGTTCCGCCGCCGCCAGTTCGGGGATGCGGGCCGAGCCGAACACCGCCACGGTGGAGCGGATGCCGTGCTCCTTCAACAGGATTTCCGGCTTCATCTGCTCCAATTGCAGGCGCACGGCGCGCAGATCGTCGCGCAGGATGAAATCCTCGTCCTTGAAAGCCAGGCGGTAGGCGGGATTGCTGTCGACCTGCTCGGCCCGTTTGGCGTCGTCGCGGGCCGAGGGGAAGGGGCCATCGATCTTGGGAGACATGGGAACCACCTTGTTGCCGATTGGGTTTGTTCTTGCCGGAGCGCCCGTCGCCCAATGCCGAAGGGAGCCCCCTGGGGCGGGGGGCGTTTCTCCGCCCCCCTTATCTTGTTAGGTAACCGGCGGGGCCCGGCCTTTCAAGCCGGGCCTACTTCCCGCAGCACTGCTTGTATTTTTTGCCGCTGCCGCAGGGGCAGGGATCATTGCGCCCCACCTTGGGGTGGCTGCGCACCACCGGCTTGTTGTGCACCTTGCCGTCCACATAGACCCAGCTGTCGCCCTCGCGGCGGAAATTGCTGGTTTCGTGATGGGCCTGTTCCAGGCCGCCCTGGCGGAAGCGGGCCTCGAAATCCACGGTGCCGGTGGCCTCGCCCGCGCCGCCGCCGGAGGTCGAGAGGATGGAAAGCCCCAGCCAGTCCACGGCCTTCGCCCATTGCTCGGCGGCGGCGCGATCATGATCGGTGCGGGCTTCCGGGGCCAGGCTGCGCTCCAGATGATCGATGTTGCACAGCACGTAAGCGGCATAGCGCGAGCGCATCAGGGCTTCCGGCGTGGCGGCGGGGCCGCCGTCCAGAATGGGGCCGCAGCAGGCCTCCAACGTTTTGCCGCTGCCGCAGGGGCACAAGGACATGATCTCTCCTTCGAAGGATGGAACGCGGGAATCTGGGCTTGTACCGCAAAGGCCGGCCGGGTCAAAGCGGGGAATCCGGTCAAATCGTCCTTTTCGAAGATTTAATCGCGAACTCCGACTATACAGGGCGGGGCTGATTTTCGTATGCTTCCCGGCCCAATCGTTGCACCAAGGCGAAATCCCGTGGTTAAGCATTCTCTCTCGAAAGACAAGATCCGTATCCTGCTGCTGGAAGGCGTGCATGAAAACGCCGTTCAGGAATTCAAGGCTCTTGGCTACACCAATGTCGAACTTCTGAAGGGCGCGCTGGACGAGGATCAACTGGTCGAAAAGATCCAGGGCGTGCATATCGTCGGCATCCGGTCCCGCACGCGCATCACGGAAAAGGTGCTGGCCGCCGCCAACCGGCTGATGGCCATCGGCTGCTTTTGCATCGGCACCAATCAGGTGGCCCTGGAAGCGGCGCACAAGGCCGGCATTCCGGTCTTCAACGCGCCTTATTCCAACACCCGCTCGGTGGCCGAGCTGGTGATCGGCGAAATCGTCATGCTGATGCGCCGCATTCCGGAAAAGTCCGCCGCCTGCCATCAGGGCAAGTGGGACAAGTCGGCCACCAACGCCTTCGAACTGCGCGGCAAGACCCTGGGCATCGTCGGCTACGGCCATATCGGCGCCCAGCTCTCGGTGCTGGCCGAGGCCATGGGCCTGCAGGTGCGCTACTACGATATCGAGAAGAAGCTGGCCATCGGCAACGCCCGCCCGGTGAGCACCCTGGAGGAACTGCTGGCCACCTCCGATGTGGTGTCCCTGCACGTGCCCGCCACCCCGCAGACCAAGAACATGATCGGCGAGGCGGAAATCCGCGCCATGAAGCCGGGCAGCTACCTCATCAACGCCTCGCGCGGCAATGTGGTGGTGATCGAGCCCCTGGCCGCGGCCTTGAAGGACGGCCACCTGCTGGGCGCCGCCGTGGACGTGTTCCCCAAGGAACCGGCCGCGAACGGCGAGGAGTTCCAAAGCCCGCTGCGCAATCTGGCCAATGTCATCCTGACCCCGCATATCGGCGGCTCCACCCTGGAGGCCCAGGCCAATATCGGCGTCGAGGTGGCGGAAAAGCTGATCAAGTATTCCGACAACGGCTCCACCGTGGGCGCGGTCAATTTCGTCGAGGTTTCGCTGCCGGTGAAGGCCGGGGGCACGCGCTTTTTGCACATTCACAAGAACGCGCCCGGCATTCTGCGCCGCCTGAACGAAATCTTCTCGTCGCGCGATCTCAACATTTCCGCCCAGTACCTGCAGACCGATCCGGAAATCGGCTATGTGGTGGTGGATGTGGACGGCGAGGTGGACGAGACGGAAATGATGGCCGATCTCACGGCGCTGGAGGGCACCATTCGCGCCCGTTTCCTCTATTAAGCCTTACCGGCGACGCGCGCATGAGGGTGCAGTGATCGGTTCCGATCACTGCACCCTCATGCGCCGGGCGGGTTTCTCCGAAACCCTTGGCTTCGCGCCATCAGGCGCGCGTCGCCTTGCTCCTAACCGGCGCCGCGA
>JAJXUO010000071.1 GCA_021782815.1 Pseudomonadota bacterium
CGGGCACGGCGGCCCAGGCCAGGGCCAGCGCCACGGCGCCGGCGGCCTCTGTGATGCCGCTCAAAGTCATGCGACAGGCGATGCCAAGGGAGGAGTCAGGGGGCGATCTTTCCGGGAAAATGTCATGCGAAACACAGGGAACCGAGCTAGCATATCCGAGTATTTAAAGAAATACCCAATGAAATTCAGGGACTTCCGGGCGGTGGGCCATCATAGACCCTCCAGGGCCTGGGCCGAGGCCAGGGCCAGGTGCAAAAGGCGGTCCGCCTCGGCCCGGCTGTCCCGACCGGCCTTGCTGGCCTGTTCCACCGTTTGCGCCAGCTCGCCCAAGGCCTGGCAGCCGAAATTGGCGGCCACGCCGGCCAGGCGGTGGGCGCATTTTCCCACCTGGTCGATGGCGCCGTCGCGCCAGTGTCGTTCCAGGTCCGGCAGGATGTCGCGGATCGAGGCGGCGGCGGTCAGGAAGAGATCCTCCAGCGTTTCGGGGGCGATGGCGTCGCGCAAAAGGCCGATGCGGGTTTGGTCCAGCAAGGGCGCCTGCCGCTCCGCCGGTACCGCGGGGGCGGCGGCGAAGGGGGTTTGCTGGTTGTCGTTGACGCTGGGGGCGGTTTTGAAGAAGGGGGCCAGGGCCTCCTCCAGATCGCCGAGGCGGATCGGTTTGTGGATGATGGCGTTGATGCCCGCCGCCATATAGCTTTCCACCTCGTCGTGGGTGAAATTGGCGGTGACCGCCAGAATGGGCATGGAGGCGCGGCGGCGGTCGGGCAGGGAGCGGATCAGCCGTGTGGCCTCCACGCCGTCCATGCCGGGCATGCGGATATCCATCAGCACCACGTCGAAATCGCCGTTCTGCACCTCGGCCACCGCCTGAGCGCCGTCCGAGCAGGTGTGCACGGCATGACCGGCATGCTCCAGGAAGGCCTGGGCCACCTTGCGGTTCACCGCGTTGTCCTCCACCACCAGCACATGCAGGGGCGGCAGGGGATCCTCCTCGGGTTCCTGGATATAGTGCAGCGCCGGCCAGGCGATGGAGCCCTGGGCGCCGTGTTCCAGCAGCGAGCGCAGCCGCGCCGGTTCCAGATCCTCCTGGTCGGCGCGAAAAAAACAAAGCGCGGCAAGGGGGGTGCCGCCCGCCGTAACCGGCACGCACAGATAGCCGCCGCCCGAGATCAGGCCGCCCGAGAGGGCCTGGTCCAAAAGCCGTTGGGGGAAATCGTGCGGCGGGGCATGGTCGACGCGGCGGTAGCACGCCGCGATCACCCCTGGTTGTATCAGGGCTATACCGTCGGCCGCGTTCACCTCCTCCGCAAGATGGCGCAGCAGAGTCGACAGGTAACCGTCGAGAAACAGGCTGGCGGAGGGCACCATGGGGAAAATTCGCTCTTCACACGACGTCGGGATTTCACTCATACCGACGCTACAGCGAATTGCCTATGACTTCAATCGTCTCGGAAGGATACCCGCGTAGGTTTTAGATACTTTCGCATTGAATCCATGCATGCGGGGGAATGGCGGCCCCGACAGGGGGGGGCGTTGTTCCATATTTCGTGGCTTTTGACGTTAATTTATCAACTTATTGATGTTCTTATGAAATAAGTTATAGATTACAGATGTCAAAAAGATGATTTTTCCATTGAGAGGAGTTCCGACGTAAGATTTAATACTCCGGCGTAGCGATGGCGATTCGCCAAGGACTGGTGGTGGGGCGCCTCGGGTCGATGTTGATGCCGCGAAAGAGGCCGGGGAAGGGGCGTTTCTTGCGCGCGGTTTGGACGTGGCGGATGTTGATGGTTTCTGTGTTGCTGGTGTCGATGGAGCCGGACCGGCTTGCGGCTCCGGGGGGGCGCCGGTGACGAAACGCTATCTCGACATGGATGTCCATGCGGCGGCGCTGCGGCGTCTCGACTTCGTTTTCGATCATTTCCCCAGGGTTTATGTCTCGTTCTCGGGCGGCAAGGATTCCACGGTGCTGCTGCATCTGGCCCTGGAGGCGGCGGCGCGCAAGGGGCGGTTGCCGCTGGACGTGCTGTTCATCGATCTCGAGGCGCAATACCGGGAAACCATCCGTCATGTGACCGCCATGCTGGAGCGGGACGATGTGCGGCCGCACTGGATCTGCCTGCCCATTCATCTGCGCAACGCCGTCAGCGGCATGGAGCCCCATTGGCTGAGCTGGGACGAGACGGCGCAGCGGCGCTGGGTGCGGCCGTTGCCCACGGGGCCGGGGGTGATCGCCGACGCGGCGCGCCTGCCCTTCTTCCGGCGCGGCATGGAGTTCGAGGAGTTCACGCCCACCTTCGCCGAGTGGTTTTCCAACGGTGAGCCCACCGCCTGCCTGGTGGGGATCCGCGCCCAGGAATCCCTCAACCGCTGGCGCACCATCCGCAATAGCCGCAAAACCACCTTTGACGGCAAGCCCTGGACCACGCGGCTGGGGCCGCGTTCCAACGTCTTCAACGCCTATCCGCTCTACGACTGGACGGTGGAGGATGTCTGGACCGCCACCGGACGGCACGGCTGGTCCTATAACCGCATCTACGATCTGATGCAGGCGGCCGGGGTGCCGCTGTCGTCGCAGCGCATCTGCCAGCCCTACGGCGACGATCAGCGCCGCAGCCTGTGGCTTTATCAGATCCTCGAACCCGAGGTGTGGAGCCGGGTGGTGGCGCGGGTGGCGGGGGCCAATTACGGCGCCCTCTACAGCGGCGAGCGCATCCTCGGCAATCACGGCGTCGAGCTGCCGCCCGGCCATAGCTGGAAGTCCTACACCAAGCTTTTGCTGCGTTCGCTGCCGCCCATGGCGGAATATCACTACCGGGCCAAGTTTCTCACCTTTCTCACCTGGTGGCGGCGGCACCGCCAGCAGTTCGGCGTGGCCGGCATGGCCGATGCCGGCATCCGTCATCCCGAGCGCGGCCATCATATTCCCAGCTGGGAACGGCTGGCCCGCGTCATCATCCGTAATGACTGGTGGTGTTTCGAACTGAAGTTCGCCGCCACCCAGCATGAACACGACTGGCAGATGGCGGCCCGCCGCGGCCTGTTTCTGCCCCGGGGCCAGAGGCGTCGCCATGGAGCTTGACTATCTGCTGCTCAATCCCGCCGAGCGTGGCGAGCGCGACCGCCTGTTCACCCTGATCGGACCGCTGTTCGCCAGCCGCCGCGTGCGGCGCGAGATGCCCTACATGCATCACGAGGACGGTTTCGTGTGGAGCGTGGCGGTGTCCGGCGCGCAAGAGGCGGTGGCCATGGGCAGCGTCGACGTGCAGGAGGGCGTGGCCACCTTGCGCAATCTCTATGTGGCCCCGGCCTGGCGCGGGCGCGGCGTGGGGCGGCGCATCACCGACCATCTGTTCGCCCATGCCTGCGGGCGCGGCGCGCGCTGGGTGCGCGCCGTGGCTTCGCCCGGGGCCATCGGCGGCTTCGAGCGGCGCGGTTTCTACCGGGTCTCGGCACGCGGCCAATATGTGACGATGGAGTTGGCGTTATGAGCGACCTCTTGGTCGAAAACCTGCTGAACACGGTGCGCATCCTGCTGGAGCAGATAAAACCCCAGCCGCTGGAGCGGCGGGTGGAGGTTCTGAACGCCCTGCGCCGGTTGGTTCATGAGTACAGCCCCTTTCAGGACGAGCCGGTGGATTGCGTGGAATGGGTGCCGGCACAGACGGTGCAGGCCAACGATTACAACCCCAACGGCGTGGCGCCGCCGGAAATGCGGCTTTTGCGCCTCTCGGTGATGACCGACGGCTATACCCAGCCCATCGTGGTCATGGGAGAGGAGGGGGGCGAGGGCGATCTGGTCATCGTCGACGGGTTCCACCGGAGCCGCGTGGGCAAGGAAAGCGTGCCCATCCGCCGCCGCCTGCACGGCTATCTGCCGGTAACCCGCATCCGCGCCGAACGGAGCGGCCTGGGCGACCGCATGGCCGCCACCATCCGTCACAACCGGGCGCGCGGCCTGCACGCCGTTAAACCCTTGAGCGCCGTGGTGGCCGAGCTGGCGGCGCTGGGCTGGGCGGACGAGCGCATCGCCAAGGAACTGGGCATGGAACCCGACGAGGTGCTGCGCCTGAAGCAGATCACCGGTCTGGCCGCGCTGTTTCAGGACCGCGCCTTCAGCCGGGCCTGGGAATGAGTTAAACTTCCGTGTCAAACTCCGGCGTTCGTTGACTTCACGCGGCCTCATCAGGAATTCTCTGGCGCGGAAATGCCTGCTGCCGCTTGCCGTGCGCGGCTGTTGCGGACTTCCTCATCTTTTCGGATCGATTGGCCGGTCATGATCGACGTGCAGTTCCCGGACGCCACCAGGCCGGAGGCCTCCGCCTCCAAGCAGGGGAATGCCTTGCCCGCCGCCGTGGGCGATGTACCGTTCGACGTGGCCGCGGGCGCCCTCGATTACGCCTTTCAACCCATCATCAACGCCTCCAACGGGCAAAGCATCGGCTACGAGGCGCTGCTGCGCAACCAGCAGGCCCTGGGGTTCGTGGAGCCGCAGGATCTTTTTGATTACTGCCACGGGCTCGGCATGCTGGAAACGGTGCAGCTGCGGCTGTGGGCCAAGGCGGTGGCGCGCTTCGCCGAGCTGCCGCGCGGCCGCGGCTGCCGCCTGTTTCTTAATCTGGACAGCCGCAGCCTGCCGGGGGCCGAACGCCTGGCCGAGCATCTGAAGGCGCTGCTGGCCCAGCACGACGTCACCGACAGCGCGGTCACCCTGGAGCTGTGCCTGCCGCCGGGGGCGGACATCCCGGACGACGAGACCGCCCGCAGATTGCGCCTTTTACGCCGTCAGGGCTGGAAGCTGGCTTTGGATCGCTACGGCGCGCCGTCGGTGGGCAGCCGCCTTTTGCATCTGATGGAACCCGACCTTCTGAAGGTGGATCACTATTTCGTGCAAGGAGTGGGGGCCGATAACCGCAAGAAGCTGATCCTGTCGCACATGGTGGCCATCGCCCACATGCTGGGCATGGTGGTGGTGGCGGTGGGGGTGGAAACGGAAGCGGATTTCCTTACCTGCCGGGAGACCGGCTGCGATCTGATGCAGGGCTTCATGATCGAGGCGCCGCGCCTCGATCTGGCCGCCATGCCGCCCAGCTATCCCCATGTCGAGAGCCTGGCCCGGCACGACCGGCGCGGCCGCGGCGTGGACCGCAAGCTGATCCTGGATCAGTTGGAGCGTATTCCCGCCCTGTCCATCGAGGCCGAGGTGACGGCGGTGTTCGAGCGGCTGCGCAGCGATACCCGTCAGACTTTTGTGCCCATCGTCGATCTTATGGGGCAGCCGCTGGGCGTGGTGCGCGAGGCCAATATCAAGAATTACGCCTATTCCCCTTTCGGCAAGGATCTGATCTCCAACAAGGGCCTGGGGCGCAAGCTGCGCGATTTCATCGTGCGGCTCCCCATCGCCGACATCCACATGCCGGTGGAAAACATCATGTCGATCTATTCCGGCGAGGAGGAGGCGGAAGGGCTGATGCTGGTGGAGGACATGCGCTATGTGGGTTTCCTCTCGGCCCGCTCCATCATCCGCGTCATCAACGAGAAGAATCTTGCCCAGGCCCGCGATCAGAATCCCTTGAGCAAGCTGCCGGGCAACGCCTCCATCAACCAGTTCGTCAACAGCGCCCTGCAGGAGGCGGAACAGCCTTTCGTGTTCGTTTATGTGGATTTCGATAATTTCAAGCCTTTCAACGACAAATACGGCTTCCGTCTGGGCGACCGCGCCATTCTGCTGTTCGCCGAACTGCTGCAAAAACAGGTGTCGCCCGAGCATTTCCTGGGCCATATCGGCGGCGACGATTTCTTCATCGGCCTCAAGGGCCTGTCGCTGGATCAGGCCGAGCGGCTGGTGGCCGGACTGCTGGAGCATTTCCGCCATGACGCCGAAAGCTTTTACGATCCGGCCGACCGCGCCGCCGGTTTCATCGTCTCCACCGACCGCGAAGGCAACCCGAAGCGCTTTCCCCTGCTGACCGCCAGCGCCGCCCTGGTGGAGGCGCCGGCCCATCATGCCCCCTGCACGGTAGACGAGATCAGCGCCCGCATCGCCCTTTTGAAGAAGCCCGCCAAACACGCCCCCGACAAACTGGCCTCGGCCAGCCTGTGATCCTCGCCAAAGGGCGGTGGTTTACGCCGAAGGGATCATGGGCGCCGCCGCTGCCCCTTGCTATCATTCCAAACATGCCATTTCGCTTCCGCGTCGTTTCGGAAGGTGCCGCATGCCGCAGACCCCGCCCTTGCCCCCATCGCCGCCCGGCGACGAGGCCGCCGGTCCCCCCGCCCCGGTGCTGCTGGTGGATGATGATCCCAATCTTCTGTCGTCGCTGTCGCGGCGCCTGGGCGGCCTTTTCCGCATCGTCACGGCGGAGAGCGGCGCCGACGCCGTGGCGGCGGCGGAACAGGCGGCGCGGCGGGAGCGGCCTTTCGCGGCGGTGGTGTGCGATATGCACATGCCGGGCCTGAACGGCCTGGAGACCCTGGCCCGCATCCGCGCCCTGTCGCCCGATAGCGTGCCCATCATGCTGACCGGCGACGCCGATCAGCAAACGGCCATGGCGGCCATCAATCAAGGCCATATCTTTCGCTTCTACATCAAACCGTTCGATAGTCTCCTGCTGGCCGACGGACTGACGGCGGCCTTGCATCAGAACCGGTTGTTGCGGGCCGAGCGTCGTCTGGCCGAGAACGAGGAGCGTTGGCGCCTGGCCCTGGACGCGGTGGGGGACGGCGTGTGGGATTGGGATCCCCTCAGCGGGCGCCTGGCCTGTTCCGACAGCTGGCATCGGATGCTGGGCCAGGTTCCGCCCGAAGAAAACCTCTCCGCCGCCTACTGGTGGGACCGGGTGCATGCTCAGGATCTGGGCATGGTCATGCGGCGGATCGGGCGGCTGCTGCGCGGCGAGGACGAGAGGTTCCTGTGCGAGCATCGTCTGCGGTGCGCCGATGGCGCCTACCGCTGGTTTCTGGGGCGCGGCGTGGTGCTTTATCGCGCCGCCGACGGCACGGCGCTGCGGGCCATCGGCACCCATGCCGACGTGACCGAGCGACGCCGGCGCGTGACGGCCCTGGGTCGGATGGCGGCCGGTTTCGCCCACGAGATCAACACCCCGCTCGGGGTGGCGCTGTCGTCCATCACCGATGAAATGCGCGGCCTGATCCGGATCGGCGCCATGCTGTCCGAGCAGCCGGCGCGCGAGGGCGAACTGCGGGCCGAACTGCATGCCGTCGGCCGGGCCGAGCAGGTGGCCCTGGCCAACCTGAACCGCTGCGCCGACATGGTGGCGCGCTTCAGGCGGGCTTTCAGCGATCAGGCGCAGGATCCGAGCCGCGTCTACGATATGGCCGAGATCGTCGAGGAGGTGCGCGTCTGCCTGCAGGGCCAGTTCAAACATCTGCCCGTCACGGTGGAGGTGGAGTGTCCGCCAGACCTGAGGATCGAAGGCACCCCGGCGCCCGTCGAACAGATCCTGACCAATCTGATGCTGAATGCGCTCAAGCATGGCTTTGCCGACGGCGGCCGGGCCGGAACCATTCGGATCAGGATCGATCTTCTGGACGGCGGCCGGGTGCGGCTGCTGTTTTCCGACGACGGCGTCGGCATGAAGCCCGAGGACGCCGCCCGCCTCTTCGAACCTTTCTTCACCACGGCGCGGGGGCGGAGCGGCGGCGGGTTGGGGTTGTTCCTGTGCTACAACCTGGTGTCGACCGATCTGGGCGGGAGCATCGTCTGCGACAGCGCGCCGGGGCGGGGCACCCGCTTCCACATCGAATTTCCCGTGACCCTGGCGGCGGATGACGGAAGCCCGTTCCCTATCCAAAGGTATGAAAAACCCGCCGATTGATATTGAGCGGCGGCGCCGCGAGCGGTGTAAGCTTGTTATCAAACGGCCTTTAACGCCGTCCCTCCCTCGAGGTGGAGGAATTGTCATGAACGCGCACCACGGCGGAGGGACGGACTCCGGGTACCCGCCGCAGTCCCCGGCGACGGGGGAGGGGGCCTTTTCGGGAGACTATTACGCCAGCCTGCTGTCGCCGCGGTTGCGGCAAAGCCTGCGCACCCGGATCGAGACGGGCGAGGACTGGTTGACGGCGCGGGTACTGTCCTATGCCCGGGATCAGGACTATACCCGTTACGCCTCGCCCCTGCTGGAGGCCTGGCGCCTGGCGGTGGCGGACATCTCGAAGGCGTTGCTGGACCTGGCGGACGGCGCGGTTGCGGCGCCGGAACTGCCCGCCGACATGGCGTACGCGGCGCATCCCGCCGCGGCGTTCGGCGTTCGCGAGGCCCGGCTGCACCGGCAGCGCGGCCTGACCCTGGAGATGTTTCTCGGGCTGTTCAAATACGACCGCCAGGCCTATCTCGACCTGATGGAGGACACCGCGCTGCCGGACGCCGAGCTGCGGCGGCTGCGCTATTTCATCCATCGTTTTTTCGATCTGGTGGAACTGGCGATCGTCGCCGAATGGACCCGGCCGACGGAACCGGAGCTTCTGGACGATCTGCGGACCTGGAACCGACTGCTGGTGGATGAAAAGAACAAATATCTCACCATCTTCGAAAGCCTGGATGCGCCGGTGCTGTTTCTGAGCGCCGGCGGCCGCCTGGAAAACATGAACAATGCCGGCTTCCGCGCCTTTACCGACAGCAGCGTGCCCGGCGCCATGTATTACGGCACGGCGCGCGCCGAGGCGCTGGAACAGCGTCTGACGGCGCTTTTGGACGGTATGGGCGAGGCGGCGGCGCTGGAGCGCGTCCTGCCCACCCGCGACGGCGAGAAAGTGTTCCAGATCCGCCGCCATGCCATGCTGGACGTGACCCGCAAGTGCGAGGGGACCGTTCTGGTGTTTCTCGATGTCACCGAGATGCGCCGTACCGAACGGGCCCTGCGCCTGGGCAACGCCGAACTGGCCTTTGCCCGTTCGCGTCTGTCGGACATCACCGACAGTCTGTGCGAAGGGGTGCTGGTGGTGGATGATGCCGGGGTGATTCTGTTCGCCAACCCCTCGGCCCGCCGGTTTCTGGCCGGTCCGTCGACGGTGGAGCCGGAGGGGCGCGGCATCGAGGAGGTGGTCCGTCTGGACTGGGCCGCTGCCGAGGCCGGCGATCACGCCGCGCCCTGGTGGCAAAGCCGCAAGGACGGGATCTTGCGCCAGTGGGACGACGTCAAGCTGGTGTCGGCGGCGGGGACGTTCGACGTGGCCATGGCCTGTTCCGCGTTCCGGGGCGCGGAGATCGGCCAGAGCATGGCCCTGTCCCTGCGCGAGTTCGGGCGGGGCGGTGAGCGCCAGGGGGCGGTGATCTCCTTCCGGGATATGGGGAAAATGAAGCGGGCCCAGCAGGAGGCCTTTCAGGCCTCGCGTCTGGCGGGGATCGGCCAGCTGGCCGCCGGCATCGCCCACGAGATCAACACGCCGTCGCAATATATCAGCGACAATCTGGCCTATATCGGCGAGGGCGTACGGACCCTGGCCGCCGTGATCGGCGCGCCGTCCGGGCAAGCCGATCGTCTGGCGGCGCTGGGCATGGCCGAGGCGGATCTGGCCCTGCTGCTGGAGGATTTGCCCCAGGCCGTGGCGGAATCGCGCGAAGGGGTGGCGCAGATCGCCCGCATCGTGCTGTCGATGAAGGAGTTTTCCCATCCGGGCGTCACGGCCCATGTCGCCACCGATCTCAACCACGCGCTGGAGAACACCCTGACGGTGTCGCGCAACGTCTGGAAGCACGGCGCTGAAATCGAACGCCGTTTCGATGCCGCGCTGCCCCTGGTGACCTGCAATGTGAGCGAACTCAATCAGGTGTTTCTCAATCTGATCCTGAACGGCGTGCAGGCCATCGAGGCGTCGGGCAAGCCGCTGCCGGGGCGTATCGTGCTGACCACCCGCCGCGACGGCGATCATGTGGAAATTCTGGTGGCCGATAACGGCTGCGGCGTGCCGCCGGAGCTGCATGACCGCATCTTCGAACCGTTCTTCACCACCAAGCCGGTGGGCAAGGGCACGGGGCAGGGGTTGGCCATCTGCCGCGACGTGGTGGTGGTCAAACATCGCGGCACCCTGTCGGTGGGCGCGGCCGAGGGCGGCGGCGCCCTGTTCACCATCCGGCTGCCCATCGAGGGCGACATTTCGCAACAGGCCGCTCCATGACGGCGCAATCAGGAGATCGGCCATGCTGCGCATAGCCTTCGTCGATGACGAGCCCAACGTTCTCAAGGGCATTTCCCGGGCCCTGCTGCCCATGCGCAACGAATGGGAGATGGTGTTCTGCGCCTCCGGCGCCGAGGCGCTGGCGCATATGCGCGAGAAACCGTTCGATATCGTGGTGACCGACATGCGCATGCCGGAAATGGACGGGGCGGAACTCTTAAGCCGGGTGCGCGCCCTCAATCCCGCCACGGTGCGCATCATCCTGTCGGGCTATGCCGAGTCCGACGCCATTCTGCGCACGGTGGGGCCGGCGCATATGTATCTGGCCAAGCCCTGCGGCGCCGATACCCTGCGTCAGGCGGTGCTGCGGCAAGTGTCGCTGCGCGCCCTGCTGGACAGCCCGGACTTGCGCGCCCTGCTGGCGGGCTTGAGCAATCTGCCCAGCCTGCCCCAGGTCTATACCCGCCTGCAGGGCGAACTGATGTCGGCCAACAGTTCGCCGCGCGGCATCGCCGATATCGTGGCCGAGGACGTGGCGATGACCGCCGAGCTGATGCGGATCGCCAATTCGGCCTTCTTCTCGGTGAGCTGCCATGTTTCCTCGTTGCTGAGCGCGGTGAGCCTGCTGGGGGTGGAGGTGATCCAGACGCTGGTGCTGCGCATCGGGGTGTTTCGCCAGTTCAACGGTAAAACCGATCTGGCCCCGATTTTGGAAGGCATGACCCGGCACAGCCTGGGGATCGCCGATATCGCCCAGCGGATCGTGGTGATGGAGGGCGGCGACGATACCACGGCCAAAAGCGCCCGCATCGCCGGGATGTTGTCCGATATCGGCCGTATCGTGCTGCTCGACGCCCATCCCGTGCGCTATCGCGCCCTGCTGGAACAGCCCGGTGCGCCGCTTCATCAGCGGGAGCGGGAGGCCTTCGGCGCCGCCAGCACCCTGATCGGGGCCTATCTGCTGGGCTTGTGGGGGTTTTCCGATCAGATCGTCGAGGCCATCGCCTATTGCCAGACCCCCTCGGCCTGCCTGGGGCGCGACAATCTGGTGCTGACGGCCCTGCACGGGGCTTTCGCCCTGGGGCCGGTCTTCTCCCTGACCGGCGGCGATGACGGCGCCCGGGCCACCTGCCCGCTCGATTGGGCGTATCTGGACGCGGCCGGTTGCCGCGGCCATGTGGATCACTGGCGCGCCGTTCTGGCCCCCTGACCTCAGGGGGTATCCAGCCCGGCGAAGGCGCGGAAGGCCTCGGCGGCCAGGGGGCGGCTGTAAAAATAGCCTTGCGCGGTGTCGCAGCCCAGATCCCGCAGATAGTCGAGCTGCGCCTCCTCCTCCACCCCTTCGGCGATCACGGTCAGCGACAGGCTTTTGGCCATGGCGATGATGGCGCGCACCAGTTCGCGGTCGCTGCTGTCGGTCATCAGATCGCGCACGAAGGCGCGGTCGATCTTCAGGGTGTGGAAGGGAAAGCGCTTCAGATAGCTGAGCGAGGAATAGCCGGTGCCGAAATCGTCCAGCGACAGATGCACGCCGAGATCGGCAATGTCCTTCAGGATGCGCGCGGTGTCCTCGCCGTCCTCCATCAGCACGCTTTCGGTGATTTCCAGTTCCAGGCGATCGGGGGGCAGGCCGCTATTGTCCAGGGCCTCGCGCAGATGATCGGGAAAGCCCGGATGATGCAGCTGCCGCGACGAGGTGTTGACGGCGATGATGAGGTCGCGGCCCCGGGCGCGCCAGGATTGGGCTTCCCGGCAGGCCTGATTTAAAACCCAACGGCCGATGGGCACGATCTGGCCGGTTTCCTCGGCCAGGGGGATGAAGCGGTCGGGCATCACCAAACCGCCCAGGGCGGTGTTCTGCCAGCGCAGCAGCGCTTCGGCGCCGCAAAGGCGCTGCGCGGGGATGTCCTGCAGCGGCTGGAAGGTCAGGAACAGTTCCGAGCGGTCGAGAGCGTGGCGCAACTGGCTGTCCACCTCCAGCCAGCGGGCGGCGGTACGGTTCATGCCGGGGCGGAAGAAGTTGTAGCGGTTGCGTCCGCCCTCCTTGGCCCGGGTCATGGCGGCGGTGCAGGATTTCAGCAGCAATTCCGGTTCGGTGCCGTCCTCGGGCGCCGCCGCCACGCCGATACTGACCGAAAGGAACAGCTCGGTCCCATCCACCAGGAAGGGCTGGGCGAAATGGCTCAGGATCCGTTCGGCCACCATTTCCGCCCGTTCCTCGTTCTCCGCGCCGCGCAGGATCACCAGGAATTCGTCGTTGCCGAGGCGGGCGGTGGTGTTCAAGGGGGTGCTGCACGACACCAGACGCCGCGCCGCCTCCACCAGCACCTTGTCGCCGGCATTCTGTCCCAGGCTTTCATTGATCATTTTAAAGTGATCGAGATCCACCAGCAGCACGGCCGGACCGCGCCCCTCGCCGCCGCTCTGCTTCAGGGCCTGGCTCAGGCGGTCGAAGGCCAGCAGGCGGTTGGGCAGGCCGGTGAGCTGGTCGAAATTGGCCTGGCGCAGCAGCCGTTCCTCGAACTGTTTGCGGAAGGTGACGTCCTCGCCGATGCCCACCAGATGGGTGATGTCGCCATTGGCCGCGCGCAGGGGCGAGATGCGCATCTGGCTCCAGAAGTGCTCGCCGTTCTTGCGCCTGTTGTAAAGCTCGCCCTGCCAGCTTTCGCCGGAGAGCAGGGTTTCCCACATTTCATGGAACAGCGAGGCGGGCATGTAGCCCGAGCGCAGCAGGTTCGGGGTCTGACCGATCACCTCCTCGGCGCTGTAGCCGGTGGTGACGGAAAAGCTCTGGTTGACGTAATCGATGATCCCGGCGCGATCGGTGATGATCACCATCGAGGCGCTTTGCTCCACCGCCAGCGACAGTTTGCTCAAGGTGCTTTCCACCTCCTCGCGGCGGCGCTGATTGGCCTGGGCGGCCAGCAACAGCCCGCAGGAGGCGAAGAAGGGCGCGAGGTCGGCCAGGGTGGCGGCGGGGTAGCCTTCCGGGTTGCCGTCCAGCACCAGCACCGCCACCAGTTCGCCGCCGCCGAACAGCGGCATGGCGACGCGGTTGTCGGCATTGGCCGCCTGGCGGGTATCCAGGGCCACGCCGATCAGCGGATCGCCGGGAATGGCCATCAACCCGGCGCGGTAGACCGTGCGCGGCAGGCCGCCGTTTTCGCGCTGCACCTCCAGCAACTGTCCGCCCTGGCTGCCGGAAACGGCGAGGGCGGTGTTCAGAAGATGGCGGAACAGGCTGTCGGCGTGGCTTTTGCGGATGAACTGTTCGTGCAGATCGTTCAAGGCCCGCAGCATGTCGTGCTTGCGGTGCAGATCGGCTTCGGCGGTCTTGCGGCGGGTGATGTCCACCATGGCCACCATCAGGGCGTCCTGGTCCTGAAAGCGGATCTCCTGGGCGCTCAGACTGGCGGTACGGATCTCGCCGCCCCGGGCCCAATAGCGCGCCTCCTGGTCCTCCTCGCCGCCGTTCAGCCGGGGCAGGGGCGGCGCCTGATCGCGGCAGAAGCTGATTTCGGCCGGACCGTCGCCGTCATGGCCGGTCAGCAGCGCCACCCAGCGGTTGGCGTAGAGCACGCGGCCATCGGCCTTGCCGACCACGAACAGCGGCACCGGCAAGGTTTCGATCAGATCGCGCAACTGGTTTTCGCCGCGGATGGCGGTTTCGGCGCGGCCCTCCTGCTGGCGGATGGCCAGCCGGGTCAGAGCATAGACCAGGGCGCCGCTCACCAGCACGAACAGCGCGCCCTTGGAACTGGCGATGGCGGTGGCGAGCTCATCGTTCAGCGCCATCAGGGGTTTCAGCAGCCAGTCGGTGGAAACGACCCAGAGGATGCCGAGAACGATATAGAGTGCGGCGGTGGCGCGCGCCGAAAGAGACGGGAGTGCGGGTTTGCGGAACGCCATGTCCTGGTCCGATGCCTCCCCTTTCGCGGCGCGGATGGATGCGCGCGTTGCTGTGGAAATCCGAAGGCACAATGGCGGAAAGCGGGCTTACGGGCAAATGGGAAAAGGTCTGTGCGGGGAGGGCGGGATGGCGCCCCCGTCCTCGTCAAAAAGTATCGGGGGGCGCGCTCCGCAGCCAGGCCGCCATGCCCTGGGCGGCGCGGTGGGCGGTGGCGAAGCAGCCGGTGAGCAGATAGCCGCCGGTGGGGGCCTCCCAGTCCAGCATTTCCCCGGCGGCGAACAGGCCGGGGCGGCGGCGCAGCATCAGGGCGTCGTCCAGTTCCGCGAAGGCCAGGCCGCCCGCCGAGGAGATGGCCTCGGCCAGAGGGCGCGGCGCCGTCAGGGTCAGGGGCAGGGCCTTGATGCGCGCCGCCAGCCGCGCCGGGTCGTTGAGCGAAGCCGGATCGGGGCTGCCTTCCCTCAGCAGGGCCAGGGCGGCGGGCGGCAGGGCCAGGGTCTTTTTCAGCCAGTGGGGCCAGGACAGGCGTCCGCGCGGACGGGCCAGGCGGGCGGCCAAAACCTCTTCGGGCAGATCCGGTTTCAGATCGAGGCTGGGCCGGGCGGCGCCGGTCATCTCGATGGCCTGGCGTAGGGCCGCCGACAGGGCATAGACGATCCCGCCTTCCAGGCCGTAGTCGGTCAGCATGGCCTCGCCGGTCTGGCGCCGCCCGTCCAGGGACAGGGCCACGTTCTTCAGCGGCGTGCCGGCCAGGGTTTTCAGGATGGGGCTCCAGGCGGCGTGAAAGCCGCAATTGGCCGGAGCCAGCGGCGTCACGGCGCAGCCCAGTCCGGTCAGCAGCGGCACCCAGCCGCCGTCGGAGCCCAGGCGCGGCCAGCTGGCGCCGCCCAGGGCCAGCAGGGCGGCGCGGGGCCGCACCAGGACCGGGCCGCGCGGGGTGTCGAAACAAAGGCCGCCGCCCGCGCCGAAACCGGTCCAGCGGCAGCGGGGATGCAAGGCCACCCCCAGGGCGCGCAACCGCCGTACCCAGGCCCGCATCAGGGGGGCGGCCTTGAATTCGGCCGGGAACACCCGGCCGCTGCTGCCGACGAAGGTTTCAACGCCGAGATCGGCGGCCCAGGCCCGTACCTCGGCCGGGCCGAAAGCCCGCAGCAGCGGGGCCATGCGCGCGGCATGGGCGCCGTAACGGGAGATGAAGCGTTCCAAATCCTCGCCATGGGTCAGATTGAGGCCGCCCTTGCCCGCCAGCAGGAATTTGCGCCCCACCGAGGGCATGGCGTCGTAAAGCGCCACCCCGTACCCGGCCGCCGCCAGTTCCTGGGCCGCCAGCAATCCGGCGGGACCGCCGCCGACGATGCAGACCTCGGGGCAGACCTCGGGGCAGACCTCGGGGCAGACCTCGGGGCAGACCTCGGGGCAGACCTCGGGGCAGACCTCGGTCGCGCTTGCGGAAAGATCGGACGGTGCGGCCGTCAATAGAGTGTCTCCTGGCGATGGTGAAACAACGCTCACCTTGCCCTGTCGCAAAGGGAAGCGCGACGGCAAAATCATCATAGGAATAATGTCTATAATAAAGCACGATGTGTCTATAATTTTAAACATCGGCCGTCGCGGCGGCCAACATGGCCCAGCGGCGGCGGGATCGGCGGTAACATCCTGAAAATTCGTATAAAATCGGTGCAAGAGACGGCGCGCTCCCTTGCGGTGCGGCAAAAAATTGCCGTAAACGTCCACTTTACGGTTATTTCCTGCGTGTCATGACCGGTTTGTTTTGTTATACGCGTTGGTTCAAGGTGGGGCAGAGTAAACGCACCCATCAAGGGGATTAGAGAGTAAGGATTATGATTTCAAAGGGATTTCCGGCCGAACAGGGGCTATACGATCCGAAGAACGAGCATGACGCCTGCGGCGTCGGCTTCGTTGTCGACATCAAGAACCGCGCCACGCACAAAATCGTCAAACAGGGCTTGGAAATCCTGGCCAACCTCACCCATCGCGGCGCCGTTGGCGCCGATCCGCTGGAAGGGGACGGCGCGGGTCTTTTGATGCAGCTGCCCGATGCCTTCCTGCGCGCCGAGGCGCAAGGGCTGGGGCTGGCGCTGCCGCCGCTGGGCGCCTATGGCGTCGGCATGATCTTCCTGCCGCGCGAGGCCGCCGTGCGCGCCCAGTGCGAAGAGATCATCAACAGCCTGATCGCCGCCGAGGGCCAGACCCTGCTGGGCTGGCGCGACGTGCCGGTGAACAGCTCCGTTCTCGGCGCCAGCGTCGCCGCCTGCGAGCCGGTGGTGCGCCAGGTGTTCGTGGGGAAAAGCGCCGCCCTGG
>JAJXUO010000072.1 GCA_021782815.1 Pseudomonadota bacterium
ACCGATCACTGCACCCTCATGCGCCGGGCGGGTTTCTCCGAAACCCTTGGCTTCGCGCCATCAGGCGCGCGTCGCCTTGCTCCTAACCGGCGTCGCGATGAGTCAAACTCACCGCGACTTGGTATAAAACCCCTAGGCGGGGTTGTTGACCCCGCCCAGGTCGCAGATCAGCGCCCAGGCGGCGTCATCCACCGGCAGCACCGACAGCCGCGACTGGCGCACCAGGGCCAGGTGATTGAGACGGGGATCGGCCTTGATCTGATCAAGCGTCACCGGCACCGCCAAGGGGGCCACCGCCTTCAGATCCACCATGACGAAGCGGCCGGTGGGATCGGAGGGATCGGGATAGGCTTCGCGCACCACCTCGACGATGCCGACGATGCGCCGTTCCGCCACGGAGTGATAGAAGAACACCCGGTCGCCCAGGCGCATGGCCTTCAGGTTGTTGGCGGCCTGATGGTTACGCACCCCGTCCCAATGGGTGGTGCCGTGGGTGGTCTGATCCTGCCACGACCATTTGGTGGGTTCGGATTTTACCAGCCAGGTGCGCATCTCAGGGCAGAACCTTCTTGTAATTGCTGATACTGACCGAGGCGAACAGCCCGGCCAGGGCGTAAGGGTCCTTGGCGCAGAAGGCCTCGGTTTCGGCGCGGCTGGCAAAATCCAGCACCAGCAGGCTGCCGGTCATGGCCTGACCGTCGTCGCTCAAGGTGGGGCCGGCCATCAGCACTTTGTCGCCGATGGACTGCAGATGCGCGAGATGGGCGGCGCGATTGGCCAGGCGCAGCTCCTGATGGCCGCTTTTGTCGATGCACTGCACGATGAAAGGCATGAAGTCTCTCCTTGGGAAATGCGGGCTCAGGCGTCGAAGCCCAGTTCGCTTTTGAAAGGGCGGGCCAGCAGGCCGCGAATGGTCTCGTCCACGTCGATGCCGCGATAGAGCAGGCCTTCCACGGCGGCGCAGATGGGCATTTCGATATTTAAACGTCCGGCCAGCCCCACCACCGAGGCGGCCGAGGCCACGCCCTCCGTTACCGATTTGCGGGCGGCCAGGATATCGTTCAGGGCCTTGCCCTCGCCCAGGGCGAAGCCCAGGGAATAGTTGCGCGACTGGGTGGAGGAGGCGGTGAGCATCAGATCGCCCAGGCCGGAAAGGCCCATGCAGGTTTCCGGACGGGCGCCCTTGGCCACTGCCAGGCGCATCAGTTCGGCCATGCCGCGGGTGATGAGGGCGGCGCGGGCATTGTCGCCCAGGCCGCGCCCCTCCACCACGCCGCAGGCGATGGCCAGCACGTTCTTTACCGCGCCGCCGATTTCGGCGCCGATGACGTCGTCGGTGAGATAGGGGCGGAAGCTGGGGGTGCCCAGGGACTTCACCAGACGGCGGCCCAGAGCGGCGTCGGCGCAGGCCATGGTGATGGCGGTGGGCAGGCCGCGCGCCACCTCGATGGCGAAGGTGGGGCCGGACAGCACCGCCAGCGGCGCCTGGGGCAGTTCCTCGGCCACCAGTTCGCTCATGGCGGCCAGGCTGCCGGCCTCGATCCCCTTGGCGCAGACCACCACCGGGCGGCGGGCGGGCAGCAGCGGGCGCAACTGGCGGCAGACGGCGCGCAGGAATTGCGAGGGCACCACCAGCAGCAGGGCGTCGCAGCCGGCCAGGGCGGCCAGATCGTCGGTGGCCTGCACGCCTTCCAGGGCGACGCCGGGCAGATAGACCGGGTTTTCGCCCCGCGCGGCGATGGTGCGGGCCACCTCGGCCTCGTGCGCCCACAACAGAGCATGGCGGCCGGCCCGCACGGCGGTAAGGGCCAGGGCGGTGCCCCAGGCGCCGGCGCCAACGATCCCGAGTGTCTGCATGATGGTTCCTTAAGCTCTCCGGCAAGGGGGCGTTTCGTTCCCCCGGTTATGCCCCGTGCGGCAGCAGCGCGGCAATCACTTGATTGAGCAAAAGCCGTCCGCGCGGCGTGGCGCGCAAAAAGGGCCCGGACCACGCCACCATCCCTTCCGCCCGCATCAGGGCCAGCCCGGCCGGGTCCAGCGCCTCTTCCAGCGCACGTCCCATGTGGGCGGCGAAGCGGCGGCCGTCAATGCCCTCGCTCAGGCGCAGCCCCATCATCACCAGTTCCTCCAGCCGCTCCAGGCGGCTCAGGGTCAGGATCTCCTCGGTGCCGTGGCCGTCCCGGTCCACCCGCTCCAGCCAGCCGCCGGGGGATTTGCACTGGCGCAGGGCGCGCACCGGTCCCGACGGATCGGTCGGGTCGCGCAGACGGCCATGGGCGCCGGGGCCGATGCCGAGATAATCGTCGCCCTGCCAGTAAAGCAGGTTATGGCGGCATTCGGCGCCGGGGCGGGCATGGTTGGAAATCTCGTAGGCGGGCAGACCGGCGGCGTCGCACATCTCCTGGGTCAGGTCGAACAGGCGGGCGGCCTCGTCGTCGTCGGGCAATTGGAAGTCGCCGCGCTGGTGGGCGGGATGGAAGGCGGTGCCGGGCTCCACCGTGAGCTGATAGAGCGACAGATGATCGGCGGCCAGGGCCAGGGCCTGGCCGAGTTCATTCCGCCAGCGATCCGAATCCTGGCCCGGGCGGGCGTAGATCAGGTCGAAGGAGATGCGCGGGAAAATGGCGCGGGCCAGGGTGACCGCCCGCACCGCCTGGGCCACATCGTGGCGGCGGCCCAGGAAACGCAGGGCTTCGTCGTCCAGCGCCTGCAGGCCCATGGACAGGCGGCCGATACCGGCGGCGCGGAAATCGCGGAAACGGTCGGCATCGATGGTGCCGGGATTGGCTTCCAGGGTGATTTCCACATCGTCGGCCAGCGGCCACAGCGCGGCGATACGCTCCAGCAGGGCGGCGGCGGTGGCGGGGTCCATCAGCGAGGGCGTGCCGCCGCCGAAAAAGATGCTGGTAACGGTGCGCCCGGCGCTGGCGGCGTGGAAATGCTCCAGCTCGGCCAGCAGGGCGCGGCGCCAGCGCGCCTGATCGATGCCGGCCGCCACGTGACTGTTGAAGTCGCAATAGGGGCATTTCGACAGGCAGAACGGCCAGTGCAGATAGATGCCGAAGGCGGGGCTCACCGGTTTATCCGTTCGCGCCGTCCGGGCGGAAGCAGGCCGCCACCAGCTTGTGGAAGGCCTCGGCGCGGTGGCTGATGGCGTGTTTGTGGGCGGCGGGCATCTCGGCGAAGGTGTCCGAATGACCGTTCGGTTGGAACATGGGATCGTAGCCGAAGCCCTTGTCGCCGCGCGGCGGCCATACCAGAACGCCTTTGATGGTGCCTTCGAAGGTTTCCACATGGCCGTCGGGCCAGGCCAGGGCCAGGGCGCAGACGAACTGGGCGGCGCGATCGGGATCGTTGCCCATCTGCTCCTGGATCTTCTTCATGGCGTGGCCGAAATCCTTGGTTGGGCCGGCCCAGCGGGCGGAATAGATGCCGGGGGCGCCCATCAGGGCATCCACCGCCAGGCCGGAATCGTCGGCGAGGGCGGGCAGATCGGCGGCGCGGGCGGCGGCCAGGGCCTTCAACGCGGCGTTTTCGGCGAAGGTGGAGCCGGTTTCCTCGGGCTCGGGCAGGCCCAGCGCCCCGGCCGAGACCACTTCGGCGCCGAACGGGGCCAGCAGTTCGCCGATTTCCCGCACCTTGCCGGCATTGTGGCTGGCGATCACCAGCCGCCCGCCGGCGAACGGACGGGCGCTCATAGCCCCAGCGCCCGGCGCTGCGCCGCCGTCAGCTCGGCCACGCCGCGCACCGCCAGATCCAGCAGGGCCTGGAATTCGCCATGGGTGAAGGGATGCTCCTCGGCGGTGCCCTGGATCTCGACGATGCGGCCATCGGCGGTCAGCACGAAATTGGCGTCGGCCTGGCAGGTGCTGTCCTCGGCATAGTCCAGATCCAGCACGGGGGCGCCCTGATAGAGCCCGCAGGACACGGCGGCCACCTGGCCGGTGAGCGGCACGGCCGCCAGCTGCCCGGCCGCCACCAGCTTCTGCAGGGCCAGATGCAGGGCCACATAGGCGCCGGTGATGGCGGCGGTGCGGGTGCCGCCATCGGCCTGCAGCACGTCGCAGTCGATCTTGATCTGGCGTTCGCCCAGGGCGGCCAGATCGGTGATGGAGCGCAAGGAGCGGCCGATCAGGCGCTGGATTTCCTGGGTGCGGCCCGATTGCTTGCCCTTGGCGGCCTCGCGGTCGGTGCGGGTATGGGTGGAGCGCGGCAGCATGCCGTATTCCGCCGTGACCCAGCCCTTGCCGGAATTGCGCAGGAAGGACGGCACCTTCTCATCCACCGAGGCGGTGCACAGCACGTGGGTATCGCCGAAACGGGCCAGGCACGAGCCTTCGGCATATTTGCTGAAACCGGCTTCCAGCGAAATGACGCGGAGCTGATCGGGGGTGCGGCCTGACGGTCTCATAACATGGTCCTCGCAACGGCTGGGGCGGGTATAAATCGGGGGCACGTTAGCCTGTGCGCCCGATGCCGTCCACAGGGGGATCGCGTTTGCGGTCCGCCTGTAGTTTATTTTGTCTCTTCAGGCGCCGGGCGCCGCCGAAGCGGCGTCCCATGACGGTTATCCTGGATGCCGCCCGTGTGGTGCGATTGACGGGGTTTCGATCCCTCACTAAATTTCATCTTCGCCGGTGCAAGATCGGCGCTGTCGAGGATGGATCAGGCGCATGACGCGCAGAAACGTGGTGGAACTCAGTGAACGCTCGCGGGAGATTTTCCGCCAGATCGTCGAGTCCTATGTGGCCACCGGCGAGCCGGTGGGCTCGCGCACCCTGTCGCGCCGCCTGTCCACGGCGCTGTCGCCGGCCACCATCCGCAACGTCATGGCCGATCTGGAGGAGGCCGGGCTGCTTTACGCCCCCCATACCTCGGCCGGGCGGCTGCCCACCGAGGCGGGTATGCGGCTGTTCGTGTCCGGCCTGCTGGAACTGGGGCAACTGCCGGACACCGAGCGCGACCGTATCGACCGCCAGTGCCGCGCCACCGGCAAAAGCCTGGACACCCTGCTGGCCGACGCCTTGAGCACCCTTTCCGGCCTGTCGCGCTGCGCCGGTCTGGTGCTGGCGCCGAAAACCCAGGTGGCCTTGAAGCATATCGAATTCGTGCCGCTGGGGCCGGGCCGCGCCCTGCTGGTGCTGGTGACCGGTGACGGCCTGGTGGAAAACCGCGTGCTGGAACTGCCGCCCGACGTCAGCCCCGCCGCGCTGACGGAAGCCAGCAACTATCTCAACGCCCATCTGGCCGGCCGCACCCTGGACGAGCTGCGCGCGGTGATCGAGGCCGAACTGTCGAGCCAGCGCCATCAGCTGGACGAGCTGACCGGCAAGGTGGTGCAGGCCGGTCTGGCCACCTGGGCGGGCGGCACCAGCGGCCAGCTCATCGTGCGCGGCCAGTCGCACCTATTGGACGACGTGACGGCGCTCGATGATCTGGAACGCATCCGCTCGCTGTTCGAGGCCCTGGAAACCAAGGAGCATCTGCTGCACCTTCTCGATGCCGCCCACGCCGCCGATGGGGTGCAGATCTTCATCGGCGCGCAAAACGAGTTGTTCCAGGTGTCCGGCTGCTCCATGATCGTGGCGCCCTATCACAACAGCCGCGATCAGATCGTGGGGGCCATCGGGGTGATCGGCCCCACCCGCCTCAACTATGCCCGCATCATTCCGCTGGTGGATTACACCGCCAAGATGATCGGGCGCATGATTGGTTAAATCGCGAAGGAAGAGTTGAAGAGTCATGACGACCCAGAACGAACACGAGATCCCTGGCGCCACTCCCGAAGCGCAGGCCGAGGCCGCCGCTTCCGCCACCGCCACCGAGATTTCGGACGCCGCCGCGTCCCGTGAGGCGGAGCTGGAAGCCGAACTGACCAAGATCAAGGATCAGCTTCTGCGCGCCGTGGCCGAAACCGAGAATGTGCGCCGCCGCCTGGAACAGCAGGCCGAGGAGCGGGGCAAATACGCCGTGGCCGGCTTCGCCAAGGATATGCTGCAGGTGGCCGACAATCTGCGCCGCGCCCTGGACAGCATGCCCGCCGAAGCCCGCGAGAGCGACGCCGCCGCCCGTACCCTGGTGGAAGGGGTGGAGCTGACCGAACGCGGCATGCTCTCGGCCCTGGAACGCTACGGCATCAAGCGCATCGAGGCCCTGGGCCAGCGCTTCGACCCGCATCTGCATCAGGCCATGATGGAGGTCGAGGACCCCAGCCAGCCCTCCGGCATGGTGGTGCTGGAAATGCAGGCCGGGTACGTCATCGCCGAACGCCTGCTGCGCCCGGCCATGGTGGGCGTCTCGAAGGGCGGCCCCAAACTCGCGGCCAACACCGACAGCGGCGTCGATACCACCGCCTGAGCGGCAAAGGCGGGGCCGGGCGATGCGACGCTTGCACCGGCCCCGCGAAAACGGTAGTTTGCGCGCCTGATAACGCCGAAATAGCTCAGCGGTAGAGCAACTGATTCGTAATCAGTAGGCCCCCGGTTCAAATCCGGGTTTCGGCACCAGTTTCAAGCCCCTGAAAGGTAACGCCTTTCGGGGGCTTTTCCTATGGGGCCCGGGGCAAACGCCCAGCGTCTTTTTCTTTCTATCCGCGGGGCAGCACACAAGGGCGGTGCGGCGAAGCCACCCTCCCTTATCCGGATCGGCAGGAAAGACGGCCATTATTGGAAATACCTGTTTATTTTCAACATTCTGTTGAGAGCCGTATGTTCGGCTGGAAGATCGGCAAATTTGACCCTTTGCAAGAAGATAAATTTATGTTTTTCATAGGGGTAATCATGCACCAGGATCGGCAGTTCTCAGATGTTGGAAACCCCGGATCGGATCGAGCCTTGTTTTCTGGAAAGCCCTGGTGAGGAAATCCTCGATGCCCAGGCCGAGCTGATTGAGGCCTCGACCAAATTAGGAAGCCGCCTGCACCCCAAAACCGCCGCCAGCCTGGCCGGCGTGGTGCGGCTGATGAACACCTACTATTCCAATCTGATCGAGGGGCACAGCACTCACCCCCGCGATATCGAGCAAGCCTTGGCGGAGCGGTTGGACGGTGACATTCGGCGGCGGAATTTGCAGTTGGAAGCGGTGGCGCACGTTCGGGTGCAGGCTCAGATCGAACAGCGTTTCGCGGAAGGCAGCTTGCCCGATCCGGCGTCGATTGACTTCATCACCTGGCTGCATCGGGAATTCTACCGCGATGCCCCGCCGGACTTGCTGGAAATCACCGATGGCACCCAACGTTTTAGCATGGTGCCCGGTGAAATCCGCCACGACGGCATGGCGCTTGATGTGGCGGTGGGGCATCACCTGCCGCCATCGAATGCCCGCGTCATGGCGTTCCTCGAGTATTTTTCCCAACGCTATCATTTTGATGCTTTGGGCAAATCGAACAAAATTTTTGCAATGGCGGCGGCGCATCACCGCTTCAACTATATCCACCCCTTCCCTGATGGAAACGGGCGGGTCAGCCGCCTGATGAGCCACGCCATGGGCCTGAAGGCGGGGATTGGTGCCCATGGCCTGTGGTCCGTCTCACGCGGGCTTGCCAGGGGCTTGGACAGCCGGTCCGACTATATGACCTTCATGCAACTGGCCGACACCCCCCGGCAGGGCGATTTGGACGGACGCGGCAACCTGTCCACCAAGGCGCTGAAACAGTTCGTCGGCTGGTTCCTGAAGGTCTGCCTGGATCAAGTGACCTATATGGGCTCGTTGTTCGATCTGGATGCCCTGATGACCCACCTGAAGCGATATGTGGACCTGCAAACAAACCTGAAGCCGGAGGCCGTCCATATCCTGCATGAACTGGTCTTGCGCGGCGAAATGTCACGCGGCGACGCCGCCCGCGTGACCGGACTGGCGGAACGGACGGCACGCAATGTTCTGGGCGATCTGGTGAAGGATGGAATCGTGGCGTCGGACACCCCGAAGGGCGCGGTTTACCTGCGCTTTCCGGTGCATTCGGTCGAGGTGCTGTTTCCGAAGCTGTTTCCCGAGGCGTAGGTTTATCGCCCAGCCGTCATCGGCTTTGCGGGCGGACGCTTTCAATCACGCCGTTTCAGCCGATAGCCAACGCCGGGGTCGGTCACGATCAAGTCCGGATGCGCCGGATCCTCTTCCAGTTTTTGCCGCAGCTGATTGATATAAACCCGCAAGTAGGCGGTTTCCTCCACATGCGCCGGTCCCCAGACCTCCATGAGCAGGGCGCGATGGGTGCGGACATGATCGGGATGCCGGGCCAGCCCCGCCAGAAGATCCCATTCCCGTTTGGACAGCCGCACCTCTTCACCGCTCCGGGTGACGATGCGGCGGCCCAGATCGATGCGCACCGCGCCGCTTTCGACCACGGCGGCGTCTTTGTCCATCCGCGGGCGCAGCGAGGCGCGGATGCGGGCCATCAGTTCGGCAACCCCGAAGGGCTTGACCAGATAATCGTTGGCGCCGCGATCCAGGGCCTCCACCTTGTCCGTTTCCTGCGCGCGCACCGACAGGACGATGATGGGCAGATCCATGGTTTGGCGCAGGGCGGTGATCACCTCCTGGCCATCCATGTCGGGCAGACCGAGATCCAGGATCAGAAGATCCGGCCGGGTTTCGCGGGCCATGGCGATGCCCTGGGCCGCGGTGTCGGCCTCAAGCACGCGGTAGCCGTTGGCGGTCAGGGAAATGCGCAGGAAACGGCGGATTTGCGGCTCGTCGTCCACCACCAGGATGTGGGCGGTCATGATACGGGGTCCTGTTCGGGCAGCGGCGCCTCGGGGGGCAGGGGCAAGTGGATCAGGATGCAGGTTCCGGCGCCGTGCAGGCCCGGCTCGGCCCGGATGGTGCCGCCATGGGCCTCGATGATGCCGCGGCAGATCGCCAGGCCCAAGCCCGTGCCGGATTGGGCGTCGGCCTGATCAACACGGTAGAACATATCGAAGACCTTTTCCCGATCCTCGGCGGGGATGCCCGGCCCGAGATCGGCGATCTCGATGGCGATATGTTCCTTCGTCCGGATGGCCCATATTTTTACCTGCGTTCCGGCGGGGCTGTATTTGCAGGCATTGTCCAGAAGATTGAAAATCACCTGTTCCATCAGCACCGGATCGACGCAAAGCAGGGGCATGTCGTCGGCGATCTCGATCTTGAGGACATGGGCGCGGGCCAGCCGTCCGGCACGCTCCACGGCGGCGCCGACGATATCGCGCAAATCGGCCCAGTCCACCCGGGGTTTCAGCGCGCCCGCCCCCAGTTTGGTCATGTCCAGCAGGTTCTGCACGAAGCGGTTCAGGCGTTCGGCTTCGTCCTGGATGGTCTGCGTCAGATCGCGCCGGGCGTCGTCGTCGAGGCTCAATTCGTCGCTGAGCATGCTGGAGGCCGCGCCCAGGATCGACACCAGCGGTGTGCGCAGATCGTGCGACAGCGAGGAGAGCAGGGCGGAGCGCAAGCGCTCCCGTTCGGTGGCCACGCGGGCGGTTTCGATATCCGCCACCAGCGTGGTGCGTTCAATGGCCACCGCCGCCTGATCGGCCAGGGTTTCCAGCAGGCGCATCTGGTCGGGCGAGGGAATATCGGCATCCTCCAGCATCTGCACCCCCAACACCCCAACGGCGGAACGGGAGGTTTTCAAGGGGATGAACAGCCAGAGGGCGGCGGGCAGGGTGGTCGAGCCGCGTCCGGCGATGCCGCCGTGCGACCAGGCCCAGTCGGCGGCGGCGGCGGATTTGTCGTCGAGCTGGTCCTCGGGCGGGTATCCGGCGGCGATGGCCAGGTGTTTGTCGGTGGGCAGCAGCACCATGGATTTGCCGCGAATGGTGTTGGCGACATGGTGCACCACCGCCCAGAGAACATCATCGAGCGTGGCGGCCGCGCTGATCTTGCGGCCGAAATCGTAAAGGTTCGAGGTGCGGCGGGCGCTTTCCCGCACCGACCGGATCTGCGAGCGCAGACGGGCGGCGAGATTGCTGACGATGACGGCGGCGATCAGGAAAAAACCGACGGTCAGGATGTTCTGGCTGTCGGCGATGGTGAAGGTGTAGCGGGGTTCGGTGAAAAAGAAATTGAAGGCGAGAAAGCTGCAAAGGGACGCCAGAATGGCCGGCCGCAGACCGGCTTTCATGGCCACCACCAGCACCGCCAGCAGATAGGCGACCGAAATGTTGCCGATGGACAGCCGCGCCCAATCGATGGCGAAGGCGACGGCGGTGGCGACGGCGCAGACGGTAAGGGCGAACAGATGGCCCAGCCAGTCCGGCGGGGCGATCCCGCCGCGCCGCGCCGCCGGTTTTACCGGTGGGGTGCCCGCCTCGGTCACCAGAACATTGATATCCCCCGCCTTGGCGACGAGGCGCTCCGTCACGGATTTTCCCAGGGCGATCCGCCCCCGCCGGGGGCGGCCCACCACCACCATGGTGGCATTGCGTTCGCGGGCGTAGGCCAGAACGGTGGCGACGATATCCTCGCCTTGCAGGGTCAGGGCCTCGCCGCCCAATTGCGTCGCCAGGCGCATGGCCGTGGACAGGCGGTCCTTGGCGGTTTCGCTCAAGGCGAAGGCGCCGGCGGTTTCCACGGTCACGGCCATCCAGGCCGCGCCGCGCCGCTCGGCGGCGCGTTTGGCCACCCGGACCAGCCGGGTGCCGTCCATGCCGCCATCAAGGCAGACCAGCACCCGCTCCCGCGCCGGCCAGGGGCCGGCGATGGCGTGGGCGCGCATGTAATCGACCATCTGCCGGTCGACCCGCTCGGCGGCATGACGCAGCGCCATCTCGCGGAGCGCCGTGAGCGTGCCGGGGGAAAAGAAATGGCCCACCGCCCGCCGGGCCTGTTCCGGCAGGTAGACTTTCCCCTCCTGCAAACGCTTGATGAGATCCTGCGGCGGCAGATCGATCAATTCGATCTCGTCGGCCATGGCCAGAACGCTGTCGGGAACGGTTTCACGCACCTTGATATCGGCGATCTGTTCGATAACGTCGTTCAGACTCTCGATATGCTGGATGTTCAGGGTGGTATAAACGTCGATATCGGCGGCCAGAAGTTCCTCGACATCCTGCCAGCGCTTGACGTGGCGCGAGCCGGGAATGTTGGTATGGGCCAGCTCGTCCACCAGAACGATTTTGGGGCGGCGTTCCAGCAGGCGGTCCAGATCCATCTCGTGGAACAGGCGGCCGCGATACTCCACGTCGCGCCGGGGCACGGTTTCCAGTCCATGCACCAGTCGTTCCGTTTCGCGGCGGCCGTGGGTCTCGACAAGGCCGATGACGATGTCGGCGCCTTCCCGGCGGTGCTCATGGGCCGTTTCCAGCATGGCGTAGGTTTTGCCCACACCGGGGGCGGCGCCGAGGAACACCTTGAGACGGCCGCGCCCTTCCCGGCGCGCTTCCGCGAGCAGGGCCTCCGGCGAGGGGCGGTTTTCGTCCGCTTCGCTCACGCCACGAAATCCTGGCGCGGCGGTCTTGCCGGATCGGGCCCCGTCGGCGCGAGCGGTTTTGAAACCTCGTAGATCATGCGGCCACACTGCTTATCCGGGATATCCGGTGCCCTGGCCGATTCCGCAAGGCGTCGACAGTCGTGCCTTGCGGAATCGGAACACCAGGACGAGATCATATCACTTCAGCGCATCGGCCAGCGGGCGTCCAGCGCCAAATTCAGATCGAGGACATTGACCGTTCTTTCCCCCAGCATACCCAGGAGGGGGCCCTTGACGTGCGCGGCCACCAACTGGCGCAGCGCCTCCGGCGACATATGGCGGGCCGCGGCCACCCGCGCCACCTGCCATTCGGCGGCGGCCGGCGAGATATCGGGATCGAGACCCGAGGCCGAGGACAGGAGCAGATCGGCGGGAACCTCTGCCGGCGCGGCCGGATTGGCCGCCCTCAGCGCGGCTTCGCGCTGTTTCACCGTGTCGATCAGAGCCTTGGCGCTGGGAGCGAGGTTGCTGCCCCCCGAATTGGCGGCGTTATAGGGGGCCGCCACGGTTTTCGCGGGATCTTTGGGGTCGGGGGCGGTGGTTGCCGAGGGCCGGCTCCAGAAATAGCCGGGGTGGCTGAAGGTCTGGCCGATCAGTTCCGAGCCGATCACCCGGCCGTTCCGTTCGATCAGGCTGCCGTTGGCCTGGCGCGGAAAGAGCGCCTGCGCCAGGCCGGTGACCGCCAGGGGATAGATCAGGCCCGTGAGCAGGGTCATCGCCAACAAGAGCACCAGGGCGGCGCGCAGGTGTTTCACCATGATTTTGCCTCCTTACGCCAGACCGAGGGCGGTAATGCCGAGGTCGATCAGTTTGATGCCGATGAACGGCGCCACCAGCCCGCCCAGACCGTAGATCAGCAGATTGCGCTTCAGCAGGGTTTGGGCCGGGGCGGGTTTGTAATCGACCCCCTTCAACGCCAGGGGGATCAGGGCGACGATAATGAGGGCGTTGAAGATGATGGCCGAAAGAATGGCGCTTTGCGGGCTGGCGAGATGCATGAGATTCAAGGCCTGAAGCTCTGGATAGGAGGCCAGGAACAGCGACGGGATGATGGCGAAATATTTGGCCACGTCGTTGGCGATGGAGAAGGTGGTGAGGGCGCCCCGGCTCATCAGGAGCTGTTTGCCGATCATCACGATTTCGATCAGCTTGGTGGGATCGCTTTCCAGATCCACCATGTTGCCGGCCTCGCGGGCCGCCTGGGTGCCGGTGTTCATCGCCACGCCCACGTCGGCCTGGGCCAGGGCGGGGGCGTCGTTGGAACCGTCGCCGCACATGGCCACCAGGCGGCCGCCCTGCTGCTGTTCGCGGATCAGCTCCAGTTTCTTTTCCGGCGTGGCCTCGGCCAGATAGTCGTCCACACCGGCCTCGGCGGCGATGGCGGCGGCGGTCAGGGGATTGTCGCCGGTGATCATCACCGTGCGGATGCCCATGGCGCGGAGCGTGGCGAAGCGCTCGCGGATGCCGGGTTTGACGATATCCTTGAGGTGAATGACGCCCAAGGGCCGTCCGTCGCGCGCCACCACCAGGGGGGTGCCCCCCGATTTCCCCACCTGTTCCACCAGGCCGATCAGGTCGCGGGGGCCGCCGCCCGGCGCGGCATGGGGGTGAGCGGCGGCATAGGCGGCGATGGCGTCGGCGGCGCCTTTGCGGATGTGATGACGGCCCTCCTCCATATCCACGCCGCTCATGCGGGTCTGGGCGGTGAAGGGAACGAAATGCAGGTTGGCCGAACCGGGTTCCGTCAGGCGGAAGCGGGAGCGGGCCAGGGCGACGATAGATTTACCCTCGGGCGTTTCATCGGCCAGCGACGACAGAAAGGCGGCCTCGGCCAGATCGCGCTCGCCGATGTCGGAAACCGGCAGAAAGGCCACGGCCTGGCGCGCTCCCAGGGTGATGGTGCCGGTTTTATCCAGCAGCAGCACATCGATGTCGCCCGCCGCCTCCACCGCGCGCCCGGATTTGGCGATGACGTTGAACTTCACCAGCCGGTCCATGCCGGCGATGCCGATGGCCGACAACAGGCCGCCGATGGTGGTGGGGATGAGGGTGATGAACAGCGCGGCCAGGAACACCACCGGAATGCGGGTGCCCGACCACGACGCCCAGGCCGGCAAGGTGGCCACCACGATGAGAAAGATCAGGGTCATGCCCACCAGCAGAATGGACAGGGCGATCTCGTTGGGGGTTTTCTGGCGTTTGGCGCCCTCGACCAGGGCGATCATGCGGTCGAGAAAGGTTTCGCCGGGATTGGCGGTGATGCGGACCACGATGCGGTCCGAGACGACGCGGGTGCCTCCGGTGACGGCCGAACGGTCGCCGCCGGATTCGCGGATTACCGGGGCCGATTCCCCGGTGATGGCGCTTTCGTCCACGGTGGCGATGCCGGCGACGACGTCGCCGTCGCCGGGAATGGTGTCGCCGGCCTCGCACAGCACCAGATCGCCGCTCCGCAGCGTGGCGGCGGGCACCTCCACGGGATCGGCGGCCTCGGTAGCGGTCACGCGCCGGGCCGTGGCGTCCGCCTTGCTGCGGCGCAGCGAAGCCGCCTGGGCCTTGCCGCGGCCTTCGGCGATGGCCTCGGCGAAGTTGGCGAACAGCACGGTGAACCACAGCCAGGCGGTGATCTGGGCCATGATGCCGGCCTGTGCGGCGCCGCTGCCGGCCGCGCGCACCGTTAGGATCGTGGCCAGGGCCGCCACCAGGGCGGTGGTGAAGATGATGGGATTTTTCACCAGGAAACGCGGATCGAGCTTGCGGACGGCGTCGCCGATGGCTTGCGCCAGGATGGCGCCGTCCAACAGGGACCGCGACGAGGGACGATGGATGCTCACATGGGCCTCCTTAGAACAGAGTGCCGCTCGCCAGGGCCAGGTGTTCGACCACCGGCCCCAGGGCGAGAACGGGAAAATAGGTCAGACCGCCCACGACGAGGACGATGCCCACCAGCAAGGCGACGAACAGCCAGGACTGCGTAGGAAAGGTTCCCGCCGACGGCGGAACGGTTTTTTTGGCGGCCAAGGCGCCGGCAATGGCTAAAACCGGAATGACGACGGCGAAGCGCCCGATCAGCATCGCCACCGCCAGGATGACGTTGTAAAAGAGCGTATTGCCATTGAGCCCTGCGAATGCCGAGCCGTTGTTGTTGGCGCTCGAGGCGAAGGCGTACAGCACTTCCGACAGGCCGTGCGGGCCCGGCGCGGCGATACCGGCCAGGCCGGCGGGAGTCAGCATGGCCAGCGCCCCCAGTCCCAGCACCGCCAGCGGCGTCGCCAGGATGGCGATCACCGCCAGCTTGATCTCACGGGCCTCGATCTTCTTGCCCAGATATTCGGGGGTGCGCCCGACCATCAGCCCGGCGATGAACATGGTGATCAGCACGAACACCATCATGCCGTAAAGGCCGGACCCAACGCCGCCGATCACCACTTCGCCCAAAAGCATATTGACCAGCGGCACCATGCCGGCCAACGGCAGCAGGCTGTCGTGCATGGCGTTGACGGCCCCGCAGGAGGTGGCGGTGGTCACCGTGGCGAACAGGGCCGAGGCGGCGATGCCGAAGCGGGTCTCCTTGCCCTCCATGTTGGTGAGGAACCCCAGCGCGGGATTGCCTTGCGCCTCGGCCCAGTAGGTGGCGAAGGCGCCGGCAACCAGCAGAACCCCCATGGCGGCCAGCAAGGCCCAGCCCTGACGCTGATCGCCGATCATGCGGCCGAAGGTGTTGGTCAGTCCGGCGCCGATGGCGAGAATGCTCGCCATATAGATGAAATTGACCAGGACCGTGGGGTTTTCATAGGGATGCGCGGCATTGGCGTTGAAGAAGCCGCCGCCGTTGGTGCCGAAATGCTTGATGAACATCTGGCTGGCCACCGGCCCCTGGGCGATGATTTGACGGCCTCCCTCCAGGGTGGTGGCGCTGACGGAGCCCTGCAAAGTCTGCGGCACCCCCTGCCACACCAGCACCAGGGAGCCGATCAGGCAGACGGGCAGCAGCAGGTAGAGGACGGTGCGCGTCAGGTCCACATAGAAATTTCCGACGCTACGGGCCGAGCGGCGGGTAAAGCCGCGGATCAGCGCCACCGCCACGGCGATGCCGGCGGCGGCCGACAGGAAGTTCTGCACGGTGAACCCGGCCATCTGCACAAGATAGCCCATGGTGCTTTCGCCGCCATAGTTCTGCCAATCGGTGTTGGTGGCGAAACTGATGGCGGTATTGAAGGCAAGATCGGGGGGCACCGCCGTCTGTGCCGCCGGATTGAAGGGCAGAAAAGCCTGCAGCCGCATCAGGCCGTAAAGCGCCAGCACCCCCAGCAGATGAACGATCAGGAAGGCCATGGCGTACCCGGTCCAATGCTGCTCGCAATCCGGATCAAGGCCGCAGAGGCGGTAAATGCCCTGTTCCACGGGGGCCAGCCAGCGGGCCCGGCCATCGTAGATGCGCGCCATGTAGCCGCCGAGAACGGGGGTCAGCGCCAGCACCACGGCAAAAAGAAGGATGATCAGCAATATGCCGTTCGCGTCCATTATGTCCCTCCTCTTGCCTAAAACCGCTCGGGATGGATCAGAACCATCAGCAGGTAGCCGAACAGGCCCAGCGTCAGGGCGCCGCCGAGAGCAAGGCCCAGGGGATCGAATGCCGCCGTCATGTCGGCGCCCTCAAGATATGATCGCAGCCGCGAACCAGCAGGCCGCAGCAGGCGAACAGGGCGACGATGGCGGTCAGGAACACCGCATCGGTCATGATTGTCCTCCGATTGAAATCCAGGTTCGGACCGACCTTCGCGCCGGAGGACGTAAAGGATCCATAGGAGTTTTGCCTGATACCAAATTGCAGTGATCGGAACCGATCACTGCACCCTCATGCGCCGGGCGGGTTTCTCCGAAACCCTTGGCTTCGCGCCATCAGGCGCGCGTCG
>JAJXUO010000073.1 GCA_021782815.1 Pseudomonadota bacterium
ATCGTCCAGCCGCCGGAGGCGGCGGCGGCCAAGGGCGCGGAGGCGCCCGCCCGGCGAGGGAGAATGAGGCGGCGCAAGGCGCCGCCGAAAAAGGGTCCGGCGAACTGGCGGCGGGACCGCTGACGGCTGTTTGATACGTCCGGTGCGGCGGGCGTCTGACGCGGTTTTCTGCGCTTCCGGTACTCACGGACGGAAAGTCCGCTCCGTTCCGGTTCTCGAAAACCACGCCAGTCACCTCGCCGCACCGACGTCTCAAATCAGCCGTGCCGCGGGTTTATCGCCGCCGGGTTTCGAAGCGCTCGCAGCCCACGGCGCGGGCCAGGCGTTCGTAGCGTCCGGCGGGGATCTCGGGGCCGAAGGCGGGGTCGTCGGCCGGGGCCTCCAGGATCAGGGCGCCGCCGTTCAGGGCTAGGCGGGTGGTGCGCAACAGGCCCGGCACCCCGCCCGAAACCGAGTGGCCCAGGCGCAGGGCCAGGCCGATGGCGCGGGCGCGGCGCTGGTCGTCCTCCGACAGCAGGGTGCGGGCGGCCTGGGCGGCGGGCAGTTCGCCCTCGGTTTCGTAGCGGGCGTAGATGGCCAGGGCCAGGGCGGCGCGGTCCTGATGGCCCAGCCCCATGAAGGGCAGACGGAAAACGCGGAGAAAGGCCTGTTCGGCGCGGTAATCGGGGTGTTCGTTCCAGAACACGTCGCCCAGCAGGCAGGCGGCATGGCGCAGGCGGCGCTGATGCGGGCTTTCCTGGGGAAACAGCGGCGCCATCCACTCCATCATCTCGCCGCCATGCTCGGGAAAGCGCCCGGCGGTGCGGGCCAGATCGGTGCAGGCGGCCAGCAGCGGGTCGCGGGCCTGCAGATCGGCGGGCAGGCTGTTGAAGAACTGCCCCTCGCGCATGCCGTAAACCGAAAAGATCAGCTGCGAGGGCTGCACCTTTTGCAGCACCTTTTCCAGCAGCAGCGCCGCCATGGGCAGATGCGGCAGGCGCTTTTTCGACAGGCCCGGAATCTTTTCCATGGATTTGCGGTTCTGCCGCGCCACCAGATCCAGAAGGCGCAGGGCCTCGGCACGGTCCAGGGTGTAATTGTCGAGCACGTGCAAGGGGTGCCCGGTCTGGGCGATGAACAGCCGGGCCAGGGCGCGCCAGGCGCCGCCCACGGCGTATAGCGGGCGGCCGGCGCCGCGTCCGCACCAGTCCACCTCGGCGAAATGGCGATCGATCTCGGCGGCGGCCTGGGCGCGCTCGCCGCCCGAGGCCTCGTTCAGCCGCAGGATGCCCAGCGGCATGGTGGCGTAGGGGCCGGCGAACTCGCCCCGGTCCAGCGCCACCAGTTCCAGGCTGCCGCCGCCCAGATCGGCAACGATGCCGTCGGCGTCGGGGGTGCCGCACAGCACGCCCATGGCCGCCGAGCGGGCCTCGTCCTCGCCCGAAAGCACGGTGATGCTGGTCTGGCAGCGCGCCTCCACCTCGGCCACGAAAGCGGCGCCGTCGCCGGCGTCGCGCACCGCCGCCGTGGCCAGGATGCGCAGCACGCCCACGCGCATGGCCCGCGCCAGCCGCACGAAGCGTTCGAGATGCACCAGGGCCTGGGCGCGGCCCTCGGGGTTGAGGCGGCCCGAGCTGCCCAGCCCCAGCCCCAGGGCGCACACCGCCTTTTCGTTGAAGATGGCCACCGGGGTGCGGGCCACGCCGTCATAGACCACCAGACGGATGGAATTGGAGCCGATATCGACGATGGCGATATGGCGGGCGGCGGCGGGTTCGGCCCCCGGAGCGGGAATGGAAAAGCGGGCCAGACTGGGCATGGGCGGTCAGATTTCGCTTTTCAGAACCAGCTTGGGCAGCGGGCGGGCGCGGTCCTGGGCGCTGCCCCGGCCCGACAGGCTGGGATTGGTCATGAAATAGGTATGGGCGCTGAAGGGCTTGGCGCCCTTGGCGGGGGCGATGCGGTGGTAAACCCCTTCGCCGTCCAATACCCAGCTTTGCTGGTTGTCCTTGAGGTTGGCCACCATGATCTGCTCCAGGATCTGGCGGTGCACCGTACCGTATTCGATGGGAACCAGGGCTTCCACGCGCCAATCCATGTTGCGGTTCATCCAGTCGGCCGAGGAGATGAACACCTTGGCATAGCGCGAGGGTAACGGATGACCGTTGCCGAAGCAAATCACCCGGCCATGTTCGAGAAAACGGCCGACGATGCTTTTAACGCGGATGTTCTCGGACAGCCCCGGCACGCCGGGCTTTAAGCAGCAGATGCCGCGAATGACCAGATCCACCTGCACCCCGGCGGCCGAGGCCTGATAGAGGGCATCGATCAGGCGGGCGTCCACCAGCGAGTTCATCTTGGCCCAGATGGCGGCGGGCCGCCCGGCGCGGGCGTTGTCGATCTCGGTCTGGATGCAGGTCAGCAGGCGCTGGCGCAGGGCCAGCGGCGCGATGGCCAGCTTTTCCATCTGTTCGGGCTTGGCGTAGCCGGTCATGAAATTGAAGGTGCGGTTGGCGTCGCGGCACAGGGCCGGATCGACGGTGAAGAAGCTGAGATCGGTATAGACCTTGGCGGTGATGGGATGGTAATTGCCGGTGCCGAAATGCACGTAGGAGCGCAGCTCGCCGCCCTCGCGCCGCACCACTAGGCTGATCTTGGCGTGGGTTTTCAGCTCCATGAAGCCGTACACCACCTGGGCCCCGGCCCGTTCCAGATCGCGGGCCCAGCCGATATTGGCCTCCTCGTCGAAGCGGGCCTTGAGCTCGATCATGGCGGTGACCGACTTGCCCATCTCGGCCGCCTCGGCCAGGGCCTTGACGATGGGGCTGTCCTTGCTGGTGCGGTAAAGGGTTTGCTTGATGGCCACCACGTTGGGATCGCGCGCCGCCTGACGCAGGAACTGCACCACCACGTCGAAGCTTTCGAAGGGATGGTGCACCACGATGTCCTTCTTGCGGATGGCGGCGAAACAATCACCGCCGAAATCGCGGACCCGTTCGGGGAAGCGGGCGTTATAGGGCACGAAGGTGAGATCGGGGCGGTCGTCGGAGATCAGCTGCTTGGTGTCCACCGTGCCGATCAGGCCGTGCAGGGGGAAAACATCGTCGGGGGTGACCTGCATTTCCAGAATGATCAGATCCAGAAGATCCTGCGGCATGTCGGAATTGACGGTCAGGCGGATGCAATGGCCGCGGCGGCGGCGCTTCAGGGCGGATTCGAACACCCGCACCAGATCCTCGGCCTCTTCGTCGATTTCCATTTCCGAATCGCGGATCACCCGGAACACCCCGTGCCCGTCCACGGTGAAGCCGGGGAACAGGCGGTCGAGGAACAGGGTCACCATCTCTTCTAGCGGCAGATAACGGATCTCCTGGCCGGGCAGGCGGATGAAACGCTCGATCTGGTGCGGCAGCGGCAGCAGGGCGCGCATCACCTCGCCGTCATCCTGGCGGGTGAGGTGCAGCACCATGGCGAAGCCCAGATTGGGAATGAAGGGGAAGGGATGCGCCGGATCGATGGCCAGCGGCGTCAGCACCGGGAAAACATGCTCCATGAAGCGGTTGTCCAGCCACTGGCGGTCGCTGCGGGTCAGCTCGGCGGTGTCGATCACCGCGATGCCGGCCTGGCGCAGCTCGGCGCACAGGCGGGTCCAGCAATCGGACTGCTTTTCCAGCAGCCGCCCGGCCTCCAGATTGATGGCCAGCAATTGCTGCGCCGGGGTCAGGCCGTCCTGGCTGGTGGTGGTGACGCCGTTGGCCATCTGCCCTTTGAGGCCGGCCACGCGCACCATATAAAATTCGTCGAGATTAGCCGCCGAGATCGACAGGAAACGCAGGCGCTCCAGCAGCGGATGGCGGGTGTTGTCGGCCTCTTCCAGCACGCGGGTATTGAAGGCCAGCCACGACAGTTCGCGGTTGATGAAACGGTCGGGCGAATCGGCGGCAATGGCCTCGGGCGTGGCCGGGGCGGGGGCGATGGCCGGGCTGTCGAGATCGGGGATGGTGTCGGTCATTGCGCGTTACCCTGCCGTTTTCCATTGATTGGGGTTGGTTATAGCCGCTCGGCGCCATGATGTCATGACGGCGGCTGGAACTGTAACCTCATTGCAATATGCGGTGTTTGCGCTTTAATCGGGAAAAAATATGGTAAAAACATCGCATGGGTATTTGTTTCGCCGCCGGATGCCACAAATCTAACATTTGCCTGCGGCGGGCGGGGGGGATTTATTGGGAGCGAAGACGGGCGCATGCCGCCGCCGCCGACCGGGAGAGCGGAGATGAAAACGATTTTTCTGCTGCGTCACGCCAAATCCAGCTGGGACGATCCCTCGCTCGACGATCTGGCCCGGCCCCTCAATAAACGCGGCCGCCGGGCGGCGGGCCTGATGGCCGAATATTTCCTGCGCCGGGGCTTCAGCCCCAAAGTGGTGCTCTGCTCCCCGGCGGCGCGCACCCGGCAAACCCTGGACCTGCTGCTGCCCGCCCTGCCCGATCCGGAGGTGCGCATCGACGAACGCATCTACGACGCCGCCATGAAAACCCTGCTGGCCCGCCTGCAGGAACTGCCCGAAACCTGCGCCTCGGTGCTGCTGGTGGGCCATAATCCCGGCCTGGAACGCCTGGCGCAAACCCTCTCCGACGGCACCGGCAACCCCGCCGCCGCCGACCGCCTGGCCGCCAAATATCCCACCGGCTCGCTCACCATCCTCTCTTCCCCCCGCGACCGCTGGGACAGCCTGGCCGCCGCCACCTGCCGCCTGGAGGATTTCATCTGCCCGGTGGATCTGGAATAGGGGGTGGCGCGGGGCGGGTTCGGGGGAAGGCGGGTTTGCGCCCATGGTCGACGTTCAATGACTTGAGCGCCGCGCTGGGAACCGGTCAGGTGGTCGTTCGAGCCGTGCCTATCCGGATCATGCATACATCCGCTATTGGTGGTGAGGTCAAAAGCGACACGGACGGACGCCGATTTTCTGTTGGTGGGAAGAATTGGCATATTATGCCAATGCATGATAGCCTCAAGCTGTCTTTGCCGAGGTCAGGAGGGGCGGATGCCAACACGCAATGTGGTGCTCAGTGAACGCCATGAGACATTCATCGCCGAGTTGGTGGGGTCGGGCCGCTATCAGAACGCGAGCGAGGTTCTGCGCGAGGGGTTGCGGCTGATGGAGGAGCGGGATGCGCGGGAAGCCGCCCTGCTGAAAGCCCTGAAGGCCGCTGCCGAAACCGGCTTTGCGGATTTGGAGGCCGGGCGTTTCCGCGATATCGCCGAGGACGATATCGATGCCGTGATCGGCGATCTGGGGCGCCGTGCCGCGGCCCGGAAACAGGGGGCGGGCCGCTGATTCATGGCGGAGATCCGGCTTTCCGTTACGGCCGAGGCCGATATCCTGTCAGTGCTGGCCTGGACCCAGAGCCACTTTGGCGAGATGGCCCGGTTGCGGTATGAGGCCTTGCTGACGGCGGCGCTCCGCGATGTCGCCGCCGATCCCGAGCGCGCGGGAAGCCTGGCCCGGCCCGAGTTCGGAGCGATGGTGCGAAGCTACCATTTGTTTTATAGCCGGGATCGGGCGCGGACCGCTGTCGGGATGGTCCGCCGGCCCCGCCATTTTCTTCTCTATCGCGTGGTGGCGGCGGAACGGGTCGGTATCGGCCGGGTGCTGCATGACGCCATGGAGATCGGGCGGAATTTGCCGCCGGACTATGGCGTGTGATTGTCACCCCTCCAGCACGTCGCGCAGCAGCGGCACGGTGATGGCGCGTTGGCGGGCCAGGGCCACGCGGTCGATCTCGGCCACCAGGGCGCGGGCGGCGTCGAAGCTGCGCTGCATGCGCGGCAGCAGGTAGGCCAGCACGTCGGGGCCCACGCGCAACTGGCGGTCGGAGAACAGTTTCAGCAGCAGGGCTTGCAGCAGGGCGTCGTCGGGGGCGCCGATGGCGGTGACCGGCAGGGCCAGCAGGCGCGAGCGCAGGTCGGGCAGGGTCAGGGGCCAGCGCGCCGGGGCGGCGCGGCCGCTCACCAGCAGGGTATGGCGGTTTTCCCGCAGCATATTGTAAAGGTGGAACAGCGCGGTTTCGTCCAGGCCCTGGTCCACGTCCTCCACCGCCACCGCCGGGCAGGCGGCCAGGGCCGGCAGGGTTTCGCCGCGTAAAGAGGCGGCGGGCAGGATGGCGCCGCCGCTTTTGGCGGCGAACACGTGGGCCAGGTGGCTTTTGCCCGAGCCGGCGGGGCCGGTGAGGGCCAGGCCGAAGCCGGGCCAGTCGGGCCAGCGGCCGATCCAGCCGTGCGCCTCGGCGTTGCAGGCGGTTACGAGGAAATCCTCCGCGCTGAAGGCCGGTTGGTGGCCGAACTCCAGGGGAATTTGGCGGGGTTGCATGGTCAGGGCGCCGTTCCTTCGGCCTTGTCGCCGGAATAGAGGCTGCTATTGAGGTAATGGGACAGCGAGAAGCGGGTCAGGACTCCCACCACCGCCGCCACCGGCAGGGCCAGCAGCACGCCGAGGAAGCCGAACAGGGCGCCGCCGGCCAGCAGGGCGAAAATCACCCACACCGGATGCAGGCCGATCTTTTCCCCCACCAGCTTGGGCGACAGCACGTTGCCTTCCAGCAGGTTGCCGGTGATGAACACGGCGGCCACCATCAGCGGCAGGCTCCAGTCGGGGCTTTGCGCCAGGGCCAGCCCCACCCCCACCAGGAAGCCGGTGGTGCTGCCGAGATAGGGGATGAACGAGGCTAGCCCGGCCCCGAAGCCCACCACCAGCCCCAGATCCAGCCCGACGGCGGTCAGGCCCAGGCCGTAGAGGGTGCCGAGCGTCAGGCACAGCAGGGCCTGGCCGCGCACGAAGCCCGAGAGGATCTGGTCGATCTCGCGCAGTTCGTGGCGGATGGTGTCGGCGTGGTGGCGCGGCAGCCAGGCATCCACCCGTGCCGTCACCTTGTGCCAGTCGCGCAGCAGATAGAAGGTGACCACCGGGGTGACGAAGATCAGCGACAGGATGTTCACCACCACCAGCGAGCCGGTGAGGATGCTTTTGAGGAAATGCCCGGTCCAGCCCGCCAGGGTGCCGGCATAATCGCCGGCGGCGTTGCGCAGGCGTTCGATATCCTGGGGCGAAAGATAGGCCTTGGCGGTGCGCCACAGGGGCTCGCCGCGATGAATGAGGGCCTGGGCGTAATCGGGCACCTTCTGGGCGAAGCTGATCACCTGCTCCTCCAAAAGCGGCGCGATCAGCAGGAAGGCCAACACCAGCCCGGCGAAGAAGGTGAGGGTGATGATCACCGTGGCCCAGTTGCGCGAAACCCCCCAGCGGTTGAGGCGCTGCACCACCGGATCGAGGAAATAGGCCACGGCCATGCCGGCCACGAAGGGCAGCAGGATGCCGCGCAGCAGATAGATCAACAGCAGGGCCACCACCAGCCCGGCCAGCCAGAACCGCAGACGGCCCTCCCGCGTCATCGCCATGATGTCAGGAGCCTCCGGCCAACTGCAGGGTCCAGGGGCCGCCGGGGGTGGCGGGGGCGCTCAGGGTCAGGCCGTTCTGGGCCAGAATCTGCGCCAACTGGTTCTGGTCGCCCACCACATGCAGCAGCAACGCGGCCTTGCCGCGCGACAGCGAGACGATATCGTAGCCGCGCACGGCGGTGGCCCGCACCAGGCGCTGGCGCAGGGCGGTCCAGTCGGCCAGGCCGCCGTTCAGCGGCACCTCCACCGCCATATCGCTGCTCTGGCCGTATTGCAGGGTGTTTCCGGCCTTCCAGGCATCGTTGATACGGGCGGCCAGCTGGGTCACGGCGCGGCGCATCACCGCCGCCAGCGGCTCGTTCACCTGGCCCTGCACGCTGCTGGTGCCGCTTTGCGGCCCGGCCACCGGGCCCATGCCCACCAGTTGCAGATCCACCCGCAGCGTGTTGCCTTCCTGGGGGTGGGGGGTGGCCACGGCGATCAGCACGTCGGGGGTATCGTAGCGCTGGCCCAGCGCGGCCAGGGTTTCCGGGGCGGCCAGGGCCACGGTGCCGGGGCCGAGCAGCGGATCGGGCGCCTGTCCGGCGGCGGGGGCGGGCGGGGCAGGGGGCACCGCCAGCGGCACGATGCCCTGGGCGGCGCCGCTTTGCCAGGCGTCGCGCCAGGGATTGGCGCCGTCGAACAGCACCGGGCCGCTGTCGGCCATATAAACCGGCAGCACCGCCACCGGGCGGCCGCGCCATTCGGCGTAGGCGATGCCGGCGGCGCGCAGCAGGCGGCGCACCGCCTCGGGCTTGAAGCGCACCGACAGGCTGGCCAGATAGCGCACGGTGGAATGCTTTTCCTGGTCGATGCCCACATCCAGCACCAGATCCTGCAGATCCTGGTCCGACAGATGGGGAATACGCGGCCAGTCGGCGGGGGCGGCCAGACGCTGCATCAGCTGCTGATAGGCCTGGCGCTGGCCGTCCAGCAGGGCCTGATCGCGGGCCTGGGCCAGATCGGTGGAGCTGACATCCACCATGATGCCGCTGAAGGCGAAGGGATCGGCCGCCTGGGCCAGAACCGGCCGGGCGGGCCAGATCGCGGCCAGCAACAGGGCAAATGCGGCGAACCATGTCGATTTGATCAGGTTCGGGCGGAGAAGAAGCATTGAAAACCGTCCCGGATGAAGTATCTTCGGCCCACTCGTTTCGCGCCGTACCATAGCACGATCAAGCCCCCGAGGAAGCCATTACCAAATCCAATCATACCACTGGCCTGACCTACAAGGACGCGGGCGTCGACATCGACGCCGGTGAAGCCCTGGTCGAGGCCATCAAGCCGCTGGCCAAATCCACCGCCCGCCCCGGCGGGGCGGCTGGCCTGGGCGGTTTCGGAGCCCTGTTCGATCCCCGCGCCGCCGGATTCAAGGATCCGGTGCTGGTGGCCACCACCGATGGGGTGGGCACCAAGCTTAAAGTGGCCATCGATGCCGCCTACCACGAAACCGTGGGCATCGATCTGGTGGCCATGTGCGTCAACGATCTGGTGGTGCAGGGCGCCGAGCCCTTGTTCTTCCTGGATTATTTCGCCACCGGCAAGCTGGATGTGGCCGCCGGCACCGCCATCGTCGCCGGCATCGCCGAAGGCTGCCGTCAGGCCGGCTGCGCCCTGATCGGCGGCGAAACGGCGGAAATGCCCGGCATGTACGCCAAGGGCGATTATGATCTGGCCGGTTTCTCGGTGGGCGCCGCCGAGCGCGCCGACCTGATCGACGGCAGCGCCGTGGCCGCGGGCGACGTGGTGCTGGGTCTGGCCTCCACCGGCGTGCATTCCAACGGCTATTCGCTGGTGCGCAAGGTGGTGGAGCGCTCCGGCCTGGCCTATGCCGATCCCGCCCCCTTCGCCGACGGCAAAAGCCTGGGCGAGGCGTTGCTCACCCCCACCCGCATCTATGTGAAAAGCTGTCTGGCGGCGGTGCGGGCCGGCAAGATCAAGGCCCTGGCCCATATCACCGGCGGCGGTCTGGTGGAAAACGTGCCGCGCGTGCTGCCCGAAGGCGCCGTGGCCGAGCTGGACGCCCGGACCTGGACCCTGCCGCCGGTGTTCGGCTGGCTGAAGGGCGTGGCCGGCATCGACGCCCATGAGCTGAGCCGCACCTTCAACTGCGGCATCGGCATGGTGGCGGTGGTGGCCGAGGCCGACGCCGAGGAGGCCGCCCGCCTGCTGCGCCAGGGCGGCGAGACGGTGTTCACCATCGGCCGCATCCGCGCCCGCCGGGGCGACGAGGCGCAAAGCCAGGTGCTGCACGCCGCCGAGGCCTGGGGCTGAGAGGCATGCCCGGCGAAAAACTGAAGGTGGCCGTGCTCATTTCCGGGCGCGGCTCCAACCTGCAGGCCCTGTTGGATGCCTGCGCCGATCCGGCCTATCCGGCCCGCATCGTGCGGGTGATCTCCAACGTCGCCGGGGCCTACGGCCTGGAACGGGCCCGGGCCGCCGGCGTCGACACCCTGGTGATCCGCCATAAGGACTACGACAGCCGCGAGGCCTTCGACGCCGCCCTTGATGCGGGCGTGCGCGACAGCGGCGCCGACGCGGTGTGCCTGGCCGGGTTCATGCGCCTGCTGACGCCGGGCTTCACCGCCGCCTGGCAGGGGCGGCTTTTGAACATCCATCCCGCGCTGCTGCCCAGCTTCAAGGGCCTGCATACCCACCGGCAGGCCCTGGAGGCCGGGGTCAAGCTGCACGGCTGCACCGTGCATCTGGTCACCCCCGATCTCGACGGTGGCCCCATCCTGGCCCAGGCGGCGGTGCCGGTGCTGCCCGGCGACGACGAGGACAGCCTGGCCGCCCGCGTGCTGGAGCAGGAGCATCGCCTTTACCCGCTGGCCCTGCGCCTGCTGGCCGAGGGTCGGGTGCGGGTGGAAAACGGCGTGGCCCGCATTGCCGGGCTGAGCGACAGCGGCGCCCGCCTGCTCAATCCCCAGGGGTAACGCCCGCCGTCGGGGGTGTATCGCGCAACGGTTGTTTATTGTCTTGCGCCTCACGCCTTTCGGACGGGGGTGAATCCGGCTATCCTCGCGGACGGAGCGTGGGCATGGGGATGGGGGAGCCCGGATGAGGCCGATCATGAGGATCAGGGCGCGGTTTTCCGCTTTCATGTGCATGCTGTGTCTGGCGGGCGCGGGGGCCTCGGCCCTGGCGGCGCCGCTGCCGTCGCCGCTGCCCGACGCCCCGGTGGCCGATCCCCATGTCATCACCCTGCGGGCCGATCCCTCCTGCCCCTCCAACTGTGATCCGGCCTCGGATCATCCCGGCTACGATATCGAAATCGCCAAAGCCATCTACGAGCCCCTGGGCTACAAGGTGGATTACCGCCTGCTGAGCTGGGCCCGCACCCTGGTGGAGGTGCGGCGCGGCACCTTCGACGGTTTCGTGGCCGGCATCAAGACCGACGCCCCGGATTTCATCTATCCGCAGGAACCGGCGGGAATGCTGATCAACGGCTTCGCCCTGCGCAAGGGCAGCGGCTGGCAGTGGCGCGGGCCGGACTCCCTGAAGGGCATGGTGCTGGGCTACATTCCCGATTATCAGTATTTTCCGGCCCTGAAGAGCTATATCGACGCCAATGCCGGAAACCTGCGGGCGGTGCAGGGCGTGGCGATGATGAACGCCACCGAGCTTAATCTGAAGAAGCTGCTGGTGCGCCGCATCGATATCACCTGCGACGATCTGTCGGTGCTGCGCTACGAGCGCAAAAGGCTGGGTCTGGAAGACCGGATCGAGATCATCAATCCCAATCTGGGATCGCCGCTGCCCAATTACGTCGCCTTCGGACCGCATAATCCGCGCGGACGGGAGTTGGCCCGGTTGTGGGACGAGGGCATCCGCCGTCTGCGCGCCTCGGGCCGGCTGGCCGCCATTCTCGACCGCTACGGCGTTGCGGATTGGGAATGACGGGCGGCGGGGCGCCCATGGCATCGGGACGGGCGGCGGCGGGGCGACTGTCGGTCAAATTCCTGCTTCTGGTCATCCCGGTGGTGGTGCTGTTCACCCTGGGCGGCGCCTCGTTGTTGATCGACAAGATTTATAGTCAGCGTCTGGAGGATATGCAGGACGGGGGGCGGCATATCCTGCAAAGCACGGCCATCGCCCTGGGCGAGCCGTTGTGGAGCCTGAACGGTCCGGCGGTGCAGGCCATCGTCTCGTCGCTGTCGGCCCATAGCGAACTGGCCTGTGTCGAGGCCACCGACAGCGCCACCCAAACCGCCTATGCCTGGCCGCAAACCGGCTGCGGCCGTCTGCCGGGGGATTTCCGCTTCAGCGCCCCGATCACCTATGCCGGGGAAGAGGTGGGGCGGCTGGTGGTGACGGTCAGCGGCAAACCGCTGCGCCATGTGCTGCGCCGCGATATCCTCATCGGCATCTCGTTGTTGTGCGGTCTGGTGCTGGTGACGGTGCTCACCACCCTGGTGGCGCATCGCCTGGTGATCGGCCGCCCGCTGCGCCGGCTGCTGGCGGCCATGCGGGGCGGCGATGGTGAGGCGCGCTGGAACAGCGACGATCCGGTGCGCTGGAACAGCGACGGCCAGGTGCGCTGGAACAGCGACGACGAGATCGGCGAGGTGGTGGCGGCCTATAACGATCTGATCCGCCATAACGCGGACCATATCCAAGCCTTACGCCAGGCCCGTCGTCATGCCGAGACGGCCAGCCGGGCCAAATCGGAATTCATGGCCATGATGAGCCACGAAATCCGCACGCCCATGAACGGCATCCTCGGCATGACCCGTCTGGTGCGGGAAAGCCCCCTGACCGCCGAGCAGCAAGGCCATCTGGAAGCGTTGCTGGCCTCGGGCGAGGGCCTGATGGCGGTGCTGAACGATATTCTGGATTATTCCAAGCTGGAGGCGGGCAGCCTGGCCTTCGCCGACGAGGATTTTTCCCTGTCGCGTCTGACCGGCGAGGTGGAGACCCTGATCCGGCCGCGCGCCGCCGCCAAGGGGCTGTGGTTCACCCTGCGCCTGCAGCCGGATCTGCCCGATCTGCTGCGCGGCGATCCGTTGCGCCTGCGCCAGGTGCTGCTGCATCTGTTGGGCAATGCCGTCAAATTCACCGCGCATGGCGGCGTCGATCTGCTGGTGGAGCGCGATGCCGCCGGCACGGCGCCGGTGCCGTTGCGCTTTTCCGTGCGCGACAGCGGCGTCGGCATCGCCGAGGGCGAGCGCGCCCGCCTGTTCCAGCCCTTCAGCCAGGGCGATTCCACCCTGTCGCGCCGGTTTGGCGGCACCGGCCTGGGGCTGGTGATCTGCAAGGGGATTCTCGATCATCAGGGCGGGCGCATCGCCTGCGACTCCCAGCCCGGCGTGGGCAGCTGCTTCACCGTCAGCCTGGGGTTCGCTCTGGCGACGACGGCCGAGACCGTGCCGGGGCCGGAGCCGCAAGCCCCGCCGGCACGCAGCCTGCGGCTGTTGCTGGCCGAGGACAACCCGGTCAATCAGCGTATCGCCGTGGCTATTTTACGCCAGCGCGGCCATCAGGTGGTGGCGGTGGCCGATGGTCAGTCGGCGGTGGAAACGGCGGCGGCGGGCGGCTTCGATCTGGTGCTGATGGATATGCGCATGCCGGTGATGGACGGCCCCGAGGCCAGCCGCGCCATCCGCGCCCTGCCGCATCCGGCGGGGCGGGTGCCCATCCTGGGGCTGACGGCGGCCGATCTGGCGGAACAACTGGCCGACTGTCTGGCGGCGGGCATGGCCGAGGTGCTGGGTAAGCCGTTCCAGCCCGCCGATCTGGTGGAGCGGGTGGAACGGCTGGCGGCGGTGTCTCATACCGGTCAATGATTTGACCCAACGGGTCAAATCATTGACCGGGCGGTATCAGAGCTGATCGGGATCCAGGGCCATGATGGCGCGCGAGCCGCCGGTGATGCCGCCCAGCAGTCCCAGGGCCTGGGGCAGCACGCTTTCGGCGTAGAACCAGGCGGTGGAGAGCTTGGTTTGCCAGAAGGCGGGATCGCCCTCCTTGGCATCGAGGCGGCGGCGGGCCACGGCGGCGGCGCGGGCCATCTGCATCCCGCCCAGCACCGTGCCCAGCAGGCGCAGCAGCGGCACCCCGGCCCCGGCGGCCTGGCGGGCGTCCTCGGGGGCGATGCCCACCAGCCAGTCCACGGCCTGACCGGCGGCGGTCACCGCCGCGCTCAAGGCGCTGCCGATGGCGGCCAGGGTGGCGTCGCCGTGCGCGCGGAGGTCGGCGGCCAGGGCGGCGGCCTTGGCCAGTTCGGCGCGGGCGGTGGCCCCCTGGTCGCGCAGGATCTTGCGGTTCACCAGATCGTTGGCCTGGATGGCCGTGGTGCCTTCATAGATGGTGGTGATGCGGGCGTCGCGCAAATGCTGGCAGGCGCCGGTTTCCTCGATATAGCCCATGCCGCCATGCACCTGCACGCCGAGCGAGGCCACCTCGTTGCCCACCTCGGTGCACCAGCCCTTGACGATGGGGTTCAGGAATTCGGCCTCCAGTTTGGCCTGGGCGCGGGCGGCGGCATCGGGGTGGCGATGGGCCTGATCGAGGGCGGCGGCGGCCACATAGGCCAGGGCGCGCATGGCCTCCACCTGGCTTTTCATGGTCATCAGCATGCGGCGCACGTCGGGATGGTCGATGATGCCGCCCTTCTCGGCGCAGCCGATGGCCTTGCCCTGCACCCGTTCGCGGGCATAGGCGCGGGCCTGCTGATAGGCGCGCTCGGCGATGGCCAGACCCTGCACCCCCACATTGAGGCGGGCATGGTTCATCATCACGAACATATATTCGAGGCCGCGGTTTTCCTCGCCCACCAGATAGCCCACGGCGCCGCCCTTGTCGCCGAACGACATCACGGCGGTGGGGCTGGCATGGATGCCCATCTTATGTTCCAGCGATACGCAGGCCACATCGTTGCGCGCGCCCAGGCTGCCGTCGTCGTTGACCAGCATTTTCGGCACGATGAACAGCGAGATGCCCTTGACGCCGGGAGGGGCGTCGGGGGTGCGGGCCAGCACCAGATGGATGATGTTCTCCACCAGCTCGTGATCGCCGTAGGTGATGAAGATCTTCTGGCCGCTGATGAGGTAATGGTCGCCGGTCTTCACCGCCTTGGTGCGGATGGCGCCCAGATCGGAGCCCGCGCCCGATTCGGTGAGATTCATGGTGCCCGCCCACTGGCCGGTGACCAGCTTGGGTAGGAATTTGGCCTTCTGTTCCGGCGAGCCGCATTCGTCGATGGCGTTCACCGCGCCCTGGGTCAGCATGGGGCAGAGGGCGAAGGCCATGTTGGCCGATTGCCACATCTCGCTCACCGCCACATTGACCAGTCCGGGCAGGCCCATGCCGCCCCATTGCTCGGCATAGGGCAGGCCCAGCCAGTTGCCGTCGATCAGGGTGTCGATGGCGGCCTGCCAGCCGTCGGCGGTGCGCACCTTGCCGTCCACCAGCTTGGCGCCCTGACGGTCGCCGGGCTGGTTCAGAGGCGCCAGCACCTCCTCGGCGATGCGTCCGGCCTCTTCCAGAACGCTGCCGACCAGTTCGGGGGTGGCGTCCTCGAACCCGGGCAGGGCGGCAACCTGGTCGAGTCCGGCCAGATCGCGCAGCACGAACTCCATATCGCGGAGCGGGGGGAGATAAGCGGTCATATCGGGTTTCTCCAAGACGGTGGAGGCGGCGGAGGCGGAACGCTACCCGCAGGACGCAAGGCGCCGCAATGCCCAGACCGCTCACCTGTGCCGAGCAAAAATGCCACGGCGCAGGCGAGGGGCCGGCGTTAGGACAATGATCAGATTTCCTTGGCCTGGCGGCGCAGTTCGAACTTCTGGATCTTGCCGGTGGAGGTTTTGGGCAGGGCCCCGAAAACGATGCTGCGCGGCACCTTGTAATGGGCCAGATGCTCGCGGCACCAGGCGGTGATGTCGTCGCGGCTGGCCTTGGCGCCCGGCTTCAGGGTGATGAAGGCGCACGGGGTTTCCCCCCATTTCGGATCGGGCCGGGCCACCACCGCGGCCTCCAGCACCGCCGGATGGCGGTAGAGCACGTCCTCCACCTCGAGGCTGGAGATGTTCTCGCCGCCCGAGATGATGATGTCCTTCGAGCGGTCCTTGATCTCCACATAGCCGTCGGGATGCCACACCGCCAGATCGCCGGTATGGAACCAGCCGCCGCGGAAGCTTTCCTCGGTGGCGGCGGGGTTCTTCAGATAGCCCTTCATGACGTTGTTGCCGCGCATGAAGATCTCGCCCATGCTTTCGCCGTCCTGCGGCATCGGGGTCATGTCGATGGGGTCGGCCACCATCACCCCTTCCATCATCGGGCCGCGCACGCCCTGGCGGGCCTTCATGCGGGCCTTGTCCTCCAGCGACAGGTTTTCCCACTGCTCGTTCCAGGCGCAGAACATGGTGGGGCCGTAGACCTCGGTCAGGCCGTAGACGTGGGTGACGTTGAAGCCGGCCCGTTCCATGCCCTCGATCACGGCGGCGGGCGGGGCGGCGCCGGCGGTCATCACCTCCACCTTGTGGGTGATCCTGGCCTTCAGCTCCTCGGGGCCGTTGACGATCATGTTGAGCACGATGGGGGCGCCGCAGAAATGCGTGACCTTTTCGCTGGCGATCAGATCCAGCACGGTTTCCAGACGCACGGCGCGCAGGCAGACGCTGGTGCCGGCGTTGACGGCCAGGGTCCAGGGGAAGCACCAGCCGTTGCAGTGGAACATGGGCAGGGTCCAGAGATAGACCGGCTTGATGGGCATGCCCCAGCGCAGGATATTGTCGACGGCGTTCAGATAGGCGCCGCGGTGGTGATAGACCACGCCCTTGGGATTGCCGGTGGTGCCCGAGGTGTAGTTGAGGGCGATGGCGTCCCATTCGTCGGTCGGGGCCAGC
>JAJXUO010000074.1 GCA_021782815.1 Pseudomonadota bacterium
AAGTCGCGATGAGTTTGACTCATCGCGACGCCGGTTAGGAGCAAGGCGACGCGCGCCTGATGGCGCGGTGAGGCAAAGCGCGCCATCAGGCACGACGCCAAGGGTTTCGGAGAAACCCGCCCGGCGCGTGAGGGTGCAGTGATCGGTTCCGATCACTGCAATTTGGTATTACGGGATCATCCAGGTCAGGACATAGGCCTGCAGGGTGGTGATGATCCCGACGATGACCACGAAGAACAGGCTGTGCTTGAGGGTGAAGCGGAACAGCTTGGCCTCCTCGCCCACCAGGCCGGTGGCGGCGCAGGCCACGGCGATGGACTGCGGGCTGATCATCTTGCCGGTCACGCCGCCGGCGGTATTGGCAGCCACCAGCAGCACGTTCTGCACCCCCACCTGCTGGGCGGTGGTGGCCTGCAGGCTGCAGAACAGGGCGTTGGACGAGGTGTCGGAGCCGGTGAGGAACACGCCCAGCCAGCCCAGGATGGGCGAGAAGAACGGGAAGGCGGCGCCGGTGCCGGCCAGCAGCAGGGCCAGGGTGGAGGAAAGGCCGGAATAGTTGGCCACGAAGGCGAAGGCCAGCACCGTGCCGATGGTGTAGACCGGACGCTTCAGCTCCAGCAGGGTCTGGCCGAACAGCTTCAAGGCCTCGGAGGGCTTCAGCTTCAGCACCACCATGGAGATCAGCGCCGCCACCAGGATGGCGGTGCCGGTGGCCGAAATCAGGTCCAGGTGGAACACCGCCGTCAAGGCTTCGGGCTTGACGACGATGGGGGCGGCCTTCATCACCATCTTGTCGAGGCCGGGAATGGCGAAGGAGAAGGTGGTGCCGGCCAGGGCGCCGCCCTTGACGAACAGGGCCTTGAAGGGCTTCAGGCTCCACAGGGTGACCACCAGGGTCAGGATCAGGAACGGCGACCAGGCCCTCAGGATCTGCAGGTTGGAATAATCGTGGGAATGACGTTCCTCCTCGCTCACCTCATGGAAGCGGAAGATGCGCTTGGGCTTCCACACTTTCAGGAACAGCGCCAGGCTGACCAGGCTGAGCAGCGACGAGGTGATGTCGGGGAGTTCCGGGCCGATGAAGTTGGAGGTGAAGAACTGGCCGATGGCGAAAGAACCGCCCGCCACCAGGATGGCCGGCCAGGTTTCCTTGATGCCGCGGCGGCCGTCCATGATGAACACCACCCAGAACGGCACGAAAGCGGCCAGCAACGGCAGCTGGCGGCCGGCCATCTGGCCGATCCTGAAGGCGTCGAGGCCGGTGACCTTGGCGGCCACGATCATCGGAATACCCATGGCGCCGAAGGCCACCGGGGCGGTGTTGGTGATCAGGCACAGGCTGGCGGCATAAAGCGGATTGAAGCCCAGGCCCACCAGCAGGGCGGAGGTGATGGCCACCGGGGCGCCGAAACCGGCGGCGCCTTCCAGGAAGGCCCCGAACGAGAAGCCCACCATCAGCATCTGCAGGCGCTGATCCTCGGTGATGGAGATGACGGAAGCGCGGATAATGTCGAACTGCCCGGTCTTGACCGTGATTTTGTAGAGGAACACGGCGGCGACGATGATCCAGGCGATGGGCCACAGGCCGTACATGAAACCGTATCCGGCGGCGCCGAAGGCCATGCCGGCAGGCATGTGGTAGAACAGCACCGCAACCGCCAGGGCCAGAACCACGGTGATGGTGCCGGCCACATGGCCTTTCAGGCGCAGAATGGTCAGCGCCAGGAAGAAGAACAGAATGGGCAGGGCGGCGATGGCCGAACTAAGCCACAGATTTCCCACCGGATCATATATTTGCGTCCAAGGCTGCATGTTTCCTCCCAAATCCTCTGCTGCTGCGCGGGCATCACGGCCCGATGGTTTCTGTCATTGCCATTGCGGGCTTATTGGTAAAATTTTATGACCGCATATGTCATGTGCATAAACAAAAATTCCATCGGATGCAAACCAGAAAATTTTTCGAACCCTGATATGCGCATCTGGCAATGCAAAATGCGGGCGGATAGGATCGGGGCATGACCGACGACACCGAAACCCGGGCGGCGGGGGTGGAGCTGCTGGCGCGCCTGCTCAACAGCCATCCCGAAACCGCCTTCGACTATCTGGAATTCCGTGGCCTGTTGGGTGGCGAGGCGGCGGCCTCGGCCGCGCTTCGGGCCAGCGAGGCCGAACTGGCCCATCTCGGCGCCTGTCTGGCGGCGTTGGAGGAGGCGCACGGCCTGGATGATCCGGCGCAGGAGGCCCTGGCCGACGCCCGCTTCCACCTGGCCATTTATCAGGCGGCCCACAATACGGTGATGACCCATGTCATGGGCGGTCTTCTGGACATGCTGCAGGCCGGGGTCTTTTACGATCGGGCCGATCTCTATCTGCGCCGCGGCGTGCGCGACAGTTTTCTGCGCCAGCATCAGGCCTTATACGCGGCCATCGCCGCCCGCAACCCGGAAGCGGCGCGTCTGACCGCCAAGGCTCATATCGACGCCACCGCCGAGGCCCTGCGCGAGGCGCAGATGGCCGATCACCGCCGCGCCGTCTCGGAGCGCCGCGCCGAGGGCGCCGGCCTGACCATGGCGCGGGACCGGGTAAAATAATCTGGTTATATTTTTTTACCGCTTGTAATTTTCGGTAAAGTTAGGCAACCATTGACGATGTAAAGGCGAAAACGCCTGATTGTCGAGGAACGCCCATGGCCCAGCCAGCAACGGACGTCCGGCTTCAAAGCAAGCCGGAGCGCGTCTACTATTTCGGAACCTGCGTGATCGATCTGTTCTATCCCGGCGCCGGTCTGGCGGGAATGGAGCTGTTGCGGCGCGAAGGAGTGCAGGTGGTGTTCCCGCCCGATCAGGGCTGCTGCGGCCAGCCCGCCCGCAATTCCGGCTATATGGACGAGGCCCGCGCCGTGGCCCTGCGCCAGATGGCGGCCTTTCCCAACGATTGGCCCATCGTGGTGCCCTCGGGCTCGTGCGCCGGGATGATGAAGACCCATTATCCCGATCTGTTCAAGGGCCGCCCGGAATATGAGCGGGCGGTCGCCTTCTCGGCCCGCGTGCACGAACTGACCGCCTTCCTGGTCAACGTGCTGCGGATCAAACTGGAGGACAAGGGGCCGCCCGTCACCGTCACCTGGCACGGCTCCTGCCATTCCATGCGCGAGATGGGGGTGGTGGACGAACCGAAATCCCTGCTGCGCCAATTGGCGAACGTGACCCTGGTGGAAAACCCGCGCGAGAAGGAATGCTGCGGCTTCGGCGGCACCTTCTCGGTGCGCCAGCCGGAGATTTCCGCCGCCATGGTCACCGACAAGATCGCGGCGCTGGAGGAAACCGGCGCCGCCCGCGTGGTTTCCGGGGATTGCGGCTGCCTGATGAATATCGGCGGCGCCCTGGAAAAGGCCGGCAAGAGCATGCGTCCGCAGCATATCGCCGAATTTCTGCTGGAGCGCGGCCATGGGCGCTGAACCGCGGGCCGCCGTGGGCAACGATTTCACCGTTCGCGCTCCCCAGGCTCTGAACGATCCCACCTTGCGCGCCAATTTCCGCCGCGCCATGGACGGGCTGATGAGCAAGCGCGCCGCCCAGTTCGCCGATAAGCCGGCCTGGGACTCCCTGCGCGCCCGCGGCGCCGCGGCCAAGGCGCGGGTGCTGGCGCAACTGCCCGCGCTTCTGGAGCGGCTCGAGGACAAATGCCGCGCCAACGGCATCACGGTGCATTGGGCGGAAACCATCCCCGAGGCCAACGCCATCGTGCTGGAGATCCTGCAGAAGGCCGGGGCCCGCACGGTGATCAAGGGCAAGTCCATGGTGTCGGAGGAGATGGAGCTCAACCATCACCTGGCGGCGCACGGCATCCAGGCGGTGGAATCCGATCTCGGCGAATATATCATCCAGCTGGCGGGCGAGGCGCCCAGCCATATCGTCATGCCCTGCATTCACAAGAACAAGGCCGAGATCGCCCGGCTGTTCGCCGAGCGCATTCCCGGCCTCGGCTATACCGAGGACGTGGACGCCCTGACGGCGGCGGCCCGCGCCGAGCTGCGGGGGCGTTTCGCCGCCGCCGACGCCGGAATTTCCGGGGTCAATTTCGCCGTGGCCGAAACCGGCACTCTGGTTCTGGTGGAAAACGAGGGCAACGGCCGTCTTTCCACCACCCTGCCGCCGCTGCACATCGCCCTCATGGGTATCGAGAAACTGGTGGAAAGCCTCGAGGATCTGCCGCCGCTGCTGGCGCTGCTGCCCCGTTCGGCCACCGGCCAGCACATCACCACCTATGTCAACATGATCACCCATCCGCGCCGCGCCGGCGAACTGGACGGCCCGGAAGAGGTGCATCTGGTGCTGCTGGATTCCGGCCGGTCGCGCGTTTACGGCGATGATCAGTTGCGCGATACCCTGCGCTGCATCCGCTGCGGCGCCTGCATGAACCATTGCCCGGTCTATTCGCGGGTGGGCGGGCATACCTACAAGTTCGTCTATCCCGGGCCTATCGGCAAGATCCTCACCCCGCAGCTGGAAGGGTTGGACTGCGCCGGCGATCAGCCGCACGCCTCCACCCTGTGCAACGCCTGCGTCGAGGTCTGTCCGGTGAAAATTCCCATCGCCGACATCCTGGTGCGCCTGCGCGAGGAATCGGTGCGGCCCGGCGGCGGCGACGCGGTGAAGGGCGGCGGCGCCCGCCGCTCGGCTCTGGAGACCCTGTCGTGGCGGGCCTGGATGCTGATCTATTCCCGCCCCTGGGCGGGACGGCTGGCCGCCTGGGGCATGACCCGCTTCGGCAATCTGCTGCCCGAGCGCCTGCCTTTGCTGAAGGCCTGGACCAGCGTGCGGACCAAACCGCGCTTCGCCGCCAAAAGCCTGCATGAATTGGCCCGAGAACAGGGATATTGCGATGAGTGACGCCCGCGCCAACATTCTGGCCCGCCTGCGGGCGGCGCCGCGCAGCCCGCTGCCCGACCGCCCCGACTGGACGCCGCCGGCCTTCGGTGAAAGCCGCCTGGAGCGCTTTCGCGCCATGCTGGGCTCGGTGCATGGCGAGGTGGTGGAGACCACCCTGGCCGCCTGGCCGGGGCTGTTGCGGACCTTGCTGGCCGAACGCGGCGTGCGCCGCGTGCTTTATGGTCCGGCGGCGGATGTGGGGGCGCAACTGGGGCGGGCCTGGACCGCCGACGGCGACGCCCCCACCCTGGTGCCCTACGACCGTCCCATCGAGGCGCTGAAAGCGGAGCTGGTGCACAGCGTGGAGGCGGGGGTGACCTCGGTGCGCTGGGGCATCGCCGAAACCGGCAGTCTGGTGCTGTGGCCCGATGCCGCCGAACCACGCCTGATGAGCCTGCTGCCGCCCCTGCATGTGGCGGTGATGGCCGCCAGCGTCCTTTACGACAGCCTGGCGCAGCTGGTGGCCGAACAGGGCTGGGCCGGGGGCATGCCCACCAACGCCCTGCTGATTTCCGGCCCCTCGAAGACCGCCGATATCGAACAGACCCTGGCCTATGGCGTGCACGGACCGAAAGACCTTTTGGTTCTGGTCCTGGCCGATCAGTAGAGAGTAAGGACTTTCCATGACCCTGCCGTCGCATTCCGGGCGCGTTGATTACACCGCGCTGTGCAAGGAGTTTGCCGCTTTTCTGCCGGAGCGGCGCCTGATCACCGATCCTTTGCGGCTGCTGGCCTATGGCACCGACGCCAGTTTCTATCGCCTGGTGCCGCAGGCGGTGGTGGTGGTGGACGACGAGGCCGAGCTCCGCCGCGTGCTGGATGCCTGCGCCCGCCATGGCGCGCCGCTGACCTTCCGGGCCTCGGGCACCAGCCTGTCGGGGCAATCCATCACCGAGTCGGTGCTGGTGATGCTCAGCGACAATTGGGGCGGGCTGGAGATCCTTGAGGGGGGCGCGGCCATTCGCCTGCAGCCCGGGGTGATCGGCGCCGAGGCCAACCGCCGCCTGGCCGCCTTCGCCCGCAAGATCGGCCCCGATCCGGCCTCCATCGATTCGGCGCGCATCGGCGGCATCGCCGCCAACAATTCCAGCGGCATGTGCTGCGGCACCGCCGAGAACAGCTATCAGACCCTGCGCTCCATGCGCCTGATCCTGGCCGATGGGGCCATCCTGGATACCGGCGATGCCGCCAGCGTCGCCGCGTTCCGCGAAAGCCATGCCGGTTTCCTGCAAACCCTGGCGGATCTGGCCGGCGAAACCCGGGCCGATGCCGCCCTGGCGGACCGTATCCGCGCCAAATTCGCCATCAAGAACACCACCGGCTACGGCCTGAACGCCCTGGTGGATTTCACCGATCCCATCGAGATTCTGCAGCATCTGATGATCGGCTCGGAAGGCACCCTGGGCTTCATCTCCGAGATCACCTACCGCACGGTGGCCGATCATCCCCACAAGGCCAGCGCCCTGGTGTTTTTCGAGGGGATGGCGGATGCCTGCCGGGCGGTGACGGCGCTGACCCGCGCGCCGGTGGCGGCGGTGGAGCTGATGGACCGCGCCTCGCTGCGTTCGGTGGAAAACAAGCCCGGCATGCCCGAGGGACTGAAGGATCTGGGGCCCGACGTCACCGCGCTTCTGGTGGAGTGCCGCGCCGGCGATTCCCTGGGGCTGATGGCCCATATGGCCCAGACCACCGAGATCCTGGCCGCCCATGCGCCGCTGGGGCCGGTGTCCTTCACCGCCGATCCGGTGGCCTGCGGGAAATTGTGGAAGGTCCGCAAGGGGTTGCTGACCGCCGTGGGGGCGGTGCGCCCCCTGGGCACGGCGGTGATCACCGAGGATGTGGCCTTCCGCATCGATCATCTGGCCGAGGCCGCCGCCGATCTGCGCGCCCTCTTTGCCCGGCACGGCTACGACGACGCCATTCTCTTCGGTCATGCCCTGGCCGGTAATCTGCATTTCGTCTTCACCCAGGATTTCGGCTCCGACGCCGAGGTGCTGCGCTATGCCGCCTTCATGGACGAGGTGGCCGATCTGGTGGTGAAGAAATACGACGGCTCGCTGAAGGCCGAGCACGGTACCGGCCGCAACATGGCGCCTTACGTGGCCCTGGAGTGGGGGCAGGCGGCCCATGGCCTGATGCGCCGCATCAAGGCGCTGTTCGATCCGCACGGCCTGCTCAATCCCGGCGTCATCCTCAACGACGATCCCAAGGCGCATCTGGCCGATCTGAAGCCGATGCCCGCCGCCGATCCCCTGGTGGACGCCTGCATGGAATGCGGTTTCTGCGAGCGCATGTGTCCGTCGCTGGGGATGACGCTGTCGCCGCGCCAGCGCATTGTCGGCTGGCGCGAGATTTCCCGCGCCGAGGCGGCGGGCGAAACCGAGCGGGTCCGCGGCCTGAGCAAGCTTTACGATTACATGGGGCTCGATACCTGCGCCGCCTGCGGTCTGTGCGCCAGCGCCTGCCCGGTGGAGATCGAAACCGGCTCGCTGGTCAAATCCTTGCGCGGGCGGCGGGGCTCGGCCCTGGCGCGCGGCGTGGGGCAACTGGCGGCCGGTCATTTCGGCGCCACCATGACCCTGGCCCGTGTCGGTCTGGCCCTGGGCGGGCTGGTGGATAAATCCCTGCCGCGTCCGGCCCTTCCGGCCCTGGCGGCGGGGGGCGACGGCGAGCCGGTGATCTATCTGCCCAGCTGCGCCAGCCGCGCCATGGGGGCCGACCGCCACGATCCTACGCCGGAGGCCTTGCCCGATGTGACGATCCGCCTGTTGAAAAAGGCCGGGTTCCAGGTGCTGCTGCCGGACGGGCTCGACAGCCTCTGCTGCGGTCAGCCCTTTGAAAGCCGGGGCTGGTTCGATCTGGCCGATGCCCGTTCGGGAGATTTGTTCCAGGCGGTGGCCGCCTTGGACCAGGGGCGCGGCCTGCCGGTGGTGATGGACACCTCGGCCTGCGCCAATCGCCTGAAAACCGTTCAGGCGGCGGGCGGCACCGTGGTGGATCTGGTGGAATTCCTGGCCGACCGCGTGCTGCCGCGCCTGAAAATCACCCCGCAGCCGGGAGCGGTGATGCTGCATATCCCCTGTTCCATCCGCAAGCAGGGGCTGGAGGGCAAATTGCAGGCCCTGGTGCAGGCCTGCGCCGAGACGGTGGTGGTGCCGGAGGGCGTCGGCTGCTGCGGCTTCGGCGGTGACCGCGGTTTTCTGGTGCCGGAACTGAACGATCACGGCCTGCGCAAACTGACCGTGACGGAAGGCTGCACGGAAGGATTTTCGGCCAACAAGACCTGCGAGATCGGCCTGGCCGACCATGCCGGCATTCCCTACCGTTCGGTCGCCGTTCTGGTGGATCGGGTCTCGCAACCGCTGAAATGAAAGACGCTCTTCTCATAGTCACGGGGCGCACGGATCATTTATCCGGATAAAACCCATGGTTATTATACAAATCCCTCATACTCCGGCACTTTTCAAAGTCGTGTATTTGACGCTATGATTTCGATCTTATGCGTGGGGAGCCCCTTGCGGGGGCCGGGAAGAACAGGGATTGAGCGTTTTGGAGACCGAGCAGGCGGAGTCCGCGCACAGCTCCGATATTCAGGTGGTGGTCGGGACCCTGATGGATCTGCACGACCGTATGCGCAGCGTCGCCTCGCTGGCGGCGCTGACCCGCATCGCCGTGGCGGTTTATGATCAGAAAACCGATCTGTTGCGCACCTTTATCCATTCCAGCGAGGGCGATGCGGCGCTGACCCGCTACGTGGCCCGCTTAAGCGACGTGCCCAGCCTGGCGGAAATCGCCCAAACCGGCCAGCCCCGCGTGGTGGACGATATTTCCCACTATAACAGCGCCCGCGAACATTCCCGCCGGGTGATCGAGGGCGGGTTCCGGTCCAGCTACACCCTGCCGCTGTTGAACCGTGGCCGCCTGAGCGGCTTTTTGTTTTTCAATTCGCCGGAACCGGGATTCTTCAGCCCCCGCGTGCTGCATCAGCTGTGGCCCTATGCCCAGGTGGCGGCCTATATCGCCACCATGGAGCTGGACCGCATCCATGTGATCCAGGCGGCGGTGCATACGGTGACCCGCATCGGCCGCGAGCGCGACGATGAAACCGGCGCCCATCTCGACCGCATGTCGCGCTATGCCCGCATGATCGGCGAGTGCCTGGCGGAAAGCCACGCTCTCAGCGACGAGTTCATCGAATATCTGTTCCAGTTCGCGCCGCTGCACGATATCGGCAAGGTGGCGGTGCCGGACCGTATTCTCTTGAAGCCGGGCCGCCTCGATTCCGAGGAAATGGGCATGATGCAAAAGCACGTGGACAAGGGCCGCAGCATCATCGACATGATGAGCGAATCCTTCGGCCTGGATCAGGTGCCGCATATCGATATCTTGCGCAACGTGGTCAGCTATCATCACGAAAGCTGGGATGGCGGCGGCTATCCGCACGGTCTCAAAGGCGAGGAGATCCCCATCGAGGCCCGCATCACCGCCGTGGCCGACGTCTTCGACGCGCTGACCAGCAATCGCCCCTATAAACATGCCTGGCCCAATGATCAGGCTTATGCGTTCTTGCGGGAGATGAGCGGAAAAAAGTTTTATCCCCCTGCGGTTGATGCTCTACTGAACAATCCCTCGATGGTCGAGGCGATCCAGAAACAGTTCGTGGAGACGCAATTTGACTAGACGGCTTTCCCTGGCTTTGCTCGCCCTGGCCGGTATCTCGTCGGCCGCTCACGCCGCCACCATCGATCTGGGCCCCAAGGATCATGTGGCGGTTTTCTTTTCCACCACCGACGATGCGGTGTTGACCACCGTCGGCCATTATCTGACCCAAACCCTGACCCGCGACGGCTATGCCGCCAGCGATCTGGGCGCGGTGACGCTGAGCGCCGACGGCCATGTCGTCGCCACCATCAAGGGCGAGGCCGGATTGCGCACCCAGGCCGCCTTCCAGTGGTTTCTGCCGGCCGGTCAGAAGGCGCTGGACGCCACCGACGCCATCAAGAAGGCGGGGGGCTGGCAGTCCACCTGGTCGTTCTTCCTGCCGCTGGGCCTGGCCATGAGCCGCAACGTTTCGGTGGAACTGCTGCACTTCCCGCCGGATTACTCCCTGACCAGCCAGGATTACCTCAATTCTACCACCACCGACCGCTGGGCCAGCCTGCTGGTGATCAACAGCGCCGACAAGGACCAGACGCCGCGCTACCAGGCCATTACCGATATCGATCCCATCGCCGCTCCGGCCAATGCCGGCGATGTGTTTCCCAAGGGCCCTTATGATCCCTATATCGCCGATATGCTGGACCATTGGGCGACGGCGGGCGGGCAGGGCAAACCGGTGGTGGCCTTCGGCGCCCCGGTGCAAAAATATGTCAACGCCCTCTTCAAGACCGATCTGAAGGAAGGCGACGCCGCCCGCGTTACCCTGCCCAACGGGGTGAAAATTCCGCTGTTCGTTACCGAACATCCCAGCGCCATCTATTACGAGGCGCGCTATCCCGACAAGTCGGAGAACTTCAAGGGCGGCATGACCGCCATGAACCAGAACCTGACGGCGGCCTGCTGGCAGGTGACGATGGCCGGTCATCCCGCGCAGGATCCGGTTACGGTGGGGCAAAGCTGCAAGGCCTATTGGGCCAGCCAGTTCCTGCCGGTGTGCGAGTTGCTGGAAACCTCCATCTACAACAAGAAACCGGCCGACGCCGCACGCATCTGCAAGGAAAAGGAAAGCCAGCCCGCCTCCTGATGGAGCGGGTGCTCCGATCCGGCCTGTCCCGTCACGGGGACGGCGGGCTTTGGAGATCCGCGACGATGCGCCGCAGCGGCTCCTCCCAGTCGCCGGGGCGGGGCTGGCGGTAAAGGCGCATGGTGGGGTACCAGGGCGTGCCGGGGCCCTGTTCGCCCCAGCGCCAGCAGCCGTCGAAGCGCGACAGCACCCACACCGCCTTGCCCAGGGCGCCGGCCACATGGGCCATGGAGGTGTCGGCGGTGATCACCAGATCGAGATTGGCCACCAGGGCGGCGGTATCGGCGAAATCGCTCACCTCGGCCATGGCGTCGAACAGGGGGAAGGGGCTGGTGGCGGCCTGGGCCGCCGGGGCGCCCTTTTGCAGGCTGATCAGCGACAGGCCGGGCAGGGCGGCCAGAGCGGCGAACCGGCGCAGGGAGAGGCTGCGCCGCCGGTCCACCAGATGGGCGCCGGGATCGTGCGGGCGGGGATCGCCGGCCCATACCAGCCCCACCTTGCGGCCGGGCAGGGCGGCCAGCCGCCGCGCCCAGTCGGCCGCCGCCTCGGCCTCGGGCCGCAAATAGGGCACGGGGGCGGGAATGGGGGCCACGCCACTTTGGAAGACGAAGGGCGCGCTCATCATCGGCAGACGCAGATCGTGCGGCGGTTCGGGCGCGTCCTCGGCGATGATGGAAAAATCCCCCGGCAGGCTCTTGAGCAGCCGCACCAGGGCGGGATAGACCTTGAGGATCACCTCGGCGCCGCGCGCGCGCAAATCCAGGGCGTAGCGGCTAAATTGCAGCACATCGCCGAAGCCCTGCTCGGCGAACAGCAGCACTCGCTTGCCGTCCAGCCGCTCGTCCTCGGCCAGGGGGCGCTGAAAGCGCAGCGACGGCGTCAGCCAGGCCCGCTGATACCAGCGCCATTCCCACTCGGCCCAACCCTCGGCATAGTGGCCCTGGGTGAGCAGGGCCATGCCCAGCGAGACATGGGCCTCGAAGAAATCCGGCTTCAGGGCGATGGCGGCGCGGTAATGGGCGATGCCCTCGTCGATGCGGCGGCGCTCCATGCAGATATTGCCCAGATTGCCGTGCACCTCGGCCAGGCCGGGGGCGCGCTCCAGGGCGGAGCGAAACATCTCCTCGGCGCCGTCAAGATCGCCTTCCGCTTCAAGAAGCTTCCCTAAGTTGTTGCGAGGATTTGCAAATTCGTCATTCAAAGCGATGGCGCGACGCAGGCTGGCGATGGCGCCGGCCTTGTCGCCGGCCAGATCCTGGGCGGCGCCGAGATCGTTCAGAATGTCGGCGGCATCGGGTTTCAGTTCCAGGGCGCGGCCATAGGCCGCCACGGCGTCGCCGTAGCGGCCCAGCTCATGCAGGGTGCGGCCCAGTTCGATCCAGGTGCCCACATGGCCGGGGCGCAGGGCCACGGCCTTCTGGAAACTGGCCAGCGCCTCCTCCGGCTGTCCTTGGCGGCTGTAGGCGATGCCGAGATTGCGGTGGGCCTCGGCCATGCCGGGGGTGAGGGCGATGGCGCGGCGGAAACTTTTGGCGGCTTCGGCCTCGCGCCCCAGGGATTGCAGCGCCACCCCGAGATTGTTGTGGGCCTCGGCCATGCCGGGTTTGACGGTCACGGCCTTTTTGAAACAGGCCACGGCCTCCTTGTGGCGGCCTTGCGCCTGCAACAGCGATCCCAGATTGAGGGGAATGGCCGCCTGGCCGGGGGCGCGGCCCATCAGGGCGCGGTAAAGCTGTTCGGCGCCGCTCACCTCCCCGGCGGTGTGCAGGGCCACCGCCTGGGCGAACAGGGCCTCGATACTGGCGTTGGGCGGCAGGCGGATCATGCGGCGATGGTCTTCAGGGCATCGGCAAGCTGGCGCAAGGCGTCGCTCCAGTCGTTGGGGGCGGTTTGCAGGAACAGGCGGGCCGTCGGATACCAGGGGGTGGTGTCGCGACCGATCAGCCAGCGCCAGCAGCCGTCGTAGCGCGACAGGATCCACACCGGCTTGCCCAGCGCCCCGGCCAGATGAGCCATGGAGGTATCCACCGTCACCACCAGATCGAGATTGGCCACCAGGGCGGCGGTATCGGCGAAATCCCGCACCCGGTCCATGGCGTCGAACAGGGCGAGGCCGGGCGGCGGCGTGCGCAACTGACTGGCGGGAGCGCCCATCTGCAGATTGACCAGCGACAGGCCGGGAATCTCCCCCAGGGCGGCAAACTGTTCCAGCTTCAGGCTGCGCTGACGGTCCAGCAGGTTGGCGGCGAAATCGTGGGGGCGGGGATCGCCCGACCAGACCAGCCCCACCTTGAGGCCGGGCAGCGGCGCCAGGACCCCGGCCCAGGCGGCGATGTCGGCGGGATCGGCGGCCAGGTAGGGCACCGGCGCCGGAATGGTTTCCGGCGTGGTGGCGAAGAGGCGCGGCGCGCTCATCATGGCCAGGTGATAGTCGAAGGCGGCGGGCGGATCGTCGAAGCTGCGCACCTCGGCCAGGCCGGGGGCGCTCTCGAACAGGCGCACCAGCACCTTGTGCACCAGCGCCACCACCCGCGCCCCGCGCGCCGCCAGCATCGGCGCGTAGCGGATGAACTGCAGCACGTCGCCATAGCCCTGTTCGCCGTAAAACAGCAGGGTTTCGCCGTGCAGGGGGCGGCCATCCCATTCCGGCTGGGTGAAATCCACCTTGAGGCGGCTCAAGGAGCCGGTGAGCCAGCGCGCCTTGTACTCTTCCCAGCCCTCCAGCCAGTCGCCGCGCTGCAACAGGGCGATGGCCAGATTGAGGCGGGCGCCGTGATACTCGGGGCGGATGGCCAGGGCGTCGCGGTAGGCGGCGACGGCCTCGTCGGTGCGGCGGCGGCTTTTCAGCACATTGCCCCGGTTGCTGTGGGCCTCGGCATAGTGGGGCAGCAGGCGGATGGCCTCGTCGAAGGCGGCCAGGGATTCCTCCACCTGCCCCAACTCGCCCAGCAGCACCGCCAGATTGTTGAAGGCCTCGGGAAACTCGGCCTTGAGGGCGATGGCCTGGGCATAGGAAACCTTGGCCGCCTCGGGCTGGTTGGAGGCGCGCAGGGCATTGCCGAGATTGTTGTGGATGTCGGGCAGGCCGGCATCCAGGGTCACCGCCTTGGCGATGAAAGCCAGGGCCTTGCGGGTTTCCTCGCGCTCCAGGTAGATGGAGCCGAGATTGTTGTAAGCCGGGGCGAAAAATTCATTAACGGCAATGGCTTGCAGGAAACACTGTTCGGCCTTGTCGAACTTTTTCATCCGCATGTAGGCATTGCCCAGGCGGAAATGCGGTTCGGGATCGCTGGGGCGGCGGTTCACCGCCAGTTCGGAGATCTGCCGGGCGGTTTCGTACTGGCCGTTGTGCAAAAGGGCGATGGCCAGTTCGTTCAACACCAGATCGATGGTGCTGCTGTCCTGGGCCATGGCCGGGCGCAGCCGCAGAGCCCGGTTGGTGGCGACGATGGCCTCGTCCAGCCGGCCCAGCACCACCAGGGTGCCGGCGCGGTTGATCAGGGCCTCGGGGTAATCGGGGTTGAGCTCCAGGGCGTGGGCGTAGGCGGCGTCGGCCTCCTCGAAGCGGCCCTGCAGCCGCAAGGTATTGCCCAGGCCGTTATAGGCCTTCACATAGGCGGCGTCCCAGGCGATGACCTGACGGTAAAGCGCCTCGGCCTCCACCAGGCGGTTCTGTTGCAACAGGGCGTTGCCGAGATTGTTGGTGGCGGCGACGAATCCCGGCTTCAGCGCCAGGGCGCGGCGGAATTGCGTTTCGGCCTCCTCGGCCTGCAAACGGTCCACCAGGAACACTCCCAGATTGTTGCAGGCCTCGGGGAAATCGGGATTAAGCTCCAGGGCGCGCTGGTAGCAGGCGCGGATCTCGTCGTCATGTTGGGGATCGTGGCGGTGGCGATGGCTCAAGGCCTCGCCCAGATTGCAATGGGCCTGGGGATAGGCGGGATCCAGGGCGAGGACGCGGTGATAAAGGGCGATGGCCTCGTCCAGGGCGCCGGCCAGATGCAGGCGCCCGGCTTTCTGGAACAGGACGCGGGCGGTCTGGGCGGGCAGGGCCTCCAGCAGCGCCGCCACCACGCCGGGCCAGCCCTCGGGACCGCAGCGGAACAGCCGGGCCAGGGGATACCAGGGGGTGGTGTCGTCCAGGCCCCAGCGGTAATCGTGGAAGCCCTGCGCCAACAGCACCCACAACGGTTTGCCCATGGCGCCGGCCAGATGGGCCACCGGACCGTCGATGGCGATCACCAGATCCAGTTGAGCGATGAGGGCGGCGGTCTCGGCGAAATCGTCGAGGCGCGGGGCCAGATCGATGATGGGCAGGCCCGCCGCCGCCAGATCGTCCGCCGCCCAGGCCTGTTGCAGGCTGTAGAGCCGAACGCCGGGCTGCGCGGCCAGCGGCGCCAGCAGGGGCAGCGGGCAGCCGCGTTCCGCATGCAGATGGCGCTCGTAAGGGGTGCCTTGCACCGGCTGGCTGGCCCAGACCAGGCCGATTTTGATGTCGGCCTCTCCGGCCTCGGGCAGGGGGGCGCCGTCTGTCGGGGCCGACAGATAGGGCACGGGCGCCGCCGCGGCGATACCCAGACGATCCGCCAGGCTGACGATGGGCAGGGCATAATCGGCGGCGGGATGGGGCGCGCCTTCGGGCAGCACGGCGGTAACGCCGGGCAGGCCGGCCAGCAAGCGTTCCAGTCCGGGGCGGCATTCCACGGTGACGCGGGCGTGATGCGGCAGCAGGCCCGGCAGGAAGCGGGCATACTGGATCTGATCGCCATAGCCCTGTTCGGCGGTGATCAGGAGGTGTTTTCCGGCCAGGGGCTGGCCCCGCCACACCGGCAGAGTACGGGCCGGCGGCCGCACCGAGGGCAGCTTGAGCCGCCATTCGAATTCGGCGAAGCCTTCACGCCACTGCGCGCGGGTCAGCAGGCAGGTGCCGAGATTGCTGTGGGCGGTGGCGTCGTCGGGGTCGAGGGCGATGGCGCGGCGATAAAGCCGCTCGGCGTCGTCCATCTCGCCCAGGGCCTGATGCAGGGTGGCCATGTTGGTCAGGATCACCGCCGTTTCCGGCGCCAGGGCGCGGGCCTGCTCCAGGGCGGCCAGGGCCGGACGCAGGGCGCCTTGCGCCGCCAGGACGGCGGCCAGGTCCAGGGGAATGCTGGGGTCGGTGGGCAGGGCGGCCTGGGCGGCGCGCAGCGAGGTCGCCGCCTGGGGGTAAAGCTCCAGGCCGGTTTGGGCCAGACCGAGAAGATGCAAGGCGGAGGGATGGCCGGGATAACCCTCCAGCGCCAGCCGGCAGGCGTCGGCGCAGGCGCCGAAACGGTGCTGGTTATAATGGGCGATGGCGGCGGAAAGATCGGGGGCGGCGGTCTGGTCGGGCATGACGGTTTCCAAATGACGAGAACGGCCCTGCCGTGAAACCGGCTCCAGACGCCCAACGACCGCCGGTGGCAGGAATGATGGGAAGAATCCCATTGGCGGCGATGCTTGGCAAGGGCTTATCCAGGGTGATCGCATATGGAGGCCGCTTTATGCGGCTGACTAGCGCTTTCTCGCGCGCCGGAGCGTTGCCGGAGCGAAAGCGCAGGCATAAGGACAGCCAAGCTGGCGGAACGCCAGCGCCCGGCGCTTGAGGGACAATA
>JAJXUO010000115.1 GCA_021782815.1 Pseudomonadota bacterium
GCCGCCCGCCCCTCCGGCGTCGGAGGCGCCCGCCGAAGCCGCGCCCGCCGCGCCGCCGGCCGGGGAGCCGCCGCCCGCCGCCGCAACCTAAATAGAGCGGCGAAAGAGAAGCCTTTCTTTTATTAGGGGAAATCTCCGGTTATTCCCCCTGATTTCATCAGGATATCTTGTTCCGCCGCGGCATTTCTTATTACCATCCGGCGAGAGCTGTTTCCCGTCCCGGAGAGACCCGATGCGCCGCCGTTCGTTCCGCCCCTCGTTCCCGCGCGCCGTCCGCGCCCTCGTCCGCGCCGTGACCGGCTCCGCCGCCCTGGTAATCGGCTCCGCCGTCCTGGTAATCGGCTTCGCCGTCCCGGTAATCGGCAGCGCCCAGGCCGCCCCCGCGAACTTCGTGGTGGGCGTGGAAAATATCAACTATCTGCCTTACTACGCCGGGGATCAGGGCCGGTACGACGGCTTCGCCCGCACCGTGCTCGACGCCTATGCCGCCGATCGCGGTTATCACTTCGATTATCGGCCGTTGCCGGTCACCCGCCTGTTCCGCGAACTGGTGGCCGGGGTCGTCGACTTCAAATTTCCCGACAATCCGCTGTGGCAGGCCGCCGTCAAGCAGGGGCACGCCGTGGTGTACAGCGATCCGGTGACCGATTATGTCGATGGGGTTCTGGTGCCGCCACAACGGTACGGCAAGGGGCCGGCCGCCATTCACAGCCTGGGCACGGTACGCGGCTTCACCGCCTATGACTGGCTGGACCGCATCAAGAGCGGCAGCGTGCGACTGGAGGAAAATCCCAGCTTTTCCGGCCTGATGATGCAAGGCATCGCCCAGCGGGTGGATGGGGTTTACGCCAATATCGCCGTATCGTATCAGACCCTGGAGCAGCGGCTGCACAAGCCCGGCGCCCTGGTCTTCGATCCCGGCCTGCCGCACAGCCGCAGCAGCTATCGCCTGTCCACGGTGAAGCATCCCGAGATCGTGGCCGATTTCAACACCTGGCTGGCCGCCAACCGCGTGCGCGTGGACAAGATGAAACACGATTGGGGCGTGGATCGCGGCCTGGCCGAGGCCTTGCGCTAAAATCGCTCCCGCCCCGGCCTTTCGGACCGGAGCGGGAAAGAGGGACTGCCTACGCCGCCTTGGGGCGGGGACGCCGGGAGCGCTGCGGACGGGCCGCGTGCCGCCCCTCGCCGGCCGGGGCGGACGGGGATTTCTGCGCCGCCGGACGGGCGGCTCCCTCGCCGCCCTGGCGGGGCGGACGGTTGCCGTTATGGGCGTTGCCGTTGCCGCCATTGCCGCCGCCGCCACGCTTCGGCGGCTTGGGCACCGGGCCGTGGCTGCTGCGCCGGGCGATATCCTCGGCGTGATAGGGATGGCTGTCGTCCACCGGCACCGGCTGGCGGATGGCCTTTTCGATGGCCTTGAGATAGGCCAGCTCTTCCAGCTCGCAGAACGACAGGGCACAGCCTTCGGCTCCGGCGCGCGCCGTGCGGCCGATGCGGTGCACGTAGCTTTCCGGCTCGTTGGGCAGCTCGAAATTGATGACGTGGGTGATGCCGTCCACATCGATGCCGCGGGCGGCGATGTCGGTCGCCACCAGGGCGCGGATACGACCGGCCTGGAAATCGGCCAGGGCGCGCTGACGCGCCCCTTGCGACTTGTTGCCGTGGATGGCTTCGGCGGTCACGCCGCTTTTCTGCAGCTGTTCGGCCAGCCGGTTGGCGCCGTGCTTGGTGCGGGAAAAGACGATGGCGCGGCCCACGCTTTTGTCCGAGAGCACATCCACCAGCAGTTGGCGCTTATCCTCGCGGCTGACGAACAGCACGCTTTGGCGGATGCGTTCCACCGTGGTGGCCTGGGGGGTGACTTCCACCCGCTTGGGCTGATGCAGCATGGTGGACGCCAGTTCGGCCACCGGCGTCGCCATGGTGGCCGAGAGGAACAGGGTCTGGCGCTGTTTCGGCACCATGGCCACCACTTTGCGCACGTCGTGGATGAAGCCCATGTCGAGCATGCGGTCGGCCTCGTCCAGCACCAGCACCTCCACCGTGTCGAGGCGCAGGCAGTCGCGTCCGGCCAGATCCAGCAGGCGGCCGGGCGTGGCCACCAGCACATCGATCCCGGCGGCCAGGGCCTTGATCTGCGGCTGCATGCCGACGCCGCCGAAAATGGTGGCGCGGCGCAGGCCGAGATGGCGGCCGTAGGTGGCGAAGCAGTCGCTGACCTGAATGGCCAGTTCGCGGGTGGGAGTCAGCACCAGGGCGCGCACGCCCTTCGGCCCGGCCTTCTTGCGCACCAGGGACAGGCGGTGCAGGACCGGCAGGGCGAAGGCCGCCGTCTTGCCGGTGCCGGTCTGGGCGATGCCCAGAAGATCGGCGCCCGACAGGATGTGCGGAATGGCCTGGCTTTGAATGGGGGTGGGGTGATCGTAGCCTTCGGCGGCCACGGCACGGCAAATCGGCTCGGCAAGGCCGAGTTCGGTAAACTGGGTCATAGGATCATTTCAATAAATGTGCGAACGCGACCAGCCAGGGCACCATGCCCCGGCGGCGCGGATCGGCGGATGGGAATGGCAGCGGCCGGCAAGGCCGATGCGATATTAAGCGCGATACTTAGCGCGAACGGCGGACCGGCGGGCGATTGCCCCCGGCCGGCGGCGCGCTGCGTTCGTCCTTGTGGCGGAAATTAATGCGGGCCTTGGTCAGGTCGTAGGGCGTCATTTCCACGGTCACGCGGTCGCCGGCCAGCACGCGGATGCGGTTCTTCTTCATGCGGCCCGAGGTATAGGCCAGCACTTCATGGCCGCCTTCCAGGGTCACACGGAAACGGGCATCCGGCAGAACTTCGCTGACCACGCCTTCGAATTCAATCAGATCTTCTTTAGCCAAAGTACTCTCACTCTCCAAGATCGGCCGGGCGCTGCCGGGCAGGCCACACGACCGGATATTTACCGCCACGTTCACGACGAACCGTGTCGCGGTGCCGGTAAACATCGTTTCCTCCTCGTCTGGCGGGCGGAACCCGCCCTGGCGGGGTCTCTTGCAACCCACGCCCGCAAACCAGACCCGGCACCGAATGGAGGACGATGGCGGAGCCCCCAAAGAAAACACCGGCGGGGGCTTGAGCTCAGGGCCGATCCGCCGGACATCTTTAAGGGAACGCCCCGTATATGGCCCTGGTTCAGGCGTTTGGCAAGAAAAAAGCTGGAGCCGTGTCCGTTCAACCGGAAACAACTCCAGCAAAATGCCTTTGGCGGCCGTCCCTCCGGGGCGAGCCCGGCTCACGCGCCGCTCAGGCTGATCGCCTTTTCCGCCCTGGCCCCGCCAAACCGGAAAACCAGGGTGATCGCATTTGCGCTCACCCTGGCTTCTTTATTGTCCCTCAAGCGCCGGGCGCTGGCGTTCCGCCAGCTTGGCTGTCCTTATGCCTGCGCTTTCGCTCCGGCAACGCTCCGGCGCGCGA
>JAJXUO010000075.1 GCA_021782815.1 Pseudomonadota bacterium
CAGGTGAAAGGTGATGGCGAGGCCGTCGGGGGAGACCTCCCACGACTGGGCGAGGTCCCCCTCGAGCTTCAGGTTTTTGTCGTAGCGGACCAGTCCGTTGTAGACCAGCCCGGCGATGTCGAAGGAGGCGGAGTCCGAGGAGAGGATCGGGATCAGGTTGGAGGGCTCGCCGATGCTCCCGACCACCAGGGTGTCGCCGTAGGCCGGGGGGCCGGATACCTGGCGGGGCCGGGGAGCCTCCTCTGCGCCGTCTGCCTCCAGGGCGGGGGCAAGTTCCTGGAATGCGCCTCGTGCCTCCTGCCCGTCCACGCGGCCTGCCTGCCCGAGGCGAAGGCGGAGGGGGCGCCCTGGCTGTGCCCCCCCTGCGCGGAGGCGGGCCTATCCGAGGACAAAACGAGGCGATCATCCGGCGCCAGGATCAGGTCGTCGGCGGGAGGGGCGGATTTTCTGGAAGACATGGAGCGGCTTATAACATGGAATCCGTAATCGTAGCCATGCGACATATTTGCGGCTAGAATGAGGCGGATTCACGTCGAACCCATGCCCGGCCCGCTTTCAAGGCGGCGTCATGGCTTGTTGCAAGGGTGTCTGCCATGCATGAGATGATCCTGTCCTTAAGCGATGCCGACAAGGCCCGTCTGGACGCCCTGGCCGCCCGCCTCGACCGCTCGGCCGACGACTGCGCCCATCAGGCCCTGCAGGAATTCATGGACAATTGGGAAGACTATCTGCAAACCGTGGCGGCGCTGGACGTAGAAGAGGAACGCCCGATCCTGCGCGCCGTCAACGACTGACGCGGCCTATTCCAGATATTCCCCGGGATAGACCCCCCAGAAATCATCGCGTTTCAGCCAGCCTTCGATGTGCGACACCTCGACCTTGCAATAGATCTTGTCGCGCGGGCAGGACAGCAGGCGGGCCACCACATTGATCCCCAGAATGGCCACCGGCGCGGCGTGATCATCGGGATCGGCCCGCATGGTCTTGCTGCCCGAGGGAATCACCACCATGCGGCGGGCCGACAGCATGCTCTGATGCACCCAGCCCTCGGTGCCCTGCCAGTCGCGGATCTTACGCCAGGCGTCGAACTCGGCGATCACCTCCACCGGCAGGTCGCGGCGGGTGTAAACCCATTCCACGGGATAGCGCACCCCCGGACCGGTGCGCAGATTGACCTCGTCGGAGCGCAGCGACACGAAACGCGGCAGCGGCAGGCCACTGGTTTCCGCCGCGACCAGCGGCGCGGGAAAAAGGACGAGAACGGCCAGAACGGCCGGCAGAAAACGGCGCAGGAGCTTGACCATGGGCGGAATTGCGCACCTCATTTTTCCGTTACGGCAACTATCTTGCGGAGAAGGCATGATGACGGAAACATTCTTGCCATATATACTCCACTGGACAACTGCCCCAGCACTTGATACAGCCTTGAATTAAGCCAGAATGTCCAGAAAGAAAATGGAGAGACCGAATGGCATCGAAGAAGCCGCTGGTCGTCGTTACCCGCAAGCTGCCTGACCCCATCGAAACCCGGATGATGGAGCTGTTCGACGCGCGCCTGAACGTCGACGATCATCCCATGAGCAAGACCGACCTGATCGAGGCGGTGAAGACCGCCGACGTTCTGGTGCCCACCGTCACCGACCGCATCGATGCCGGCGTGCTGGCCCAGGCCGGCCCCAATCTGCGCCTGATCGCCAATTTCGGCGCCGGCGTCGATCATATCGACCTTGCCACCGCCCGCGAGCGCGGCATCACCGTGACCAACACCCCCGACGTGCTGACGGAAGACACCGCCGACATGGCCATGGCCCTGATCCTGTCGGTGCCGCGCCGTCTGGCCGAGGGCGAACGGCTGGTGCGCGCCGGCAAATGGGGCGGCTGGGGCCCCACCTTCATGCTGGGCCACCGCATTTGGGGCAAGCGCCTCGGCATCATCGGCATGGGCCGCATCGGCCAGGCCGTGGCCCGCCGGGCCAAGGGCTTCGGGCTGTCGATCCACTATCACAACCGCAAGCGCCTGCATCCCGAGATCGAAACCGAGCTGGATGCCACCTATTGGGAAAGCCTGGATCAGATGATGGCCCGCATGGACGTCATCTCGGTGCATTGCCCCCATACCCCGGCCACCTATCACCTGCTGTCGGCCCGCCGGCTGAAGCTGATGCAGCCCCATGCCTATCTGGTGAACACCGCGCGCGGCGAGGTGATCGACGAGAACGCCCTGACCCGCATGCTGCAGAAGAACGAACTGGCCGGCGCCGGGCTCGACGTTTTCGAGCATGAGCCGGCGGTGAACCCCAAGCTGCTGGAGCTGGACAACGTGGTGCTGCTGCCGCATCTGGGCTCCAACACCATCGAAGGCCGCATCGATATGGGCGAGAAAGTGCTGATCAACATCAAGACCCACGCCGACGGCCATAATCCGCCCGACCGCGTGCTGGCCAGCATGCTGTAAATCACCGGCCCTTTCGGCTACAAGAAACCTGGCCGCCGGCATGCGGCCAGGTTTTTTCTTTGTACGGGGTCCCTTTTGTCCCGCATCGCGGTTCCCCTGGCCCAGCCCTGTCCGCTGGCCGCCTTCGCTCCCCATGCCGGCGATCCTTTCGCCCTGCTGCTGGACAGCGCCGCCGAGCCGCACGGGCGCGGCCGCTACAGCTATCTGTGCCTCTCGCCAAAAGTCGTGCTCACCGAAAGCCGGGGCGCCTTCCAGGCCCTGGCCGGGCTGCTGCCGCGCCTGGAGCCGTTGCCGGACCTGCCGCCGTTCCAGGGCGGCCTGGCGGGATATCTCGGCTACGATCTGGGACGCGAGGTGGAGCGCCTGCCCACGCACCAGCCCGACGATCTCGGTCTGCCGCCCCTGGCCATGGGGCTGTTCGAGTGCATCGCCGCCTGGGACCACGCCCAGGGCCGGGCCTGGGTCATCGGGCCCGCGGAACAGGCCCGCGCCCTGGCCGCCACGCTGGAGGCGGCGCCGCCGCTCCCCGCCCTCGACTGGTCGGCCACCGCCCGTTTCCGCGCCGAGCAGGATCCCGCCGCCTACCGCGCCGCCCTGGCCCGCGTCATCGCCTATATCCATGGCGGCGACATCTTCCAGGCCAATCTGTCGCAGCGCTTCCAGGCGCCGCTGCCCGCCGGCCTCTCGCCCTTCATGCTCTATCGCCGCCTGCGCCACTGTTCCCCCGCCCCCTTCGCCGCCTGCCTCGCTTTGGGAAAATCCCTTGCCCTGCTTTCGGCCTCGCCGGAACGGTTCCTGGCGGTGGACGGCGGCGGCGGCGTGGAAACCCGCCCCATCAAGGGCACCCGGCCGCGCGGCGCCACCCCGGCCGAGGACGACGCCCTGGCCGCCGACCTCGCCGCCTCGGCCAAGGACCGGGCGGAAAATCTGATGATCGTCGACCTGATGCGCAACGATCTCGCCAGGGTCTGCCGCCCCGGCAGCGTGCGGGTGCCCGAACTTTTCACCGTCGAACGCTTCAGCACCGTGCATCATCTGGTGTCGGCGGTCACCGGCCAACTGGCCGAGGGCGCCGGGCCGGTGGATCTGCTGCGGGCCTGTTTCCCCGGCGGCTCCATCACCGGCGCCCCCAAGGTGCGGGCCATGGAGATCATCGCCGAGCTGGAGCCGCTGCGGCGCGGACCGGTGTTCGGCAGCATCGCCTGGATCGGCGGCGACGGCCGCATGGACAGCAATATCGCCATCCGCACCCTGACCGTCGCCCGGGGCCGGGTGACGGCCCGGGCCGGGGGCGGCATCGTCGCCGAGTCCGACCCGCAGGCGGAATACGAGGAAACCCTGGTCAAGGCGCGGGCCATGATCGCAAGCCTGGAAGGACCATCATGACGGTTTGGTTGAACGGTTCCCTGCTGGACGAGGGCGAGGCGCGCATCGACCCCGCCGATCGCGGCCTGACCCTGGCCGACGGCCTGTTCGAAACCCTGCGGCTGAAGGACGGTAAAATCCGCCATCTCGCCGCCCATCTGGCCCGCCTGCACGCCGGCGCCGCCTGCCTGGGCTTTCATGTGCCGCTGCCGGACAAGGAGATCGGCCAGGCCATGACCGCCCTGGCCAAGGCGCAAGGGCAGCAGGACGGCGTGCTGCGCCTGACCCTGACCCGTGGCCCGGCGCGGCGCGGGCTGCTGCCGCCGGCCGAGCCCCACCCCACCCTGCTGCTGACCCTGGCCCCGGCCGGCGCGGAACCGGGACCGGCGCGGGCCATCATCGCCACGGTAACGCGGCGCAACGAGTTTTCCCCCGCCAGCCGCTTCAAGACCTTGAACGTCATGGATGCTCTTCTGGCCCGGCGCGAGGCGGCGGCCCGGGGCGCCGACGAGGCCCTTCTGCTCAACAGCCAGGGCCGCCTGGCGGAAGGCACCATCGCCAACCTGTTCGTGGTGATCGATGGCGAGGTGCTGACCCCGCCGGTGGCCGACGGCGCCCTGCCCGGCGTGATGCGCGCCGAGGTCATCGACCGCCTGAGCGCCAGCGTCGCCCCCCTCAATCCCGCCGATCTCGCCGCCGCCAGCGAGGCCTTTCTCACCAACGCCAACGGCATCCGCGCCCTGGTGGCGGTGGAGAACCGCCCCATCGGCGGCGGTCACGAGGGCCCGGTCACCGTCCGTTTGAAAGGTCTGGTGGGCTGAGCCCCGGCCCCTCCGGCAGGAGGGAACGGGCGCCGCCTCAGATGAACAGCATGGCCCCCTGCGCCGAGGCGTCGGTCAGGAAGGTGACCAGCCCGCCCGGAGCGATCGGGATATCATTCCTGAGCTGTAACGGATCCAACCCCAGGGCTTTCAGCCCCATCTCGCACACCATGACGCTGCCGCCCAGGGCCAGACAGGCCTGCAGCAGCTCCTCGAAACCGCCCAGGCCCTTTCCGGTCAGGACGGCGTCGGCGTCCACGGGGGCAAGGCCGTTCTCACCCGGCGCCAGATGCCGCCAGCCCGGCCCCTGCGCATCGGCGGCCAGCAGGGCGCGGGCCGCGCCCATGGTGAAAAACAGGGTGGCCCGGCCGTTATTGGCCAGGGCCGCCGCCGCCAGGGCCAGGGCGTAATGCACCTTGTCGTAGCTGCCGGAAAACAGCACCAGCGACAGTTTGTCGGGGCGCTCAGCCACAGCCGGGCTCCCCGTCGCCATGGCCGGAAAGATCCCGCAGGGTCGGATGGTCGCCGCAGAGCGGACAATGGGGATCCCGGGGCAGCCGCACCTTGCGGAACGACGTGGTGAGCAAATCCACCAGCAGCAGCGACCCGGCCAGACTCTCGCCGATCTCCAGCAGTTCCTTGCACACCTCCACCGCCTGCAGACTGCCCATCACCCCGGTCATGGCCCCCAGAATGCCGGCCTGGGCGCAGGACGGCGCCTCCTCGGCACCGGGCAGGGCGGGATAGAGGCAGCGGTAGCAGGGCCCGCCGGGGCGGAAGGTGGCAAGCTGGCCGTTGAAGCGCAGCACCGCCGCCGAGACCAGGGTCTTGCCCGCCAGGCGGCAGGCGTCGTTGACCAGGAGCCGGGTGGCGTAGCTGTCGGAGCCGTCGGCCACCACATCGTAACCGGCCACCAGTTCGGCGGCGTTATGCCGGGTCAGGCGTAGCGGATGGCGTACCAGCCGCACATCCGCATTGAGGGCGGCCACCTGAGCGGCGGCGCTGTCCACCTTGAGCCGGCCGAGATCGGCGCCGCGATGCAGAATCTGGCGTTGCAGATTGGTCAGATCGACGCGATCGTCGTCCACCACCCCCAGGGTGCCGACCCCGGCGGCGGCCAGATAGAGAATGAGCGGCGAGCCAAGGCCGCCCGCCCCCACCACCAGCACCTTGGAACGCAAAAGGCGCGCCTGCCCCACCCCGCCGATTTCCGGCAGGATGATATGGCGGGCATAGCGCCGCATCTGGTCTTCCGTGAACTCCATGCCCGTTCATACTCCGGCGGCCCGCGAAAAGCGAGCCGCCGGTAGGTTGGGGATCTCAGGCGATGCCGTCGAACAGCGCCGTGGAGAGATAGCGCTCGGCGAAGGAGGGGATGATGGCCACGATCAGCTTGCCGGCATTTTCCGGACGGGCCGCCAGCTCCAGCGACGCCGCCAGGGCCGCACCCGAGGAGATGCCCACCGGAATGCCGTCGAGCCGGGCCGCCTTGCGGGCGGTGGCGAAGGCGGATTCGTTGCTGATCTGCAATATTTCATCGATGACGCCGCGATCCAGCACTCCGGGGATGAAACCGGCACCGATGCCCTGGATCTTGTGCGGGCCGGGCGCGCCGCCCGACAGCACCGGGCTGTCCTCGGGCTCCACCGCCACCACCTTGATGGCCGGATTGCGCGCCTTCAGGGCCTTGCCCACCCCGGTCACGGTGCCGCCGGTGCCGACGCCCGACACCAGGATATCCACCTTGCCATGGCTGTCGGCCCAGATTTCCTCGGCGGTGGTGCGGGCGTGCACGGCCGGATTGGCCGGATTTTCGAACTGCTGCAGAATGATGGCGTTGGGAATTTCCTTGGCCAGGTCCTCGGCCCGGCGCACCGCCCCGGTCATGCCCTTGGCGGCCGGGGTCAATTCCAGTTCCGCGCCCAAGAGGGCCAACATCTTGCGCCGTTCGATGGACATGCTTTCCGGCATGGTCAGGATCAGGCGATAGCCCTTGGCGGCGGCCACGAAGGCCAGGGCGATGCCGGTATTGCCCGAGGTGGGCTCGATGATCACGGCGCCCGGCTTCAGGCGGCCTTCGGCTTCGGCGGCTTCCACCATGGCCAGGCCGATGCGGTCCTTGACCGAGGCCAGCGGATTGAAGAATTCCAGCTTGCCGACGATATCGGCCTTCACTCCGGCTTCGGCCGCCAGCTTTTTCAGACGCACCAGCGGCGTGGCGCCGACGGTGTCGATGATGCTGTCGTAGATGCGGCCACGGAAAGCGCTGTCGGTCATAATTGCCCTCGCTTGATATGTGAAATTAGTGATTTTACACTTAACGCTGAATATAATATCCAGTCAGTCCAGTTTCAAATCGTAAAATCCATTTTCTGCGCCACTTCGCTCAGGATGCCGGTCTGATGCGCCTTCTGGCACAGATCGTCGATGGAAATGGCATCCAGCTTGCGCATCAGCTCATCCTGCAGATCGGTCCACATGGGGCGGATCACCTCCAACCCCAGATCGGAACTGGGCAGATCCTCGGGCGTATCCTCCAGAGCCTCCAGGGCCCGCACCACCCGCACGATCTCGCCCACCGAAACCCGGCGGCGTTCCCGCGCCAGACGATAGCCGCCGCGCGGCCCGCGCACCCCGGTCAGGATGCCCGAACGCACCAGTTGCTGCAGGGTTTGCTCCAGGTAGCGGCGGGGAATGCCCTGACGGCGGGTGATCTCGCGGCTTTGCACCGGTTCGCCACCGGCGTGATAGGCGATATCCAACACCGCCTCGATGGCGTAGAGCATCTTCTTCGAAGGACGCAACATATCGGACTTTCCCTTATTTCAGGCCGGTGGAGCCAAAGCCGCCGGCACCGCGCGCGCTGTCGGGCAGGGCGGCGCATTCGTCCCAAACGGCGCGCACCACCGGCGCCACCACCATCTGGGCGATGCGCATGCCATGGCTCACGGTAAATGTTTCGCTGCCGTGATTGATCAGGATCACCTTGATCTCACCACGATAATCGGCATCGATGGTGCCGGGGCTGTTCAGCACGGTGATCCCCTGCTTGGCGGCCAGGCCGGAGCGCGGGCGGATCTGCGCTTCAAAGCCCTCGGGCAGGGCGATGGCCAGCCCGGTGGGCACCAGGGCCCGGGCCCCCGGCGCCAGCGCCAGCGGCGCCGCCAGGGCGGCGGCCAGATCCAATCCGGCGGCGTGGGCCGTTTCATAGGCGGGGAGCGGCAGATCGGCGCCATGCGCCAGACGTTGCACGGAAACGGAAACGGCGGTCATGCGGAAGGCTCTCCTTGCGCCAGGGTGTCGGCGATCCAGGCGGCCAGGCGCGCCGCCACCTCGTCCTTGGGCAGCGCCGGCCAGGGCTCGGCCCCGGCGGCCGTAACCAGCACCACGCTGTTATGATCGCCGCCGAAGGTGCCGCTGGCTGGCGACACGTCATTGGCGACGATCAGATCGCAGCCCTTGCGCGCCAGCTTGGCGGCGGCATGCTCCAAAAGCTTTTCGGTTTCGGCGGCGAACCCCACCACCAGGGCGGGGCGCGACGGCCCCGGCGCCGCCAGAGTGGCCAGAATATCGGGATTGGGCGCCAGCTCGATCACCGGCGGCGGCGCCCCCGCCTCCTTCTTGCGCTTTTCCGCCGCCACCTGCGCCACCTGCCAGTCGGCCACGGCGGCGGCGCACACGGCGATATCGGCGGGCAGGGCGGCCTCGGCCGCCGCCAGCATCTGGCGGGCGGTTTCCACCCGCACCACCCGCACCCCGGCGGGATCGGCCAGGGTCACCGGGCCGCTCACCAGCGTCACCTCGGCCCCCAGCGCCGCCAGGGCGGCGGCGATGGCATGGCCCTGCTTGCCCGAGGAACGGTTGGCGATATAGCGCACCGGATCGATGGGCTCGAAGGTGGGGCCGCTGGTGACCAGGGCGCGCCGCCCCGTCAGCGGACCGGGCGCCCCCAGCATCGTTTCGATAGCGGAAATGATGGCGGGCCCCTCGGCCAGGCGGCCTTCTCCCACCTCGCCGCAGGCCAGATCCCCCGCCGCCGGCCCCACCTGGCGCACGCCGCGCCCGCGCAAGGTGGCGAGATTGGCCTGGGTGGCGGCATGGCGCCACATCTGGCTGTTCATGGCCGGCGCCACCAGGATCGGTTTGTCGCTGGCCAGCAGCAGGGTGGAGGCCAGATCGTCGGCCAGACCGGCGGCCATCTTGGCCAAAAGATCGGCGCTGGCCGGAGCCACCACCACCAGATCGGCCTGACGCGACAGCTGGATATGCCCCATGCCGCTATCGTCGGTCAGGGCGAAAAGATCGTCGTGCACCGGTTCGCCGGCCAGGGCCGACACCGACAGCGGCGTGACGAACTGGGCGCCGCCCCGGGTCAGAACACAGCCGACCGACAGGCCGCGCTCACGCAGGCGGCGAATGAGATCCAGGCTTTTATAGGCGGCGATGCCGCCGGAGATGATCAGCAGAACGCGCTTTCCCGCTATGGACACCGCGGACCTCCGCTATTCACAAAAAACTTTGCGAAAATTAGCGAAGCAAATCACTGTCTGCAAGTGGTATTTAGAATGCGGGCTAGGCGCTTATGGTGTTAATCAGCTCCCCGCCCGGCGCGAAACAGGCGGCCAGCAGCGGACCGCCGAAGCCGCAATTGGCATCCAGGGTCATGGTGGCGGCGGTTTCCTGCACGCCGCCGTGGCGGCGGTCGTAACCGCGCACGATGCGGCGGTAATGCTCGAAGGGATCCTCGATCTGATGAAAATTGCCGCCGCCCCACCAGAAACTGTCGCTCTGCGCCAACAGCGGCCGCGAGGGATCGATCCCGGCATGCACGAACAGCAGACTGCCGTCGGCGGTAAAGGCGGCATGGCGCAGCACGCTGGTCAGGGCGGTATGGCCGTCGTAAGCGCGCAGGGTCTGGCGCAGCTGGCTGGTCCATTTGGTCAGGGATAAAATGCCGTCGCGGGCCGCCAGCAGGGCGTCTTCCACCCGCGCTCCATAGGCCTCGATGGTGGGCTGAATGCCCTGCTCCACCATCCAGTGCAGCACCTGCTGCGGATTGGGGGCCAGCTGCAATTGCAGCAGCTTGTGCCACATCTCCTCCTGACCGCCGCGCAAATAGACGATGTCGTCGCACTCCACTCCGCCCAGGGCCAGCAGGGCGCGGCGGAACAGCAGCAGTTCATCGATGGTATCGCGCACGGCCGGGCCGTGGCCGGAATAGTTGCCGAGATAGACCAGCTGATCGCCCGGCTCGAACAAGGGCCCCAGCTGCCCGTGCAGCGCCCGCAAATGGTCTACCGCGCCATGAATGGCGGCCACGGCCCAGATGCGGGACTCGGCGCGCAAGGTCGCGAATAAGGTCTGTTCCGACATGCGGCCTGGCGCTGCTCCCCTCGCTTCGGCGTTACCGGCGGCGGGCGGCCCCCTTAAAGCCGTGCTCCGCCGCCCCCGGCGAGATTAAGCCGCGTCGAGCAGTTTTTCCAGTTTTTGTGTGGCTTCGTCCGGCAGGATGCGTTCCACCGCCGCCAGTTCGCAGGCCAGGCGGTCGAGGGCGGCCTCGTAGATCTGCCGCTCGCTGTAGGACTGATCGGGCTGATTGGCATTGCGGTGCAGGTCGCGCACCACCTCGGCGATGGCCAGGGGATCGCCCGAATTGATCTTGGCCTCGTATTCCTGGGCGCGGCGGCTCCACATGGCGCGCTTGATCTTGGCGCGGGTGGCCAGGGTGCCCAGGGCCTCGTCCATCACCGAGCGGGTGGACAGCTTGCGCAGGCCGGAATTCTTGGCCTTGGGCACGGGAATGCGCAGGGTCATGCGGTCGCGGTCGAAGGTGATGACGAACAGTTCCAGCTCGTGCCCGGCGATATGTTGCTTTTCGATGGCCGCCACCTTGCCGACGCCATGGGTCGGATACACCACGAGATCGCCTTCGTTGAACGGTTCATTGACGCGCATTTTTTCCACCATCCTCAAGAGCGGTCGCATCCGGCGTGCCCACACGGCGAACAAGGCGCAAACGACAAAAAAAGCCGCGCACCGTCCGCCCCCGCGGTCGATCCGAAAAACATCAAACTGTTGCGTTTCAGGGCTGCCGACCCAATGGACCCTCTCTTTGGATCGGCCCGGATGGCAGCCCCCTGGCTCCACCAAGCCAAGGCTCGGCGGAATGCTTCTTATAGCATGATCGCTTTATGACGAACAGAAGAATCCGAGAGGACATTCGGAGGAAGGCCATCGTCCTCTCGGATAGGGGGGCGCCGCCGCGGCCTTGCGGCACCCCGCGGCGCGGAGATCAGCGGGCGGCGGGCTTGGGGCTCAAGGCCGCCGCCTTGCCGGCTTCGCCCTTGGCCTGCTCGGCGCCCGGCAAGGGATCGATCTTGCGGGTGATGTTCGGCCATTCGGCGGCGTATTTGCGGTTGACCTCGGCCCAGCTGGCGGCCTTGGCCTCGCTGTCGGGATAGATGGCCTCGGCCGGGCATTCGGGCTCGCACACGCCGCAATCGATGCATTCGTCGGGATTGATGACCAGGAAATTCTCGCCTTCATAGAAGCAGTCCACCGGACAGACTTCCACGCAATCGGTGAATTTGCACTTGATGCAGTTTTCCGTAACCACGTACGCCATGCTTCCCTCCCAATGCCAATGGACGCGCCGTCAATTCCCCGACGAACCGGCCGGGGCGAGGCCGACTTGCAAGGCGCCTGCTCTAGCACAAGGCGGGGTAACCGGGCAACCCCACCCGGACAAGGCCTTTTCTAAACATCGTCATCCCGGGGCAGACGATCAAGCAGAAGATAAAGCTGAACCGCTGCGGCGGCGGGGCCGCGCCGTTCGGCCAGGGCCAGCACCCGCAGCCGCAGCTGCTGGCGGCCCTGCGGCAGCGCCACCTCGTCGCCCGGCCGCAGCAAGGCGCCGGCTTTTTCCACCGCCTGGCGGTTGAGCCGCACCAGCCCTTGCGCGATCATTTTCTGCGCCAGGCTGCGGCTTTTGCACAGCCGGGCGAACCACAGCCACTGATCGATGCGCATGCCCTCGCCGGCCATGACCCCGGTCCTACGGTTTCAGCCGCCGCAAGGCGGCGAAGGGCGAGTCCGCCACCGGGGGCTTTCCCACCCGGCGCGGCGGCGGGCGGCGCGGCGCGGTATAAAGCGCGGCGCCATCCGCGCCGTCCTGACGGCGATACCCCAGGACGGCCAGCAGGGCGGGCAGCGCGGCCTGGGGCAGCCCCAGCGGCGGCAGCAGGACGGCGGGCGGCGTGAACGGTCCCTGGCGGGCCAGGGCCCGCAGTTCGGCGGTAAAGCGCTCCAGCAGATCCAGCCGCACGGCGCGGCCCCCCAGCGGCCGGAAACCGACGGCTTCGTAGAAAGCCGGCGCCACCCCCTCGGCCATCACCAGCGAGGCCCGCCCCGGCGGCAGCGGCGGTGCCGCCGCCCCGGCCCAGGCCGCCCACAGCCGGGCGCGCAGGGCCTGCGCCGCCGGTTTCAGCATCTCGGGCAGATAAAGGCTTTCCATCCCCAGGCGCAGGCCCAACCGGGCCAGGGCCTTGCGGTCGTCGGGCGAAAGCGCCGCCACCAGCGGCTCGGCCCCGGCCCTGGGCATCGAGCCCAGCCCCAGCCCCACCTGATAGACCAGCCCCCGCGCCGGGCCGGGCAGATCGGCGGCCAACGCCCGCATCAGCGGCGCCGCCTCGCGGGCCAGAAACGCGCGCAGCCAGGCCGAAAGACGGCTCTGCACCGCCTCGCGCGCCGCCACCGACATCAGATCGGAGGGCAGCAGCGCCAGGGTCGGACGCAGCATCTCCGGTCCCGCCGCCAGCCGCGCCACCGCCGCGCCGCGCCACTGGATCAGCCCGTCCGCCTCCAGGCTGAACGCCTCGTCCGGTTCCGCCGCCAGACGGCCGACCCGCCCGGTGATTTCCGATTGCAGGGCCCGCTGCGCGGCGGCGCTCAAGGCCCGGGCGGCATGCGTCCCCTCGGTCTGATCGGCCTGGAAGCGGAAGCCGTCGAGGGTGCCGACGAACTGCCCCTCCACCCGCACCTCGCCCGAGCCGGTCACCGCCGACAGCAGTTCATCCTGATCCTTCAGCCGCCGCACCAGCACCGCCGTGCGGCGGTCGACGAAACGCTGGGTCAGCCGCTCATGCAGGGCGTCGGACAGACGGTCCTCGATGGCGCGGGTCCGCTCCTGCCAGGCCGGGGCATCGGCCACCCAGTCGACGCGATGGCTGATATAGGTCCAGGTGCGCACATGGGCGATGCGGGTGGTCAGCGTGTCCACGTCGCCGTCGGTGCGGTCGAGACGGCGCACCTGCCCTTCCAGCCAGTCGGCGGGCAGGCGGCCCGGCCGCGCCGTCAGATGGCGGAATATGGTGCCCAGCAGGCGGCTGTGATGATCGGCGAGAATTTTGCGGAAGTCGGGCACCTGGCACACCTCCCACAGCAGCCGCACCCGCTCGGGGTGATTGGCCAGGGCCAACACCGCGTCATCGCGGGCCAGGGCCTGCAGCACCAGCTGATCGTCGGCGTCGCGCGCCCGCGCCAGGCCGGGATCGTCGGGCAGACGCGACAACGAGGCCAGCAGCGCCTCCACCGAGGTGAAGCGCAGATCGGCATTGCGCCATTGCAGACGTTTCAGCGGCGGAAAACTGTGCTCCTCCACCGCCGCCACGATATCGTCGTCGATGCCGGGCAGATCGGCGGTGGTGCCGAAAGTGCCGTCGTTCATATGCCGTCCGGCCCGCCCGGCGATCTGCGCCACCTCGGCGGCGTCGAGGGCGCGGGGCACCCGGCCGTCGAACTTGCGCAGGGCGGCGAAGGCCACATGGTCCACATCCATGTTCAGCCCCATGCCGATGGCGTCGGTGGCCACCAGATACTCCACCTCGCCGGCCTGATAGAGCCCGACCTGGGCGTTGCGGGTGCGCGGGCTCAAGGCGCCCAGCACCACCGCCGCCCCGCCGCGCTGGCGGCGCACCAGTTCGGCGATGGCATAGACGTCCTGCGCCGAGAAGGCCACGATGGCCGAGCGGCCGGGCAGACGGGTCAGTTTGCGCGGCCCGCTGTAGCTCAGACGGGAAAAGCGCGGCCGGGCCAGGAACTCCACCCCCGGCACCAGACGGCGCAGCAGCGGACGGATGGTATCGGCGCCAAGGAACATGGTTTCGGCGCGGCCGCGCGCGTGCAGCAGGCGATCGGTGAAAACATGGCCGCGATCCGGATCGGCGCACAGCTGGATCTCGTCCACCGCCAGGAAATCCACCGGCCGGTCCAGCGGCATGCTTTCCACCGTGCAGACGAACCAGCGCGGATGCGGCGGCAGGATCTTTTCCTCGCCGGTGAGCAACGCCACCGCGCCCGCCCCCTTCAGCCGCACGATACGCTCAAAATTCTCCCGCGCCAGCAATCGCAGGGGAAAGCCGATCATGCCGCTGGCATGGCCCAGCATGCGCTCCAGCGCCAGGTGGGTTTTGCCGGTATTGGTGGGGCCCAGCACCGCCACGATCCGGCCGGCCCGAGGAAAAGCATCCATGATGCCGCCAGAATCGCGTCGGGCGCCGGAAAAAGCAAGCCGGGGTTTCCCCCGCCCGTCCGGCGCCCGAGATCGTTATGAAGCGGGAACGATTATCCCCGGCTCGCCGATTTGCGCGGACGCGGGGCATGGCCGCCGTCCTTGCGGCCTTCGCCCGAACGGGGCGCGTGGCCATGGCCGGGCCCGCCGTGCGGACGATCGGCGCGGGGGCCGGTGGGCTTGCCGCCCGGACGCCCCCCCTTGCCGCTTTTGACGAAGGGACGGCCCTTGCCGGCGGGACGACCGGCCGGCGCCGCGCTCAGCGGCCGCTTGGGTTCCAGCCCCGGCACCACATGCACCGTCATGCGGGTTTTCAGGTAAAGCTCGATGCGCTGCAAGGCTTCGCGGTCGGCGCGCGAGGCCAGGGAAATGGCCACGCCCTCGGCGCCGGCCCGGCCGGTGCGGCCGATACGGTGCACGTAATCCTCGGGCACGCGCGGCAGATCGAAATTGATGACATGGCTGATATCGCGCACGTCGATGCCGCGCGCCGCCACGTCGGTGGCCACCAGAAGGCGGATGCGGCCCTGGCGCAACTGATCGAGGGTGCGGTTGCGCTGGCCCTGGCTCATGTCGCCGTGCAGGGCGCCGGCGGCGTGGCCGGCATCCAGCAGTTCGCGGGCCAGGGTATCGGCGTCGCGCTTGGTGGCGGCGAAGATGATGGCCTTGGCCACCTCGGACTGGTCGGCGAAATGATGCAGCAGGCGGCGCTTGTGGCTGAGATCGTCGGCGTGATGCAGGCGCTGCTCGATCAGCGGCGCGGTTTCGGTGCGTTCCACCGCCACCCGCACCGGATCCTTGAGCAGCCGCTCGGCCAGACGGCCCATGCGCTGATCGAGGGTGGCGGTGAACAGCATGGTCTGGCGCTGCGGCCCGCAGGCGGCGGCCACCGCCTCCACATCCTCGAGGAAGCCCATGTCCAGCATGCGGTCGGCCTCGTCCAGCACCAGCACCTCGACGCCGTCGAGGAACAGGCGGCCGCGCTGCACATGGTCGATCAGGCGGCCGGGAGTGGCCACCACCACGTCCACCGGCTTGGCCAGCAGGCGCAACTGGTCGCGGTAGGGCATGCCGCCCACCAGTTCCACGGTGTTGAGACGCAGGAACTTGCCCAGCTTGCGGGCGCTTTGCAGCACCTGGCGGGCCAGTTCGCGGGTGGGGGCCAGCACCAGGATGCGCGGCGCCCCGGCCGGGCGCGGCATCTTGTCCACCAGGCGGCTCAAGGCCGGCAGCAGGAAGGCGGCGGTTTTACCGGTGCCGGTTTCGGCGGTGGCCAGCAGGTCGCGGCCCTCCAGACCGGCGGGAATGGCGGCGGCCTGCACCGGCGTCGCCTCGGTGTAACCTTCGGCCTCCAGGGCCTTCAGCAGCAGCGGATGCAGGGAAAGATCGGCAAATGACACAGGGGTACATCCCTTCGGCATGAGGAAACGGCCCGTCCAACGGGGGACAGGCTCTTAAAAAGCACGCGGGAGGGACTCTTTGTCAGAGAAGACTGCGTCATGCGCGGGCGGCCCGAATGGCGGCCCCGATCATACGTTGGCATCGTCTCTCAAAGCAGAGACGCACCAGCCTCCAGCGATCGTGAGGCGGCACCATAAGAGAAAGCGCCCCCGTAATCCAAGCGGAATCTTATACCGAGTTGCGGTGATCGGAACCGATCACCGCCCCTCATGCGCCGGGCGGGTTTCTCCGAAACCCTTGGCTAACGCGCCATCAGGCGCGCGTCGCCTTGCTCCTAACCGGCGTCGCGATG